>NZ_JBUYWD010000024.1:0-127790 GCF_055231015.1 Rhodococcus quanlei | reverse complement strand
CGTCTTCGATGAGGGATAAAACCAGTCCGCCGCCACCACCGTGGACCCATACCAGGCGGTTTTGTAGGTGAGCATCCGTCGCACCTCGGCCAACGCGGCATCGGCGAGGGCACGGTTGAGGCCCTTCGTGTAGGCGCCACCAGCACGGCGCATACCGGCGGCGCTCAACGTCTCCACGGTGACGACCTTGTGGTGTTGCGCGAGGGTGGTGGTGGCCTTGTGCACCACATCCCGGCGTATCGCAGCGGCCCGCGCATGCGTTCTCCCTATTCGGGCTTGGGTGCGTCGCCACCGCGCCGACGGTCTTTGCCGGGTCTTCGTGGCCGGGTCGTAGGGGCCGTGCTGGCGGGCGGCCTTGCGTTGCAACACACGGAGACTGGCCTGCGCTGCGGTGAGTGACTTCGGCGCCCGGACTCGGTTGATCTCGGTCCCGTCGGGGGTGGCGACCACCAGGAGGCTGTCGGCCTTCACTCCCACATCCACCCCCACCACCGGATACGGCGACCGTGACGCGTGCGCGGGCCGGGTCTTGGCCGCCACGAGAGTCTGAAACGAGCAAGACCATCGCCCCGACGAATCCTGCGTGACCGTGGCCGACAAAATCCGTGCGGTCCCGGACTCGATCCGCCGCGCACGCGCGGTCTTGAACCGCGGAAACCCCACCGCCTTCCCCGCCCGCGCACCTTTACGCGACTGGCTCCAGGCGTCCAATCCGCGGGCCAGGCTGTCGAGACCGGTGTTGTAGGCCTCCTTCGAGTTCGCACCCCACCACGGCGCATAGTCGTCCTTACGAGCGTTCCAGGTCTTCCGCAGTGCGGGCAGCGACCACCCCAGTGCGGGTGTCAGATCAGTGTCGGCGAGACCGTAGGTGCGCTCCGCCGCCCGCTGATCCATCACCGCTTTCACCAAGGCGAGCATGTGGTTGTGCGCGAACCGCGCCGCACCCGCATGCGAAAACAGGGTCCGCTGCTGGGCCGGGGTCGGGTCGAGCGCGAACCGGTACGCCTGCACCACCCACCCCTCCGGAACCTCGAACCGGGCCATCACACCCCCACCGAAGTGCCGACAAGCGTGGGGCCACGGCCGGCCAGCACGGCGGCGAGGTACTCGACTCCCCACTGGGGCAGACCGCCGCGATATTCCACGATCACCACACTTGCAGAAGGGTCCGACATCGATACGCCGCCCGCACTTCGGGGCGGCTCCCATTTTGATCGGAACCCCTCTCTCACACCATTTCCCCAGTGCACTCGTTGGTAATCACCTACCCACTGCGCGCGCAACCCGCCGAACCAGGTCGGCGTCGATTCCTCACGACGCATCCCGTCGACAATCACCGGCATGGCTCCCGCAGGCTGAGGACAAACATCACTCAGCCAACGCACCCGCTCAGACAGGTGCACATATGCTCACGTTCGCTCAGAAAGTGTCGAACAGTTCAAACCCCTCGATCGTGCAGGGATCGGACGATATTGTCGGATTCCGCCTGGACGACGCGTGCGTCGTTCGCGCCTTGGACAACCAGCAGGGGGATGCGGATCCGGTCGACCATGGTGATGGGCGACCGGGAGGCCATATCTGCTGCCTGGGCGGGGTCGTCGGGGTTGCCGACGTAGCGGTACCAATTGTTGGTGAAATGGGTGCGCGCGAACGGAGGCATCGAACGCAAGAAATTCGCCAGGTCGGAGATGCCTACGTAGTCGACCGCTGCGGCGAAATGATCGGGGGTAACGGTGACGCCGACGAGTGCCGCGTACCCGCCGTAGGAGCCACCGAAGATGCCGATTCGGTTCGCGTCGGCATACCCCTGGGCGACGGCGCAGTCAGCGGCGTAGACAAGGTCGTCGTGCATCGCCCGGACGAACTCGCCGATAGCAGCAGTAAGGTGGCGTCGGCCGTAGCCCGTCGAACCTCGAAAGTTTACCTGCAACACCACATAACCGCGGTTCGCCAGCAGCTGCGCCTCCGGGCTGTATCCCCAGGTGTCATGAGCCCAGGGGCCGCCGTGGACCAGGAGAACGAGCGGCAGGTTCTGCGACTCGACTCCGACCGGGAGTGTGAGGAAGGCGTGCAGAGGTAGCCCATCGCGGGCAGGGAAGCCCACAGCCGTCATCGGGGCCAGCGCTGCCGGGGCCAGGTGCGGATCCGGCCGGAACAGCTGCCTGCTCTCACCGGTGGCGTGATCGTAGAACCCGGCCACCGCCGGGTCGCGGTCGTGAATGAACGTTGCGACCCACCGTTGCTCCGACACGTCCGACGACAGTGTGCCCAGCACACCGTCGGACAGCTTTTCCAGCTCCGTGTGGATTTCGGCGAAGTGCGGGTCGACCACTTCGATTCGGGGTCTGTCTCCGACGAACCGAGCAGCCATCACCTCACCGGTGCGGCGGCTCGTGAAGACGGTGGGTGGCAGCACGCCGGGGGCATGTACGCCTACCGTGCACAGGTCGTGCCCCTCCACGGCGCAGACCACGGTTTCTTCGCCGCTGTCCCGGTCGATGCGGACCAGCCGCAGCTCGTCCGAGTCTTGGTAACTGCCGACCAAAAGGCCTTTCCCGTCCGGCGTCACGAGCTGCGGGTAGACGCCGAGCGGGTGCTCGGGACCGCCCAGACGACGCAGGAGCCGCCGGTCTCCGGTCTCCGGGTCCACCGCGGAGATCTCGACCGCGCCGTCCTCGGCCTGAAGGGTTTCGAAGGCTGCGCAACCGTTGCGGTCGAGCAGCACGCTGACCGCAGGTTCAGTTTGTTCCATGTGCACGACGGATCCAGGCCCACCCGATAGAGATGCCAGTCCTCGTTACCGTCGGTGTCCTGCAGGTAGAGCAACTAGCGGGAATCTTCGGTCCAGTGGAAAGTCGAAATTCCACGTCGACCGTCGTGAGTGACGCACACCGCGTCGTCATGGTCCTCGTGAATGCCTCGTACCCACACGTTTCGCCGCCCCATGTTTCGCCGCCAAGTAGGCCAACCGCGTCCCGTCCGGCGAGATCGAGGCGCCACCGAACTGCGGATCGGCAAAGAAGTCCCCTCGACCTCGATCAAATCGGCTAGGGAATCGTGGGTCACCGTGGACATTCGGACTCCGATCGGTGTCAGCATCGTGCGTGGTCCCGGTCGCCCGGGTTCACGGAGCGGTCGGTCGACCGCCCACGACAACGCAACACCATGCCCCTACGGCATGGTCAACTCCCGCGATCGTCGCCCCGGCTGGATCGTCATTCCGGGCTCTGTTGCCATTACTAGTGATGTCTAGGACACGCGCTAGATCACCGCAGATATCCCGATTCTGGTTGTTACCGTCGAGCGATGGATCCCGTCCGCAATCCGTATGCGCCCGGTGCCGGTCAGCGTCCACCCGAGTTGGCCGGCAGGACCAAGCAGCTCGAGGCGTTCGACGTGGTGCTCGAGCGCATTGCGCGGGCGCGACCTGAACGCAGTGTGGTGCTGACGGGGCTGCGAGGTGTCGGGAAGACGGTGCTGCTCAACCACCTCCGATCCGCCGCCATTTCCCGTGGGTGGGGGACCGGCAAGATCGAGGCACGGCCCGACCAGGACCTACGTCGACCGTTGTCGTCTGCGCTGCACATGGCGGTCCGTGAGATCGCGCCGGCGCACCGGGACCCCGAACGAGTCGAGGAGTTCCTCGGCGTTCTCAAGTCGTTCGCGCTGCGAGCCACCGCCGACAAGGGAATGCGTGAGCGTTGGCAGCCGGGCATCGACGCGCCCGCGAAGAAGGGGCGGGCGGATTCCGGCGATATCGAAATCGACCTGGTCGAATTGCTCCTCGACGCCTCCTCCCTGGCCAGAGACGTGGGCGTCGGCATCGCGATTTTCATCGACGAGATGCAGGACCTGGGACCGGCGGACGTATCGGCGGTGTGCGGGGCCTGTCACGAACTGAGCCAGGACGCGGCGCCGCTGATCGTGGTCGGTGCCGGACTACCGCATCTGCCTGCGGTGTTGTCGGCATCGAAGAGCTACTCGGAACGCCTGTTCAGCTATCACCGCATCGACCGGCTCGAGCGTGATGCCGCAGATCGGGCACTCATCGCCCCCGCCGAGCGGGAGGACGTGAAGTTCACCGACGAAGCCCTCGACGCGTTGTACACGGCAGCGGACGGATATCCGTACTTCGTGCAGGCGTACGGCAAGGCGACGTGGGACGTGGCGGCAGTCAGTCCGATCACCGCCGAGGACGTGCGGGTGGCGTCCCCGACCGCGGAGGAGGAGTTGGCCGTCGGCTTCTTCGGGTCCCGGTACGAGCGGGCCACGCCCGCCGAACGTGAGTACATGCGCGCAATGGCTGACCTGGCGGGCGACGACGGGCCGGTTGCCACCGCGTCCATCGCCACCGAGTTGGGACGTAAGCCGGCGTCGCTGTCACCGGCGCGGGACGGGCTCATCAAGAAGGGGCTCATCTACTCGGCGGAACGGGGTTCGATCGGGTTCACGGTGCCGCATTTCGGACGGTACCTGCGCAGCCAGAACGACTGAAGGGCTACGCCCTGTGAGTGGTTGACGAGTCCAGAGACTCGTTAACCACTCACAGGGCGCTAGCACTCTCTATGTCTCTCTAGTGGTTTCGGTAGATTCCGGAAGATTGATGAATCGATTGCGTCAGCGCATGCTGGGGTACAGCTCCAGTGACACGGAATCGAGGATCGACCATGCCGGAGACGGTTGCCAGCAAACTTATCTCGTCGCACCTTGTGTCGGGGCAGATGGAGCCCGGCGAAGAGATTGCGATCCGCATCGATCAGACGCTCACCCAAGATGCCACCGGCACTCTGGTGATGCAGGAACTCGAGGCACTGGATCTCGACCGGATCAAGACGGAACTGAGCGTGCAGTACGTCGACCACAACCTGCTGCAGGCCGACGAGAAGAACGCGGAAGACCACGAGTTTCTGCGTACGGCGGCGGCGCGCTACGGTTTGTGGTTCTCGAAACCGGGAAACGGAGTATCGCACCCGACGCACATGCAGCGTTTCGGAATTCCCGGCAAGACGATGGTCGGGTCCGATTCGCATACTCCCGCCGCGGGTTCCCTGGGGATGCTCGCAATCGGTGTCGGCGGACTCGAAGTGGCGGTGGCCATCGCCGGTCGACCGCTGAACTTGCGGATGCCGCAGATCTGGGGAGTCGAGCTGACGGGCTCGCTTCCCGAATGGTGTTCTGCGAAGGACGTGATCCTCGAACTGCTTCGGCGCCACGGAGTCAAAGGTGGCCTCAACCGGATCATCGAGTACCACGGCCCGGGGCTTGCCACGCTCACCGCGATGGACCGCCACGTGATCGCGAACATGGGCGCCGAACTCGGGGCCACCACCTCGGTGTTTCCCGCCGACGGGGCGGTACGTGAGTTCTTGAGATCAGAGGGACGCGAAGCAGATTACGTGGAACTTCTCGCCGACGAGGGCGCGCAGTACGACGTGCACGAAAGCATCGACCTGTCCACGATCGAACCGCTCATCGCGAAACCCTCGTCGCCCGGGAATGTGGTCCCGGTGCGCGAGGTGGCGGGGGAGAGCATCAGCCAAGTGGTGATCGGTTCGTCGGCGAACCCTGGACTGCGTGATTTCGCCATCGCTGCCGCTATGGTCGCGGGTCGGCAGACGGTTCCCGGCGTGAGCTTCGACGTCAACCCGACGTCGCGGGAGATCTTCTCCGATCTGACGCAGATGGGCGCGACCCTGGACCTGATCACTGCGGGAGCTCGCATCCACCAGGCCGGCTGCATGGGATGTATCGGTATGGGTCAAGCACCGGCCACGGGACGAAACTCGCTACGCACCATGCCCCGCAACTTTCCGGGACGCTCCGGCACCAAGGAAGATTCGGTGTGGCTGTGCTCGCCGGAGACAGCGGCTGCCTCGGCGTTGACCGGTGTGATCACCGACCCGCGTGACTGGGCAGTTGATGCCGGTATGGACTATCCGACGCTGAATCTGCCGGCCGACGCCTCGGTCAATACGGCGATGCTGGTTGCGCCGCTACCCGAGGACGAGGCCCGTGGTGTCGAGTTGGTGAAGGGACCGAACATCTCGTCGCTGCCGGACTTTCCCGAACTTCCCGACCGCATGGAGGCTCCGGTGCTCCTGAAGGTCGGCGACAACATCTCGACCGACGAGATCTCGCCGGCCGGTGCGCGTGCCCTGCCGTTTCGGTCCAACATTCCGAAGTTGGCCCAGTTCACGTTCACTCAGGTCGACGAGTCGTATCCGACACGGGCGGGGGAATCGTCGGATACCACCGGTCATGTCATCGTGGCCGGAGACAACTACGGCCAAGGCTCGTCCCGTGAGCACGCGGCCATCACCCCGCGCTACCTCGGGCTGCGGGCGGTGATCGCGAAGTCGTTCGCCCGCATCCATTGGCAGAACCTGGCGAATTTCGGAGTACTGGCCCTCGAATTCGAGAACCCGGACGACTACGACAAGGTGGAGCAAGGGGACACCCTGCAACTTGAAGGCGTGCGCGAAAGCATTCGTTCCGGTTCCCGTCTTGCTGTGATGAATTCGACCCGTGAAGTGGAGATTCCGGTGAGGCACCGGCTTTCCCCTCGCCAGGTCGACGACGTACTGGCAGGTGGACTCATTCCACAGTTGGCACGCCGCCAGCAGTAACCACGGTCGCCCGTACACTCGGCTCGGATGAACGAGATCATTGCTGCGGCAGACTATATTCAGTCCACCTGGGAGCGCATGAGCGCGATCAGCCCTGCTCCCGGTGCGGCGACGGTGTGGGTTGCCGTACTTGCGGCATTGATTCTCGTACTCGAGCCACACGTCTGGCGAATTGCTCGCAACGTGGTCACGATCGTCCACGAGGGCGCACACCTGCTGGTGGCGTTTCTCGTCGGCCGCCGATTGAAGAGTGTCCGTTTGCATTCGGATACGTCGGGTGTGGCGGTCTCGTCGGGTAAGCCGACGGGGCTCGGCGTGGTGCTGATGACGTTCGCCGGGTACGTCGGTCCGGCGGTGCTCGGGCTGGGAGCCGCCTGGGTGTTGGGCACCGGTCACGCCGTCGCGGTGCTGTGGATCGGTGTCGTGTCCATCGCTTTGATGCTGCTTCTGGTCCGCAACCTCTACGGTGTGCTGTCACTGGGAGCGGTGGGCGCGCTGCTGTTCGCGCTGGTCTGGTTCGGAACGCAGGGGCAGCAGGTGTTCGCGGCCTACCTCATCACCTTGTTCATGTTGATCGCTGCCCCGCGTCCGGTGCTCGAACTGCAGCGTGCGCGGTGGCGGAGACGCGCACCGGATTCGGACGCCGACCAGTTGGCCCGGCTCACCCGGATTCCGGCGTTGGTCTGGGTTGGATTATCGCTGACGGTGACCGTTGCGTGTCTGGCGGTCGGCGGCTGGTGGATCGTGGAACCTGCGTTTGTCAGGCACTTTTGATAGCTGTGTCGACCGCTGCCCGGGCAATGAGGTTTTCGACGAGCGTCATCAGCACGGACTTGCACGAATCACGATTGCGAGCGTCGCACAGCAGGACCGGGGTTTCGGTACCGAGATCGAGTGCGTCGCGAACCTCATCGGTCGTGTAGACCGGGGCATTGTCGAAGCAGTTCACCGCGACAATGAACGAGACACCGCGCCGTTCGAAGTAGTCGATGGCGGCGAACGAGTTCTCCAACCTGCGGGTGTCTGCGAGAACGACGGCACCGAGGGCGCCGCGTGCCAGTTCGTCCCACAGGAACCAGAATCGGTCCTGTCCGGGCGTACCGAACAGATACAGAACAAAATTCTCGTCGAGGGTGATACGTCCGAAATCCAGAGCCACTGTCGTCGTGGTCTTACCCGACACACCCGACAGATCGTCGATGCCGGTGGACAATTCGGTGATCGTTTCCTCGGTACGCAGTGGTGCGATCTCGCTGACGGCGGACACCATCGTGGTCTTACCGACTCCGAAGCCACCGGCGACGAGGATTTTGACCGAGGCAGCCAGATCGGCTGACGACTCATTATCAGGCAAGGTTCTACAGCTTTCGGATTCCGGTGAGTACTGCTTGCAGAATGTTCATGTCGTTGGTCCCGGCGATGTCGTCGTTGGAGTCACTGCCGAAGGGGGAACGGAAGTCCAGGAATCCCTCGGTGATGAGGTCACCGACGAGAATTTTGCTCACCGCCAGCGGCAAACCCAGGTGTGCCGATACTTCGGCCACGGACTGCGGAGTGCTACACAACTGCACGATCGCCGCGTACTCGGGTTCGACTCGTCGCAGTCGAGGAGGGGTGGACACCGTCACTACGAGTGTGAGCATGTCCAGATCGTGACCCGCCCCCATGGTGCGGCCCTGTGTAACGGCGTAGGGGCGCACCAGCGGACCAGCCGCATCGTCGAACCACGGTTCGTTTGTGTGGGTCATGGCAATCTACGCTCCACGCTCGGCAACGGGTTTACGAGGATCGGTGGACAGATAGCTGCCGAGGCGCTGCACGGTCAGGTTCATTTCGTACGCGACCATACCCAGATTCGCGTTGTTGTCGGCTTGCAATGCGATACACGCATGGCTTCCGGCCGCTGTCACGAACAGCACCGCATGGTCGAGTTCGATGACGGCTTGGCGAACACCACCACCTTGGAAGCGATGCCCGGCGCTGCGTGCGAGGCCGTACAGAGTGGACGACATGGCGCCGAAGTGCTCCGCGTCGTCGCGGCTCACCGACGTGGACTGCCCCAGGAGCAACCCGTCGGTGGAAAGCACGACGGCGTAGCGCACTCCCGCAAGCCGGTCGACCAGATCGTCGAGAAGCCAGTTGAGGTCACCCGGGTTGGAAGTAGTCACCTTCACCATCCTTTTCGTTCTTGGTTGTGTCTCCAGGTTCGGGTTCCGACTGGCGACCCTGCTGAGTACCGTATGCGATGGAGGACATCACATCTCGCGCTTGTTCCGCTGACGGCGGTGGCTGCTGCTGTGCCTGCGTGTCGACGGCGAAGTCGTGCGCCAGTTCCGGTGCCAGATTTCTCTGCCGGCGACGACGAGGCAGTCTTGGGCGGTCGTCACCGGTGGTACCGGGCGCCGGTTGTGGGGTCGCAGCCTCCGGTTCCCGAGCGGGAGCTGTGGGCTCTTCCCACAGGGACGGCGCGCGATGTTCCGGGGGGACGGCCCGTGGCGGGCCGTCGGTTGGCTCGGGGCTTGTCCACGCCTGGGGTGGTGAGACGGCCTGCACCGACTGTTCGGTGGGCGGTATGGGAATCGGGGTCGTATGCCGTGCGACACCCACCGCAGCCGAGTCGGGTCCGGTGAAATCGAGTGATCGGGGGTCGGTGGGGGCGGCGTCGGGACCGCGTCCAGCGAACCGGTCCGACAGATGTTTGCCCGCGGGCGCCGCGTCCCCAACCACCAGCGCGTTGGGCACCAGCACGATGGCCCGGATGCCACCGTACTCGGAGTCGGTGAGCTGCACCGAGATTCCGTACCGCGCACCCAGCTGGGACACGACGAACAAGCCCAGTTTCGAGGTCGCCGAGAGCGTCTCGAGTCCGAAATCCGGGGGATTGCGCAACATCTCGTTGGCACGCTCGAGCTCCTCGACGGACATTCCCATGCCCTGATCGGTGATCTCGATGACGATCCCCTTGCCGACTTCGTTGCCGCTCACCTCGACGCGCGACTGCGGCGGGGAGAACGCTGTCGCGTTGTCGACCAATTCGGCGAGCAGGTGGATGAGGTCTGCGACCACGTTGCCGAGAATCAACACCCTGGGCATGCGACGGGTTTGTACCCGCGTGTAGTCGAGGCTCTCGCCGATCGCGCTACGCACCAGCTCGAACAGTGGCACCGGATTGCGCCACTGGCGGCCGGGTACGCCGCCACCGAGGATGATCAAATTCTCGGCGTTGCGGCGTTCGCGGGTTGCGAGGTGGTCGAGTCGGAAGTATGTCTCCAACATGGCGGGATCTTCTTCGCGCCTTTCGGCCTCGTCCAGTACCTCGAGCTGCCGGTGTACGACCATCTGACTTCGGTGGGCGATGTTGAGGAACACTGCGCGCACGCCGTCACGTGTGCGTGCCTCGGTGGCTGCCGCGGTGATGGCAGCAGTATGTGCACGGTTGAATGCCTGTGCCACCGAGCCGATTTCATCGCGGCCGAAGTCCAGGTGTGCGCCTTCGGGATCGATCTGCTCGCCCACGCTGAGCTTGCGCATGGTTTCGGGTAGTTCGACTTCCGCCAGGTCCAGAGTTTCCTTGCGTAAGCGTTCGAGCCGCCCGATCAGCCGGTTGGCCAGCCATAGCGAGAGCAGGAATGCTGCGAGCGCGAGCGCGAGTACAGCACCGCCCACCCACAGTGCGTTCGTTGCGGTGCGCTGTCCTTCATCGGCGGCGTACTGGTTCGCCTGGTTGTTCAGGCGGTTCCATGAGTCGATCACGCTGGTGGACAGCTGCTCTTGCGCGGTGCGCCACTGGTCGAGGGTCATCGGCGGTGGTGCGACGTCGCCGTCTCCGTCGGTCTCCGGCGGGCTGATGAGGTAGTTCTCCATGGCGGTCACCTGCTGCCATTCGGGAGAGGACAAAGTTGCTTGGAGTCTGTCCGCTACGGGATGTGAACCCAGGTCGGCAGCAAGCTGGGGAAGGGCGGTTCGATAGAAGCCGACCCGATCCCGATACTCGTTACGCAAAGGACCGGTGTCGAGTTGCCCCCGTAGTTCGGCCACGGCGAGCGCGGCTGCACGTGACATTCCCTCCGTCACGTGCAGCAGGCGCACCCCGTTGAGTAGTCCGACACCGACTTGGGCGCTGGGAGCCCTGGAGGTGATGATGTTGGTGCCGAGTGCAACCGCATCGAGAATCCGGTTGTAGAGGCTGTACGTATCAGCGATGGACATTCTTCCGGCATCGATCTGACCGCGAATCTGGGGTAGGCGAGTTCTCAAGGTATCGAATCCACCCGTGTCGCCGGCGATGGTGCCCCCCGAGGCGTTCTCGAGCTGTTTTTGGAATGGAGCCAGTTCCTCGAATGCGGTGTCGAGATTGTTCCGGGCTGCGGTGAGCGCGGCAGGGTCGTTGCGCTGGCCGGACAGATACCACAGTGAAAACAACCGTTCCTGTTGCACTCCGGCGACGACATCACGAGCGTGACCCACGGCAGCCCGGTTGGCTGCCGCCCATTGCTCGGCCTGTCGGCCCTCGCTCACCAGATATCCTGCTGCACCGACACCTACGCCGAGCAGTACCAGGCTTGGGACCAATGCGATTGCCAGTACCCGGGCCCGGATACCGAGGCGGAGGTTCAACATCGGCACAATGTAGCTGGTCGACTATTCGACCGACGACCCGGTATCGCTATGGCACACCCGACAATTGGGAACCCAGGTGACGGCGGCCCGCGTGAAGGGCGACCGCTGTCCGGTATGCGGCGACGAGTGCGTCATAGCGAATTGTTAACTGCTCGGGACTTGTTGGCGACAGCCGAATCTCCGGGCGCATCCGAATCCAAATCGGAATCGGCCGGGACACGGGATCCGCGAAGGGCGAGACCAGAGGCTTTGTCAGGCAAATCTACCCAAATCTAAGAATTTCGGTAGAAAGCATGAGAATCGTCAATGCTCGAAGACTGTGCAGTTCACGCCACTTCGTGCTCGCCGCCCGGTGTCACCCGGCGAAGACCTCGATATGCACCTTCCGCGCTTTGCCGTCCCGCGACGACCGCTTCTACCTCTGCCGCGATGGGCATGTCGACGCCGTAATCTCGCGCCAGTTCCATCACCGTCGGCGCCGTTTTCACGCCTTCGGCCACTTGGCCCAGCTCGGCTACCGCCTCGTCGACGGACAGTCCGCGCGCCAACGCTTCACCTACGCGCCGATTGCGCGAACTCGGGCTCATGCAGGTGGCGATCAGATCGCCCATCCCGGTCAGGCCGGCGAAGGTGCGTGGGTTCGCCCCCATCGCCTCACCGAGCCGGGACATTTCCGCGAGACCACGGGCCAACACCATCGCACGCGTGTTGTCGCCGACCCCGAGCCCGTCCGCCATTCCCGACGCGATCGCAACGATGTTCTTCAGAATCCCGCCCAGTTCACAACCGAGAACATCGGTGTTGCGGTACACCCGGAACACCGGTGACGCGAACAGCGGTTGCAGCGCCGTCGCCACCCGATCGTCCTGGGTGGCGACCACGGACGCGGCCGCTAGCCCGTCGACGATCTCGCGGGCGATGTTCGGTCCCGCAAGCAGGCCGACGGGGTGCCCGGGCAGACATTCGGCGATCACCTCGGTGGGTCGCGCTCGCGTACCCGGTTCGAGTCCCTTGGACAGCGACAGAACCGGCACCCAGGCGCGTACCTCGTTGGTGATCTCGCCCAGAGTTGCCCGAACTGCATGCGACGGAACGCCGACGACCAGCACATCCGCTTCCCGTGCCGCCTCGATCAGGTCGTCGGTGGCGCGCATCGATTCCGGGAGCGCACGGTCCCCCAGGTACTTCGAATTACGGTGCTCGGTATTGATCTCGTCCGAGGTGTCGGCGCCTCGCGCCCACAGCAAGGTGGGGGTGTTGCGTGCCGCGAGGCCCGCGACAGTCGTTCCCCAGGAACCCGCTCCGAGCACCACGACCTGAACCGGACGGGACATCACCGATCACCTCTGTCGACACACCGAGAAGTCATGAGTCGACTCTGGCACTGTTCGGCAAGCCGCGTGACCGGAATGGTCACCAGCAAACCTGATTCACCAGCGATATCCGAGTAGACCGAGGATGTACTCCAGCCATTCCGGGAGCCTGGGATCTGCAAACACGCGCTACCTCCTGACGAGCTACTCCCAGGGTGCCCCGGATTTGCTCCTTGCCGCACTCCCGGGCGAATTGATGTGTGACGGGTGTCATAGTGTTCTGTTGGTACGGCTGCTCGTCTACGAACGAAGTGGAGGAACGCACATGCGAACCCGTGATTCGGTGGTGTGGCACTGGGACGTCAGTCTGCGCGCCCGGTTGACCTTCTGGTTCGTCCGCATTTTCGTGAAGCCGGTGTTCACGCTGTGGCCGCTCACGGACAAGGGTATCGACAAACTGGCGTGGCTGGATCACCTCGTCGGCCACCTTCCGGTGCCGAAGGGGCTCGACGTCGAACAGTTGACGCTGGGTGGTGTCCCGAGCGAACGCGTCAATCATTCCCACAAGGCGTCGGGGGACCTCGATGGCGCCACCATCCTCTACCTCCACGGTGGCGGGTTCGTATTCTGCGGGTTGGCGACGCACCGCCCGATGTGCGGCATGCTGGCCGCGCAGGCGGGCGTTCCGGTGATCTCGGTGGCGTATCGTCAACTCCCCGAAGGGCCGATCGAGGTCTCGATTTCCGACGCGATGAACGCGTACACCGACCTGCTGGAAACCTGCGACAACCCGGGGAAGATCATCGTCGCGGGGGATTCCGCCGGTGGGTACCTTGCGATGAAGGTCGCCGAGATCGCCGCGCTGCGTGGGCTCACGCCACCGGCTGCCGTGCTCGGATTCTCGCCGCTGCTCAATCTCGACATGGAAGATCACGATCCGGACTTCATGAAGCTCGATGCGTATCTGCCGATGTCACAGGTCGCGAAGCTGAAGGACCGCTGGCTGGCAGGATCGGAGTCGATCGTCGGTGCGCAGTCACCGGTTCGGGCTGATCCGAATCTTTTTCCGCCGGTCTTCTTCTCGTCGGCCCAATACGAGATCATGCGCCCGGACATCGAGATCACCACCGAGAACTTCGATCGATTCGGCATGACCATCGAAACGCACATCTGGAGCGGGCAGATTCATGCATTCCCGGTGATCGGCAAGGCGATGCGAGAGAGCCGGGAGATCATTCGGTCGGCGGTGGCCTTCTCCGAGCGTGCACTCGGCACGTCGGCGCGTCGCTCTGCCTGACCGTGCGACTCGAATGCCCCCGCACACGTCGTGCACGGGGGCATTGTGGGTGCTGCCAGGGCAGGGTTTCTGTCAGGGCTTGCGGATCAGCGGCGACGTGGTGATCGCCAACCCGACCAGCGCCACGCCTGTCACCAGTACCAGTCCCGGATGGAACTGATGGAACCCGGTGGTGACGGCTCCCTCCGCGGAGTGCGAGCCGGCCGTCACGAGGGCGGTCGTCAATGCCAGCACCAGCGCCGCACCGACCTGGGCGGACGTCTGCACCAATCCGGACGCCAGGCCCTGCTCGGAGTCGTCGACTCCCGACGTGGCCTGGGCCATGATCGATGTGAAGCCGAGCGCGAAGCCGACGCCGAGCGCAATCACGCTCGGCAGGATTGCCACGGGGTACGACGGGTCGTTGCTGCCGAGAAAGAGAAACCACAGGTATCCCGCACTCAATGACGTCAGCGCGGCGATGATGATCCGTGAGGTGCCGTACCGGTCGATGAGCCTGCCGACGAAGGGTGAGCCGATGGCCACGATGAGGCCGGCCGGCAGCAAGGCCATCGCCATCTTCAGCGGAGACCAGCCCAGGACCGACTGCAAGAAGATGGTCATCATGAACTGGAAGCTCAGGTAGCTGCCGAACAGGGCGACGATGCTGAGGTTCGCTCGCACGATGGAGCCCACCTTCAAGATGCCCAACCGGACCAGGGGATGGGCGATTCGGTTCTCGGTCGACACGAACGCGGCCAGCAGGGCCGCTGCCAGGGCGAACGACGCCAACGTCAGCGGGTCGGTCCACCCTCGTTCCGGCGCGGACACGACTGTGTAGACGGTCAGCATCATGCCGCCGACGAGAGTGAGCGCGCCGACGATGTCGTGCCCACCCGAATCCGCGGGCCGGTCGCGGGGAACGAGCACGGCACCGGCGACCAGTGCGAGTACCGCGAACGGGACGGGCATCAGGAACGTCCAACGCCAGCCGGCGCTGGTCAGCACGCCTCCGAGGATCAAGCCGGACGAGTAGCCGCTGGCTCCGAAGACCGAGAAGATCGACAGCGCCCGGTTGCGTGCCGGACCTTCCTTGAACGTGGTGGTGAGGATGGACATCGCGGTCGGGGCGGTGAAGGCTGCGGCGAGTCCCTTCACGAAACGAGTCACGATGAGCAAGGTTCCGTCGTCCACGAGCCCGCCGACCAGCGAAGCCAGGGCGAACACGCTGAGGGCGACGAGGAACACGCGTCGGCGCCCGAGCAGATCCGCGGTGCGTCCGCCGAGGAGAAGCAACCCGCCGAAGCCGAGGACGTATCCGTTGATGATCCATTGCAGCGATGTGGTGGACAGCCCGAGTTCCGTGCCGATCGAGGGTAGCGCCACGCCGACCATCGATACGTCGAGTCCGTCGAGAAACATGACGAGACAGAGGACGGCCAGAAGACCCCACAGTCGGGGCGTCCACACCTGTGAGGTGTTCTGCGTTGTCGGCCGAGTTGCCGCGGGTTCGGGTGTGGTCGGTTCAGTTGTTGTGGTGAGCGCGGGTGCGCTCTCGCGGATAGTCACGGAACGAATGTAAGTGCATGTGCAATCAATGCGCAAACACTAATTGTGTTCGCATTTAATTCGCTTGCATGTATCGCCGGTGGGCATTAAGGTGCGGGCATGAGCTCACAGGCAGAACTGCGTGCCGAGTGGCGTGCACTGCTGGTTCGGTACAACTCCGTCGCCTGCGAGTTGGACCGCGAGATGCAGCACGCCCACGGCCTCAGCATGAGCGATTTCGAGGCGCTCGACCGTCTGATCGACACCACCTGCGAGCGAGCCCGAATGCAGGACCTCGCCTCGGAGATGTACCTCAGCCCCAGCGCACTGTCACGAACAGTCGCACGCCTGGAGAAGGCCGGCCTCGTGATGCGGGCTCTGTGCCAGGCAGACCGCCGCGGGGTGTTCGTGGACGTCACCGATCACGGGCGCGCCGTGCACGCGGAGGCCAAGAAGGTTCAGATGGCAGTGCTCGAGGAACACCTCGACGCAAGTCACTCCGAGGCGTCCTGACCGCACCCTGCTCGGAGCGTCCCTAGGCGACGCGAGGACGTAACCACTCGATCAGATCGTCGATCACTCGGTCGCGATCGGGCTCGGGCTCGTTGAACACCTCATGGAAGAAACCGTCGTAGATCTTCACCGTGAGGTCTTCGGATTCAGCATGTTCGGCGATCATCTTGGTTCCGTTCACATTCGCGAGCTTGTCGTCGCTTCCGTGCTGAAGCAGCAGGGGAATCGTCAACGTCGAGACCCGCTCCTGCACGCGCTCACCGTTGACGATCAGCCCACGCGCGATACCTGCCGGCACCTTGCCATGATGGACCAGTGGGTCGTTCCGGTACTTCGCGACGGTCTCGGGATCTCGTGACACTGCGGACGAGTCGAGAGTTTGAACCGGTACGTCGGGAAGGAAGCGCCCGACGATCTTGCCCAGTTCGACAACCACCTTCGGGGTGCCCTCGGTGACATCCACGGCTGGTCCCGACAGCATCAACGCTTTCAGATCCTGCTGATGGTCCAGCGCGTACGACAACGCCAAGGCACCGCCCATACTGTGACCGAGCAAGAACGTGTCGAGGCCGGGGCGATCTTGTCCGACGATCCCGAACAGCTGATGGAGATCATCGGTGAATTCGCTCCACTCCCGCAGGTGAACTCGCTTCCCGCCCGATCGGCCGTGGCCGCGATGATCGGGCACATACACGACCAGGCCCAGCTCGCCGAGCCGTGCAACCACGTGGTCGTATCGCCGGGCATGTTCGCCGAATCCGTGACACAACACGAGCACGCCGCGCGGCTTCTGTTCGGGAGTCCACACGTCGTACACGATGCGTGTACCGCCGACACCGGAGAAACTCGATTCCTCGTGCTGCATGACAGGCCCACCTTTGATCCGGTTGCAATGCTTCCAGATCATCGCATGCGGCAGCGACTTACATGCGTGGATCGACGATCGCGTTCGCGCTGCGTATGTCTACGCCCTACTGCAATCCGAAGTTGTTGACATCCACGTCCAGATTGAAAATCAGGCCACCGAGAGTGATGACCGTGTTCGCCAGGCCCAGCGTGATCCCGCTGTTCAAAGCGCTGTTCAGACCGAATAACACACTTTCCATGATCGTCCCCTTGTATGAGGTTGGTATCCCCCGACTTTGGAACCCTTACTCATGGGCGGCTCTGCACCGTCACACCCGATACGATAAGCCACTTTTCGCCGATTCGATGTGATACAGGAATTTTCGCGGATGGCCGTCTTGGGCGAGAGTGGCGTGATCGGCCTAGCGGATCGCCCAGGGCGGGTTGAGTCGATTGACCCCGGCGTCGAACAAGCACAGCAGGTGGCCGTCCGGATCGCGCAAGCGCGCCTCTCGCCACAGCCACGGCATGTCCGTGGGTGCCTGGTCGAACACGACCCCGGCGTGGACCAGTCGCCGACAGCGGGCATCGAGATCATCGCACTCGAAGTAGATTCGGACCGCGCCACCGGTGGTGATCGTGTCGACGCGGTCGACCGAGAACGTGCTGCCACCGTCGGGGCATACGAATCTCAGGTAGTTCTCGTCCCGGACGATGAGCGTCAGGCCCAGCAAACAGTAGAAGCGTTCGGTGCGACGGATATCTGTGACGCTGACGGTGACCTGGTTCAAGCGCATCGCCGTACGTTACCGGCATCCGGTCACCTCGAGTCGGCACCGCTCTCATCGTCATCAGCGAAACGTGAGACCGTCGGCCATTCGTTACCGCAGTGCACCCGCACATTCGGGTTCCCCTCAGTGATCACACACCGGTGATCGTCGATTCCTACCCGCGGCCCCGAGGTAGGAAGATCGGCGTGACCGCGTTGATCGGATGGCGTTCCGCGTCACATCGCCGGCACGCCGACGACAGCCGTTCCGTCCCGCACTTCGATGACCTGATCGACGTTGCGGACGGTGTCGATTCGGTGCGCGATCACCAACACGGTGCGGCCCGCAGCGAGCCGTCCGATAGCATCCTGGATGCGGGACTCGGTGTCGGGATCTACCGACGCCACCGCTTCGTCGAGGACGAGGATCGGCGAATCCTTCAGCAACGCACGCGCAATCGACAGTCGTTGTCGTTGTCCACCGGACAGGCTCACGCCGCCGTCGTCGACGACGGTATCGAGGCCGTCGGGTAACGCCAGGACGACGTCGTCGGCTTGCGCGGCTTCCAATGCCGCCCAGATCTCGTCATCGGTGGCGTCGGGTTTGCCTAGCGCAACGTTGTAGCGCACGGTGTCATTGAACAGGTACACCTCCTGATAGACGGTGGTGACCAACCGCATCACGGTATCGGAACCGAGGTCGCGCACATCCTGCCCGCCGATCAGTACCGATCCGGTGTCGACGTCCCAGAGTCGCGCGGTGAGGTTCACGATGGTCGACTTGCCGGCACCGGACGGCCCGACCAACGCCGTGATGGTGCCTGGGGTCGCGATGAACGACACCCCCGCGAGTACCGCACGGGCGGCGCCGTCGTCGGAGTCGTACGAGAACCCGACCTCGCGGAACTCGATCGACGTGTCGGCAGGTACCGCAGGGGTCTCGGGCTCAGGCAGGACCGGAGTGTCCCACACCTCGGCGATCTTCGCCGCGATCTGCTGCTGGTTGTGCCGGTATCCGGCGAGTGCATTGAGTTCTTGGATCGGCTGGTAAAGCACCAGCGAGAGCAGGAGGAACACGAGGAGTGTGGTCGCGGCCACCGCACCCGACGCGTACAGCGCGCCGCCGATCGCGATGAGCGCGACGAGACCGGATTCGACAGCGATCGACCCGAGACCGATCGCGGGCGTGGCGCGTACCGACATGGCGATCGACGCCTGCCGCAACCGGTCGACGGCGGTGTCGAATCGGGTGGCGATGAACGAGCCGGGGTTTCCCCGCAGCACCGACGCGCCCTTGGCCTGCTCGACGAGGATCATCGTCGCGTCGCGTCGTGCGGCGTGCACGTCCACGAACACGCGATGATAGATGCGGTCGCTCCACATGGTCAGCAGCCAGAACACCGGAAGCCCGATCAGCGCGGCGAGCGCGAGGCGCCAATCCACGATCAGCAGGATGATCGTGACGTAGAGGGGTTGGATCAGGGCGCCGACGATCTGCTGGGGCACGTTCTGGAAGTCCAGCATCGGGATGTCGTTGGCGATGAGCGTGGTGATGCGGCCGTTGTCTATTCGGGAGAAGAATCCGAGAGGTACGCGCCGCAGTCGTTCGACAACAGACATCTGCAGGTCGGCTTTGCTGTTCGCGGCAACGGTCCATACGGTGCCGTTGGCCCACTGCGCAGCCAAGAGCCGCGCGACGAGCCCGGCCGCCAGGATTGCGGTGACCTGCCACACGAATCCGGTGTCGAACCCCGTCCCGTCCGCTGCGCTGTCGATCGCGGCATCGAGGACGAGGAACACTGCGAGGAGGGGGATTCCACGTACCAGACCCTCGAGCAGAAGCTTCGGGAGGCCGCGACGCAGAAGCGCCGGCCATCCCCGACCGAGCAGCGACACCCATTGGCGGGTGAAGCCGAGTCCTCCGATGCCGGGGGTGATGACGACACGTTCGGCGTCGTGCTTCTCATCGGCGGGCACAGGCGTCGCATGTCGGACGATGGGAGGAACGAGTGGGTGCGTGTCGTCCCGGTCGAGGTGCCACCCGGCTGCTCGGGTGTAGGAGTCCCAGAGCGTTCGGTAGCCGGTGCTGTGCTCGAGCAGATCGTCGTGGGCTCCTTCCGCGGCGACCGCGCCGTCGTCGAGATAGGCGATGCGATCACTGTCGCGGATCGTGTTCAACCGGTGGGCGATCGCAATTACTGTGCGTCCCTCGGTCAGCTCACGGACGGCGTGGAGTGTCTCCTGTTCGGTGGCCGCGTCGAGTGAGGCGGTTGCCTCGTCGAGCACGATCACGGGTGCCTTTTTGAGAAGTGCCCGCGCAACCGAGACCCGTTGCCGTTGACCACCGGAGAGAGTGCCTCCGCCTGGCGGTAGTTCGGTATCCCACCCGTCCGGGAGGTCTGCGACAAGTGTATTCAACTGCGCGGCACGACCAGCGGCCTCCACGTCGGCGTCGGTGGCATCGGGCCGGGCGACGCGAATGTTCTCACGCAGGCTTGCCGCGAAAAGGTATTCGTCCTGCTGTACGAATGCCACCAGCCGGGCCAGGTCGGCCTGCGGAATGTCGCGGACGTCGACCCCACCGATGGAGACCGCTCCTGATGTGGTGTCCCAGAACCGCGCGACCAGGCGCGCAACCGTCGATTTCCCGGCGCCGGTGGGGCCCACCAATGCGAATCGTGTGCCCTGCGCGATATGCAGGTCGAGATCGGTCAGCACCGGGGCGGAGTCGCCGGAGTAGGCGAAGGACACGCTGTCGAAGTCGATATCGAAACGACCTGGAACACGCGGTGTTTCGGGTTCTGGTAATGACTTCTCGGCGAGGATACCCCTGATCGTGCCCGCGGAGAACTCGATACGGGCGACGATCGTCGCAATGGTGCCCACCAACCCGATGATCGGCGTGAGGTAGCCGAGTCCCAGGAGCAGGAACAAGGCGAGCGTGGCGAGCCCGATCTCGCCGTTCGCAAACGAGGTTCCCGCTGTCGGGATCAACAGGGCCACTGCGAACCCGGTAGCGACCGTCATCACCGCGACCAACCACCGGAGCGGTCCGGCAGTGGTGCGGATCTCGAGTGCTTCGCCTGTCCGGATCGACTCGCGCGCCTGATCGTATCCGGAGTCGGGCCGCAGGAATCCGCGAATAACCTTGATTCCCTGAAGGTATCCGAGTACCGAACGGTTGAGAACGGCAGTGTGTTCGGCGAGGGCAGCATTGTCCTTCGAGGCGAGTGCCATACCGACGCCGGAGACGATCACCAGCAGGACGAGTGCGCCCAGCGCGATGAGTGCGAGTCGCCAGTCGACGACGAACAGGACGATCGTCGTCGCGATCGGGACCGCCGCCGCAGCGGCGATGTCAGGAACACCATGGGCGAGAGCCTCCTCCATCTGCTCGACGTCGTCGTGCAGAAGCTTCTTCATCTCGCCGGCGGAGCGTGCCTGCACTCGGCCCAGCGGAAGATGCTGCAGCTTCCGTGCGATGGCGCGGCGCAGGTCGGCCAGGATCTTGTAGGCGGCGACATGCCCGATATGGGTCGACAGGCCGGAGCACATCGCGCGCACGACGATCGCCAGTGCTGTGGCAGCCGCGATCCAGCCGATCGCCGAGAAGTCTGCGCCGGGTGTGTCGAACAGCGTCACCGTCACGGCGTAGACCGCCACATAGGGGGCGAGTGAGCAGGCGCCGGCCACGATTGCGAACAAGGCGGAGAAGACGAGGCCGACGCGGTGACGGGCAACGATCGAGCCCAGCGTTTCCGGTGAGGTAAGGGTCACCTCACGAACGATAGGCGTCAGTCCGCAGTAAATCAACAGCGCATGTATTAAATGTTCGGCCCGGTACCGTGACCACCATGCCCAGCCCCGACGACCGCACCGCAGGACGACCACGCGGCCGACCCCGTCGCGACAGCGCGGCACCGCCACTCAGCCGCGAACTCATCACCGAGACCGCACTCGACCTGGCAGCCGACGACGGCTTCACCGCGCTGACGATGCGCAACCTCGCCGCCCGACTCGGCGTGACCGTGCGCGCGCTGTACAACCACGTGACAGATCGGCAGGACGTCATCGATCTCGTCGCAGCGCGCATGATGGAGCTCCAACCCGAGCACGACTTCGACACCGACGACTGGCGAGGTTCGGTTCGCCGGCTCTACGTGGAGGCGCGGGAGCTGTACCGCAGGCTGGGCCGGGCGTTGCTGTTCTCGCTCGACGAGACCGTCACCAGGTCCGAACTCCACCCGCATCGCATCCTGCGTCCCGAGCGGATGCTCGCGTTTCTCACCGATCTCGGACTGGACCTCGAGGATGCCCTCGCGTGGCATGCACAGTTCCTCGTCGACCTGTTCGGGTACGCGCTGCTCATCGACTACCGTTACGATCGGTCCGACGAGACGATCCGCCGCGCGATGCAGGATCCGGTACCGAAGATGTGGCTCGACTCGCACCCCGACATCGAGGCTCCCGTGTCCCGCAGTGCCACAATGCTTCCGAATCGAACCAGCGACGAACTGTTCGAGCGAATGATCGACCGGGCGATCGCCGCGATCGAGAGGATGCTTGCGCGGTAGTTCAGTTCTCGGTGCTCCGACCCCGCGAAGAGCCGGACACCCTCACCCGGCACCAACGATGTTCGGATGAAACCCCAAAACACACGAAACGGGGTGGTTCCTCACCGACCGTGGGTCAAGGTTTCCAGGAGCCGGCTGGTCGTCCTCCGGCGAATCCACCCCAACGCTCCCCTCTGCCCGAGAGCGGCTTTGGCGGCATTGAAACCGGATACGCCGTGAACTCCGCCGCCGGGATGAGCGGAAGCACTGCCGAGGAACAACCCGGCGATGGGCGTTTCCGCCCGGCCGAGGCCACGGAACATCAGCTGCTGGTGCAACTGGGCTGTACCACCGTTCACCGCTCCTCCCACCAGATTCGCATTCGCGGATTCCAGGTCGGACGGGCGCTGCACCATGCGGCCCGCCACCGCGTCGGTGAATCCGGGTGCGTGTGCCTCGAGGAGGTCGTCGACCCGGTCGGCCAGAACTTCGGCCGATGCATCGTCGGTGACGTCCCGGGGGAGATGGGTGTAGGCCCAGGCGCTTTCGGTTCCCTCCGGCGACCGCGACGGATCGGCGGTGGTCATCTGCCCGAACAGGAGGAACGGGGATGCGGGCACCACACCGGTGCTGAGGTCTGCCATCCACCGAACTAGTCCGTTGTCGTCTGCGCCCAGGTGCACCGTTCCGGCCCTGGAGAGGCTGGGAGAGCGCCACGGAATCTTTTGGTTCAGAGCATAATTGACCTTTACCACGGGAGTATCCCACTCGAATCGTTCGAGATCGCGCCGCAGTCCGCCGGGCACCGCCTCGTGCGGGAGGAGTGCGCCGAACAGCGCGGGTGCCGAAACGTCGGCGACAACGGCATGGCGCGCACGCACCCGTGTCCCCGAGGCTGTGGTGACACCGACCGCCCGCCCACCGCGCACCTCGACGGAGACGACCGGGTCGCCGCACCGGAGGTCGGCGCCGGCTGCCGTCGCCCTGCGCACCATCGCCGCGGACAGTTCACCTGCGCCGCCGACCGGAACGGGATACCCCGTGTCCTGGGCGAGCATGGTCAGCAAGAACCCCATGACTCCGCTTCCTGGTGCGTCGGGGGGAGCGTCGGCGTGCATGGCGTTGCCGAGCAACAGCACCCGTGCTGCGTCGCCACCGAACAACTCGTGCGCCATACGCCTTGCTGGCAGCGCCAGAAAGCGGGCGAAGCGGAGCGCGTCCCCGGTGCCGAGGGTGCGTAGCAGACCCAGCGGTCCGGCAACGGGCGGGAAAGGGTCGAACAGGGTCTTTGTCAGCGGTTCTTTCACGCGGTGCCACTGCTCCGCCAGATCGAGCCACGCGCGACCGTCCCCAGGGTGGCGCTGCTCGAGATCGGCGGCAGTGTCGCGTGCGTCGCCATGGATGACGGGAGCGTCGGTGTCCTGGGCGCTGCGCGCGTGCCCGAGTGCATACGGCGCGTGACTCCACTCGAGACCGTGCGACTCCAGTTCCAGGGCCGCCAAGGCCGGGGAGACGGCTGCCAGCGGGTAGAACGCACTGAACAGATCGGAGCGGAACCCGGAAAACAACTCTGCGCTGCGCACCGCACCGCCCGGTGTGGTCTGGGCCTCGAGGATGACGACGTCCCATCCGGCGTCTGCCAAGGCTGCCGCGGCGACCAGTCCGTTGGGGCCGGAGCCGATGACGACCGCGTCGACAGTGCTCATCTGTCCAGAGTGGCAGAAAAAGCTGTGGCCCGCAGCCGACGATCGAATCGTCATGGCTGCGGGCCACATTCGTAGCGGGGACAGGATTTGAACCTTCGACCTCTGGGTGTTGTTGCGGTCCCACTGCATCCGCGCGTCCGCCGAACTGCCAACGACGTAGCCGGCCGACTTCGGGCACCGCAATGCCCGAGTAGCCGTACTGATCGCTGAATCTAGCGCTTGCACGCTCAGCGGCGGCCTTGATCTTCCGGAGTCGCTCCGCGTGCTCAGTGCCGAGTAGGCGCCCGCTCGCGCGCGGGTGGATCGACCGCACGCTATTGAGTAACTGGGAATGGTGCAGGTCAGTGACTGATCGTTGCCACAGGTGCAGCTTCGACTCATTGGTGAATGATCCTCGCACCGCTGGCAGGATCGCGTCGTCAGTAACCCACTTGTACCGAGAGGCGTCGATCAGGTGATAGTCGATGGCCCTCGTGATATACGCGGCAACCCAGTCTGCGAACTGGATGTTGGCACTGAGTTGGCTGTCAACGTGCATGGGAGGTTCGACGATGAGCTTCATTTCGGGAAAATCTGAGGCGCGGCCGAGGATGTGGCCATACATCTGCTGCAGTCGCTCGATGCGAGTTTTTTCATTGATCTGATCGATCATCACCAAGAGGGAGGATTCACCCGAGTTCTGGGTGTGACGCGCTAGCCGGTTGAGTGTCTCACGCATGGCCGCAGTCTCACGTGCATCAGTGTCGAGTTTCGTTTGCTTCGGAGTGCCAATCTGCTTCTCGTCCGCGTAATAGAACAGGTTGCCGCCGAAGCTGCGCACCTGACCAACCAAACTGTTGAATACGCGGATCTGATGGGGGTACTCGTTGGCAGTCGTGGGTCGAAAGATGCTGGCACCCTTGCGCTCGAAGCACGACGGGTCATTGTCTCCGATATCTGTTTTGAACAGGTCACGCTTGTTCCTGGTGAAGACGGCACCGAAGGCCCGCGCGTTGGTGACGGGTATCACGAAACCGGCGTAGCCGAAGGCCGGACTTGTGTTGAATCGACGGTCATCGTGAGAAACGAAGGCTCCAGTCTCGCCGATCTCGTCAATGTAGGCCAACAGCATGACGAGCAGTATCGCAGCACCTGATGTCCGAGATGCGTAGAACCCCGCACCTGAAGGTACGGGGTTCTCGAATTAGCGCTCGGGGAGCTGTTTCATCCCTAGCTACTGCGATCGAGGGTAAGGGATCGGTTGCGTCGAAGCAACCCTGGTGCTCAAACGGAATCGGTGGCTCATCCATTCATCGCCGGCTTCTTTGCCATGCGTCGTAGCTCCACACCGGCTGAGATATTAGAACGCCCCTCACCCGACGTATTGCCTGGTGAGGGGCGTTCTCTAGTAGCGGGGACAGGATTTGAACCTGCGACCTCTGGGTTATGAGCCCAGCGAGCTACCGAGCTGCTCCACCCCGCGTCGTACCGTCCACTGTACACATCCTCTTCGGCAGAGTGAAAACGCGGCGCTGTCTACCTGGTCACAGCCACGTCCTGTTCACAGGAGCCGGAACTGCACCATCTCGATCGCATTCTCGATGGTTTCGGCCAAGGTGCGGATCCGCTCGTCGGCTCCGGGTGCCGCCAGTAGTGCAAGCTTGTCGGCATCGCCCATCGGAACGTACGTGGCTATCTCGAACAGCTTGTTGCCGAGAGTCCCCTGAAATGCGGCCATGGTGGGTGGTGTGGGCGGCGGCGTGTCGGTCTTCGCGGCCAGCTTGCCGAGCAGGCCGTACAGCAGATCGATCCGTTCGCCCAGCGTGCTGTACTCCCACTCGGTAACCGGTGCGCCTTCGTTCTCGTCGGGCCACGATTCGACCAGGGCGCGCGGGTAGGGGTCGTCCTCGAGCCATTTCGTCACACGAATGCGATCCGTTGTGCGGCACAGCAGTTCGAACCTGCCGTCGCCGATCGCGGCGTGGGTGTCGATGTGAGCGATGGTGCCGACGTCATGCCGAACGTCGCCGCCGCCGACTTCACTGCCGCGTGCGATCAACACCACGCCGAACCGTGGCTCCGGTGCGGCCAGACATGCGTGTACCAGGTCCCGATAGCGGGGCTCGAACACATGGAGGGGAAGCTTGTCGCCCGGCAGAATGGCCGATCCGAGCGGGAACATGGGGAGCTCGAACGGTTCGGTACCACCCATCAGGGAATCCGTAGGCGAGGCACGGGAACAGTGGGAATCTCGAGCCCTCCCTCGATCTCGGCGATCAGGTGCTCGGCCCAGATCATCAGGCCGGAGATGTCGAGCAGATGCGGAGCTTCTTCTTCGTAATGCCGAATGCGGTCGTGTCCCCGCTGCAACAGGGTGACCGCGCCGCTCTTGTTTCCGCGCATCAAGTGCGTCAGGCCGACTGCGAGTTGCGCGAGGCCCTGCCACAATTCGCGTTCGTCCTCGGTTGCGATCTTCCAGGTGCCCTCCAGCACCTCATGAGCGTGGAACGGCATGTTGTGGTCGAGGAGGCGCTGAGCCTCGGCGATCGATTCGTTCGGGGGAAGCTGAAGATCGTCGGGGATACGGGGTACACCTTCGGCGCCTCGGGGGAGCGGTCGCCCGAGTTCGTCACGCGGGCGTGCATTGAGCGGTTTGCCCGTGCTGTCCCGTTCCCGTTCGGTCATGTATTCACACTAGCGGCGACACACGTTCCGTTGAAGGACCCGTGGCGTGCTTCTCGAACCGGAGCTCGAATTCGTTTCGCAGGTCGTTGCGCGAGACGGCCCGAAGGCGAACCTGATGGTCGACGAAGTGCAGGTAGCGGCCGTCGTCGGCGATATCGAACCAGGCCATCTCGTCGACCGGAGGTTCCTCGAGGCCTCTGCGCGGGCCGAGCAGGCACACGTAGCCGTTGGAAGTGCGCGGGCGGGTGAGTAGTCGGCGCATGCGCTCGCCGTCCGGCACCGCACTGTTGTGGAGCACCATCGTCGACCCGGCTTGGCGTCGCTCGAGGCCCTCGGGCAGGCTCGACAGGGAGCGAATGCTGCCCGGCGGAACCTCGGGCAGTCCGGCGGTGAGCTGGGTGGCCAACCACCGGCGGTTCTCGGTGTCGGTGCCGTGGCTGGCCTGCAGCGCGATGGTGCCGTGGCCGACCGGGCCGGGCATCTGCTCCGCCATCACCGCGATCCGGCCCCGGACGCATCCGCGCCGACGAACAGCCGTCGTCTCGTCGAGAGCACCGCCGTCTGGGTGACCGTCGGCCTCGTCGGGAACGAACACCGTCACCGAATAGTCCGGGTGGCGGAGCGCCTGAACGCAGGCCGTCAGCTTGGGGTCGTTCAGGGACGCGTGCCAGGCGCGGAGCTGGTGTTCGACCACCACTCGGGCGTCCATCGTCGTGGCGCTCGAGCGGTACCGCAGTGGGTAGGGCATCCGGTCGAGATCGGTTGCCTCCCAGAGGGTCATGAACTGCTCGGAGCGCAGCTCCCAGATCACGCGCCGATCACCGGAGGTGAGACCCGATCGATGGGGCCGATGAGTTCGTTGCCGTTGTCGACCGTGACGAGATAGCTGGGCGTCTCGTGTTCTGTGTCGTCGTCGCCGCCGGTTGCCGCGCCGCGGGGTGCGGCCATCATCGGGCCACCCATGCCCATGCCCATGCCCGGACGTGCGAGGCTCGTTGGGGAGGCCGCCGCGGCGCCCGCACCGACAGCCGCACCCGCACCGGCTCCGACCCCGGCACCGAGCGCGGCCGCACCCGGCGGTACTCCCGGGACCAGCCCGACGGCGCCGGACTGAACGCCTTCCTGGTTGTGCTCACTGCTTCGCGAGCCAGAACTGCCCGAGCCTCCGCCCGCGCCGCGCAGATACGCGCTTCCCCCCACGCTCTGCCCCGTCGCGCCACCGACACCGGTGCTTCCACCGGTGACACCACCACGTGTGGTCTCGGCATCGACCTGGCCACTGGCGCCGATCGCGTTGGGATTCATCGTTGCCGCCGCGCTGGTGCTCGCCGGGCCTTCCGCGGATGCCGGTCCCCCGAGCTGGCCGGGTGCGGCCTGCTCGCCTGTGGCAGCCGTGGCGGCAGGGTCCTGTGCGCCGGGCTGACCGGTTGGTTTGCTCTCGACCGCACTGGGGTTGCCCTCGGCAGCACCGGGGTTGGTGACCGGAGTGCCGGTGTGAGCCGGACCGCCGAAAAGTGTTCCCCGCACACTGTCCGTTGCTCCGCCGGCGCCCTGTACGAACTTGGGCTCCGGAAGAACCGGAACACCGGTGCCGGCGTCGGTGTAACTGGGGGTGTAGATCGACTCGAGTGCCGCGACGGCGTCGAGACGTTCCATCTCCGCCTTGACGTCGGCGGCGTAGCGCGCCATGGATCCGGGTGAAGCGGCCGCTACCGCCTTCGCCACCTCCAGTTCCGGTTTGAACGGAATCTTGAGACGGATGAGACCAGCTGTGCTGGAAACGAATTCGAGGCGCGTTCCCACGTCCGTAATTCCGGTGTTCAGTTCTGTGACGTCACCGGACATCGAGGAGACGGCTGCGGTCGCGGCGGTTGCGGCGACGCCGGTCCACTGCCTGTCTATCAGATTGACGATCGCCTGCAGCTCCTCATCGAGCCCCATGTCCGCAATCGTCTTGCATGCCGTGGCGAGTGCGTCGACGTTATCCGGCTTCATATCGGCGACCTGGATGGCCAGGGAATTGTAGGAAGGCCAACTGGCGAAGTTCTCGGGTTGCGTGATGTACGAGGTGTCGACGACGTGGTTGCCGCCGATGGATTCTTGAACCGCTGCGAGGCCTTCTTCGTACAGTTCGGTGGGCGTCGGAAGGTCGACGTTCATGAGCGCGGCGATCGGATTCACGGCGGCCAACTCCGAGGGGAAGTCGGCGGGACTTCCATCTGCCACCGAAGTCGTTGTCGAATCGAGAACGCCGAAGGGAAGAGAGGTCGTCGACGGCGACTCCGTGGTCGGATTCAGCACGTCGAACGGCAGCGGTGAGAATTGCGGATCGTTCGATCCTTGCGGCGGAGTCGGTCCCATTCCTATTTCCCCTCTGAACTACGAATGAAGCTCGATATGTATTGGTTCCACTGTGCCTCGCGGTCACCCGTCCGCGAGAAGCGGTTCGATCAGGCGGGCAGTGTCGTCGAGTCCGGCGCACCATTCATCCCGCGGAGCCGGGCCGATGTAATCGTGATGGAGACCACGGAGCACGATGAGGATCCCGTAGTTGGTTTCCAGCGAGATCGCGCAGCCGTCTCGGTCAGTTGGATCCAATTCGAGAAGGGCACGTCGACCATTGATTTCGATGGGCTCCGCGAACGCCTCGGTCTTCTTCTCCTCCTCCGCGAAGGTGATGTTGCCCGAGAGAAGGCTCAGCCCGTATTCCCGGACCGGCGTTTCGAAATAGCACCTCAAGAACGTGTACCCGGACATGGGGTACACGGAAGCCTCCCTAGAGGCGGGATCGTAGCCAGCCTGGGAAATTACGTCATCGGGAACATCCCGGCACGGATCGAACGCGACCGACGGCCGCCCCGATTCTTCCGTGGACTGGGAGGTCTGAGCTGTTGTTTCGCTGGTGGCGCCGTCTTGGGGACCGGAGGTTGCGCAGCCGGGCAGAACCGTAGCGCACAACGCGACCACTCCAGCAGCTACTGAACGCCTCACAGCTGCTCGACCGATCCGATCGCACGGATAGCTTGGTAAACTTCGCTTTCAGTGTCCTCGAAGCCCTTGCCGTTTGCCTCGAACGTCGCGCGCAATAGTTTCACCGCATCTTGAAACTGATAAAGCCGGTTTCGGACAGAGGCGGGCGAGTTGACCAGCTTGTCCTCGAACCCCCGCTGCAACTGCTGGGCAGAATCGAATCCACCGAAACCAGAAATTCGATCGAAGGCACGGCACTCTTCGATTGCTTTGTCGAACTTTGCGATGAGGCTGTCGCAGAGTGCCACGCACTCTGCTGCGGTGCCGTCGTCCAAGTACAACGGGTCCGACATGTGAATCCCCCGGGTTCGTGCGGTTGGCGCCAGTCGTGCGCGATGTTACCTCCCGTCCTCTGTGCGTGGTTAACGAGTCTCTGGACTCCTCGAGCACTCACAGGTGCCAGGCTTATCGCGCGCCGACCATGCGTGTCGCCAAATCGGCATACAGGTCGCCGACCATCTGCGGGTCGGTGTATGCACCGGCGGGAAACCAGCGGCACACGTCCACACACAACGACGCCAAGGCCAAGGTGACACCCTCCGCGTCGGGGACGGTGAAGGCCCCGGATTCGATTCCGGCGTCGACCACGGACCGGATGACGGCCGTCGTTTCTCGTCTCATCCGGACGACGGTGCGGTAATGGTCGCGCGTCAGCGCGGTGAGTTCGTACTGGATGACCCGCGCCTGCGCGTGATGGGTGGCCTGCCAACTCGCGAAGGCCGAGATCACGGAGCGCAGACGGTCGATGGGGGAGGCATCCCTCCGGTCGGCGGCAGCGACTACATCGTGCGCCACACGGTGCCCCTCGTAGCTGATTGCGAAAAGCAGATCCTCTTTGGATCGGTAGTGCGGATACATCGCGGCGGGGCTCATGTCGAGGCGGGCGGCGATGTCGCGGGTGGTCGTTCCCCCGTAGCCGCCGGCGGCGAAGGCGTCGATCGCGGCAGCGCGAATCCGTGCCGCAGCCTTCGACGTGCTGATCGTCTGTGCGGGTACCTCGGGCACACCGTCACCTCCGTCCTCGAATCGACTCTTGACAATATCGCCCGCCCACACGATTATAAGCAAGCGCTTAGAAAATAAGCGAACGCTTAGAACGAGGAGAACGAGCGACGATGCGACGCACCCTGTACGGCCCCGACCACGAGGCATTCCGCGAGTCGGTTCGGGAGTTCGTAAATCGCAACATCACACCGGTGGCGGACAAACTGATCGAGCAGCGCTTCATCGACCGGGAGATCTGGCTCGAAGCCGGCCGTAACGGGTTCCTCGGGCTCGAGGTTCCGGAGCAGTACGGCGGCAGCGAGGCAGGCGACTACCGGTTCAACGCCGTTCTCGCTGAGGAGTTCTCGCGGGCAAGTGCGGCCATCTCGTCGAGTTTCGGCATTCACGCCGACATCGTTGCGCCCTACCTGGTGCAGCTCACCACCGAGGAGCAGAAGCAGCGCTGGCTGCCCAAGTTCTGCACCGGTGAACTGCTCACCGGTATCGGCATGACCGAGCCTTCGGGCGGCTCCGATCTTGCAGCACTCAAGACAACTGCCGTCCGTGATGGCGACGACTGGATCATCAACGGCTCCAAGACATTCATCACCAACGGATACAACGCCGACCTGGTCATCGTCGCCGCCCGCACCAGCCCGGAGAAGAAGGCGAAGGGTATCACCCTGTTTGCCGTCGAAACCGGGATGGAAGGGTTCGAGCGCGGACGCAAACTCGACAAGGTCGGCCAGCACGAATCGGACACAGCGGAACTCTTCTTTCAAGACGTGCGCGTGCCGTCCGCAAACATGATCGGCGAGCTCGACCGCGGGTTCATTCACATGATGGAAATGCTGCCGCAGGAACGGGTCGGGGCGGCAGTGTCCAACCTCGCGCACGTCGCGGCCATTCTCGAAGAGACTCTCCAATATGCCAAGGAGCGCAAGGCGTTCGGCCAGCCCATCGGTTCACTCCAGTGGAACAAATTCCTGCTTGCGGACCTCGTCACTCGTGTCGAGGTGACCCAGGCGTACGTCGACAGCTGCGTCGCTGCCCACGCTGCCGGTGAACTGACCGCAATCGACGCCGCCAAGGCCAAGTGGTGGACTGCGCAGGTGCAGAACGACGTTCTCGACCACTGCGTGCAGCTCCACGGCGGCTACGGATTCATGACCGAATACCGCGCCGCTCGCGCGTGGATGGACGCCCGCGTCACCAAGATCTGGGCCGGCTCCAACGAGATCATGAAGGAACTCATCGGCCGCGACCTCGGTCTCTGAGCCGTAGCAGGCACTGGCAAAGTAGTTGCAGGCGTTCACTCACCTCGGCGACGAAGGAGTATCGACAGATGTCCGTTCTCGACAAGTTCACGCTGAAAGATCGGGTAGTGGTAGTGACGGGCGCGTCGTCCGGGCTGGGTGTGGCGTTTGCGAAAGCAAGTGCGGAGGCGGGTGCCGACGTGGTGCTGGCGGCGCGCCGGACCGACAAGCTCGAGACCACAGCGGAATTGGTGCGTTCGGCCGGTCGCGAGGCCCTGACCGTGGCCACCGATATCGCCGAACCCGAACAGGCGCAGCACATGATCGAGGCTGCGATGGAGAAGTTCGGCAAGGTCGATGTACTGATCAACAATGCCGGTATCGGTACGGCATTCCCCGCGACGCGGGAGACACCCGAACAATTCCGGCAGGTCATCGACGTCAACCTGAACGGCTCCTACTGGGCCGCACAGGCCGCCGGGAAGGTAATGCTGCCAGGCAGCGCAATCGTGAACATTTCCAGCGTTCTCGGTCTGACCACGGCGGGACTTCCGCAGGCTGCCTACGCGGCGAGCAAGGCGGGCATCATCGGTTTGACACGTGATCTCGCCCAGCAGTGGGGGATGCGAAAAGGTATCCGTGTCAACGCTATTGCGCCGGGCTTCTTCGCCACGGAGATGACCGACCAATATCACGAGGGCTATCTGGAGAGCATGAAGCCCAGGCTGTTGTTGGGGCGGCTGGGTGATCCCGAAGAGCTTGCGGCGACGGTGGTGTGGCTGTCGTCGGATGCGGCGGCCTACGTGACGGGCCAGACCATTCCGGTCGACGGCGGAATCACCGTCACCTGAACGAATCAGTGTTCGCCTTGCGGGAGGCTTTCGAGGTTTCGCCGAAGGGTGCTCTCGGTGTTCTTGATGGCACTTTCCACGAACGGTCCGACGAGGTGACCCAGAGCCTTCCCGGCGAGACCGCCGGGAAGCTTGTAGGCGAAGTCGACGGTCAACTCGGTGTGGCTGTCGTCGACCGCAGTGAAACGCCAGGTCGACGAGTTCGCCACACCGTCGAGTGAAGCGATGGTGATCACCTCGTTCTCGATCCATTCGGTGACCTCGACCCGGGAACCGAGCTTCGTGGGGCCGACATGCATAGTGGCATCGAATGTGGCCCCCAGGCCCTGGACGAACTCGCCGGTTGGGGTGAATTCCGAAACGCCGAACATCCAGTCGGGCACGGTCTCGTAATCGTCCAGGTAGGCGAAAGCGACATCGAGGGGTACAGCTGCAACCGCGCAGTGATGAATTGTGGGCATCGGTGGGCTCGCCTTCGTCTCGGAGGTCGTGCTCCGTCGACTGTAATGGACCGTGGGACGTGAGCACCGTTAACCACGCACAGAGGCCTGAGCCTGTGCGTGGTTAACGAGTGTCTGGACTCGTCAACCACGCACAGGGGAAGTCGCATTACTCGCCGTCCTGCGCCTCTCCGCGTTTGCGGAAGAACTTGAATCCGGGGACACCCTGGATGGCCTGACGGACATCCTTGACGACCTCGAGCAGTTCGTGGATCTCGGGTGAGACGGTGTCGAGTGTGGCGAGGATCGGCATGAGTGCCGTCATTCGCGCGGTGAGTTCGGGGAGATGGTCGACGAGTCCTATCGCTGCGTGAATCTCGTCCTGACTCAGGTCGTCGAGGAATGTCCGGGCCAGCGGCGCAGCCTGCGTGGCCATCGGCTCGTATACGGCCAGCAGGTGCTGGGCGCTGTCGGATGTTCGACCGGCAGTAGTGACGACCTGCTCTGCGCCGTCGGTCACCGCTCCGGCCCTGGCGACGACCACCGCCGCGCCTTCGGTGACTTCCTCGACACGGGCCATCAGCAGCTCGACCTGGTCGAGCAGTGCGTTGAGGCGCATCGGGAGGCCGGCGACGAATGCGGTGGTGTCGACCGACCATCGCGCAACCTCGGAAGCGGTGCGCACGATGTCGCGGGGCGTGATGGGCGGCAGATCCATGCCCACATCATCGCGGACGGCACCTCACATATTTCACGGCCCCGGCGTCTGCTGTGTGTACATGGAATCCCCGTGGAGGGAACCTCGCGGGTGCCGTACCGGAGTGAAAGGATGGATCCGTGAACGTCGAGGCAGTCACCCACACGCAGGTCGATTCCCCGATCGGACCGCTGACCTTGGTCAACAGGGCCGAGGTCTTGGCGGGCGTCTACATGAGCGAGCACAAACACAGCCCGGACCCGAGGACGTTCGGGCCGAGGACCGGCGACGGTTTCGGTGGCGTGCAGTGCCAGCTCGCCGAGTACTTCGAGGGCGAGCGCGCGGAGTTCACCGTCTCTCTCGACCTCCGCGGTACGCCGTTTCAGCGTCAGGTGTGGGAAGCGTTGAGGACCATCCCGTACGGGCAGACGTGGTCGTACCGCGATCTTGCCGCCGCACTCGGCCGGCCTACTGCGGTGCGGGCCGTCGCGGCGGCGAACGGTGCAAATCCGATCAGCATCGTCGTACCGTGTCACCGGGTTGTCGGCAGCGACGGCTCCCTGACCGGGTATGCGGGCGGACTCGAGCGCAAGCGGACGCTACTCGAACTCGAGAAACGGGCCATATGATCGTTCGCCTTCCCTACGACCCGCCTTTCGCGCACGAGTCGTTGTGGAACGCGCTGGCCGCGCACGCGGTCGATGGGCTGGAACGGCAGGATCCGTATACCGGCAGCCACGGTCGCGTCATCGAGTGTTCGAGTGGGTGGGCGACGGTGGTGCTGACGGTTCGTCCGGAGGCCTGTCACGTGGAAGCGGACATCGAATCTGTGGAGGTCGACGTCGACGAGATCATCGGCATCGTCCGGTCATGGCTCGATCTCGATGCGGAGCCGGCAGTCATCGATTCCGGGCTCCGGCGCGATCCGGTGTTGGCTCCGCTCGTTCGGAGGAACCCTGGGATGCGCAGGCTCGGGTCGGTCGATGGCTTCGAGACGGCGGTGCTCACGGTGGTGGGTCAGCAGGTGTCCGTCGCTGCGGCAAGAACTTTCGGTTCTCGTTTGGTCGCCGCCTACGGGCGTGATCGCGGGGACTTCACGTTGTTTCCCACCCCAGAGCGTCTTGCCGCGGAACCGACAGAAAGCCTCCGTTCGGTGGTGGGTCTGACGGGATCTCGTGCGCGCGCCGTCACGGCCTTGGCGTCCGCCGTGTGTGACGGGTTGTCACTGCATCGCGACTTGTCACTGCATCGAGGCGATGATTCGGCGCGGTATCGCCGCGAACTCCTCGCGGTTCCGGGGATCGGACCGTGGACAGCCGATTATCTCGCAGTGCGGGTTCTCGGAGATCCGGACGCGTTCGCCCCGGGTGATCTGGTGCTCAGGCGGGCCCTCGGTGTCGACAGCAGCGCCGAAGCCGCGCGCCTTGCCGAGAATTGGCGCCCGTGGCGCGCGTATGCGCTGTTTCATCTGTGGGCCGACGCGGTGTATGGGTAGTTGTTTCGCTCGACCGGCCGTGTAACAGTGACGGGGGACACATTCGTGAAGCATTTCCTGACGGTGTGGGAGGGCTCGGATGAAGTGGTTCGCCGGCGTGGTGAGCGCAATGGTTCTCGCGGGAATGACGATCACGCCGGTGGCTTCGGCCGAACCCGTGCGAGATGGATGTTCCGTGCCTACGGCAGGTGCGGATTTTCAGCGGCGTGCGCCCGAGAGCATGGGCGTCGATCCGGGTGCACTTCACGATGCTCTCGAGTATGCGAGTGCCCGCCTTCGTTTTTCGATTCAGGTGGTTCGAGACAATTGTCTGATCGGTGAGGGTCCGTACAACCAGTACAGCGCCGACAAACCGTGGCAGTTGTTCAGCGCCACCAAGGGAATCGTGTCACTGGTGGCCGGGGTTGCCTGGGACCGAGGAAAGCTCGATCTCGATGGCCCGATCGGCACCTATCTGCCCGAAGGGTTGGGCGACGACGCACACCGCGCGATCACCGTCCGGCAACTGCTCACCCAGACATCGGGTCTTCTCGAATCGTTGCCCCTCGAGTTCGTGACGATCGGCAACGATCCGAGTTTACCGCGTCAAGCGATGTCCCTTCCTATCGTTCGGGAGCCTGGTGCAGACTTCCAATACAGCCAGCGCACGGCGGACCTGATGGCGTACGTGGTCGGCCAGGCGGTCGAGGAGGACATCCAAACCTTCGCGCAACGGGAGCTGTTCGGTCCGATCGGTATCGCGGAAGGTTCGTACAACTGGCTGCGGGACCGTTCGGGGAACACGTACGGATACGCCAATATGCTCATGCGGCCCAAGGACTTCGCGAAAATCGGCGTCATGCTCGCGAACGACGGAGTCTGGAGCGGACACCGTGTTCTATCGTCCGAGTACATCACGAAACTCGGTGAGCCGTCGCCGCAGAACGGCTGCTACAGCCTGCTCATGTGGACCAACGCCGGAGACACCTGTGTGAGCCCTGCGTTTCCGATGGAGGAAGTGGTCGGACACCGCATGATTCCCAGCGCCCCCACCGATCTCTACTCGTTGAACGGTGCAATGAATCAGAACGTGTTCGTGATGCCGAGCCTGGGCATGTCGGTCACCTGGACCGGACTGGAGGCGTCACAGGCCACCAGCTCGAACCCTGCGAACTCGGAGCTCTACCACGAGTTCTTCCGCATTCTCATGCGCGGAGTCGATGACGCGAACGTACCGGACCCCGGACCTTTCGCGCCAGGCCCGACGCTATCCCGTGTTCCCGGTGACCTGTTCGACCTCCGCGTGCTGGAAAGCGGTCTCGCGCCGAAGTAGCACGGCGGCAGGGAGGGGGCGGCAGATGCGCCGCCCCATCCCTGCCTGCGCGCGGGATCACGGGAATGCGGGGAGCACCACGCACACCAACCCGCCGATATCAATGCCGTTGGCAACTTCTATGGTCTCCGTTTCGCTGGTCCCCGCCAGGGTGATTTCATACTTCCCCACGTCTGTGGGTTCCCAGAAGGCGGATCTCGGTCCCGGTGCTGGTTCCCTGGATGTTTGGACTACCTTGTGCCGCAGGTAGTCTGAAGCGGCGTCATCCCATTTGTCTATGTAGAAGATGGTGAATCCGCCGGGAAGCGATGCGTTAGCGGCCAGTTCGATTGAGCAGGTGGTGCCGTAGTCGGTGCCCGCGAGACTGAAGGGCGTCACGCCCGGCGTCACATCGAGTCCCGATACAGCCGCAGAGGCGCTGGGTGCTGCCAGTAGTAGGGAGGCGCCGGTTGCCGCGAGAGCGACCGCCGTGCTTGCCGACCTACTTCGATGGATCATGTGGGTAGTCATCGTATTTCCCTTCGTTCGACACGACCACATGGAGTTGTCCTCGAGGTCGTATGCCGCCCGTCTCTCGTTTCGTTCTGGGATCACGCGAATGGGTTGTCGTAGATGACGCATACGCCTGGGATCGCGAACCCGCTGGCAACTTCCACTGTCTTCTTGTCTCCGGTTTCCACTAGCGAAATTTGATACTTCCCTACGGCGTCGGGTACCCACTCGAGCGTCAATTTCTCAGGGGTGACAGGAGAAGCGCCAGGAGACGCTGAGGTGCTGGCGCCGAGCGCCACGGGTGGCAAGAAAGCTGAAGTGGTGTCATCCCATTTCGCTATCTCGTAGTGGGCGGTATCGCCTGGACTGTCTGCCGTCGCCGCCAACTCGTATGTGCAGGAGGTGCCGTAGCCAGCGCTGGTGAAGACCGGAAAGGCAATTGGAGCTCCCACGGTGAAAGGGCCTGTTACGGTCGCGGATGCGGTGGACCCGGTCAGTAGTACGGACGCGCCGGCTGCCACGAGAGTGGCCGCCACGCTAGCGGTCCTGCGCCGTTGAATCATGTTGGTACGCATAGTGTGTCCTTCTGTTCCAATTGTCATTTCGGTACCTTTTTCGACGGTACAAAACAGGGTCGGTGTGAGGCGCAATCCACGGGAAGCGTCCACACGCTGGGTGGGACGGTGTCGGACCTGGAAACGGTGTGATCAGGGCGAGTGCCGTAATGGGTCGATGACTGTTGCACCGTGACGAGCGTCGACAAGCGGGCGCGGTGGCGAGGGAGGGTGACAGATGAGCCGCCCCCTCCCTCGTTCCGTGCATGGATTATGCGGGGAGCACAATGCACACGAAGCCAGCGAAGCCGATACCCGAGGCAACTTCCACATCGACCGTTTCTCCGGTTTCCGTGACCGAGAGTTGATACTTCCCCGTGGCGTCTGGAACCCACTCGTACGTCAGCGGGTCACCGGCAGCGGTTGCAGCATCGCTGGCGCCGAGCGGCACGGGAGGAAGGTAGGTGCCAGGATTGGCGGGGTCCTCCTCTGCGAGCGCGAAATTGGCCACATCGTTTGCGGCGCCTGCTTCTGCCGCCAGTTCGTACGAGCAGGTGGTGCCGTGGTCGGTGCCTGCGAGACTGAAGACCCCGAACATTGCATTCGAGGTCACCTTGAGGGACGGGTCTACTACCGTAGCGGATGCGTTCGGCGCGGCGAGAAGCAGGGAAGCGCCTGCTGCCGCGAAAGCGGCCGCCATGCTTACTGCGTTGCGCCGTTGAATGATGTTGGTACTCATGGTATTTCCTTCCGTTGGTTACACCTTTGTGGTGTTGACTCCAACGGTATGCAAGAGGCTTGGTGGGCGGCATCAACCAAAGGTGGTGATGTGACCACACCCTGGGTGGGCCGGATTCACGCACGTCATGCGCAGTCGGCCAGTAGGTCGGGACTGGTGTACGGGTTGATTGAGAATCGGTGCGCGACACACCCGCTGCCGGACCCGGTATCGGGTGCGATGGCGGTGGGTGAGGGTATGGGGTCGTGGATCTTCTCGCCCACGAAACCCGGGCGAGACAAGGCCTACAGTAATCGGGCCCCGACCACGATGCTCGATGGCGCATGCGCCATCGGCATCGCCTCCCACGAGGCCGGTCGCGCAGACACAGACGTCGAGATCGCGGGCGCGCCCTTCTTTGGCAGCCACCGCGCTTCCCTTCTGCTTACACAGCAGATGCGACACACTGAGCGTACGCAGGCAGTACTCGGAAACGTCAAGTGTTGAAACTTCAGCTATTCGCCTTGGCAAGTGCCGATGGCCACCAGATCTTCCTGCCGATGTCGTGCGACAACGCGGGGACGAGGATGCTGCGCACGATCATCGTGTCGAGCAGAACGCCGAACGACACCGCGAAACCGACTTCGGCCAGGAACACCAGCGGCAGCACACCCAACACAGCGAACGTGGCGGCAAGAACGATGCCGGCCGAGGTGATCACACCGCCGGTGACGGCAAGACCACGCAGCACTCCGTCGCGAGTGCCGTGCTGCTCCGTTTCCTCACGGACACGGGTCATCAGGAAAATGTTGTAGTCGATGCCCAGTGCGACCAGGAACACGAAGGCGTACAAGGGGAATGCTGGATCGGCGTTGGCGAATCCGAATACGTGTGTGAAGAACAGGCCGCACACACCCAGGGTCGCGGCGAACGACAACACGACGGTGCCGATGAGAAGAATCGGAACCAGCAGCGCCCGAAGCAGAACGGCAAGAACGATGAAGATCACCACCAACACGATGGGGATGATCAGATTCCGGTCGTGCACGGACGCCTGCTGCACATCGAGTGTGGTTGCGGTGGTGCCACCGACCAGGGCGTCGGCGCCGGGGATCGCATGGACGGCGTCGCGGAGACGCTGCACGGTATCAAGTGCTGCATCCGAGTCGTACGAATCGGCCAATACGACGTTCAACATCATGCGTCCGTCGATGGGGGCGACCTGGAAGGCCTCGGGCGCGCATCCCGCCCCGGCGCCCGCCGCCACCGCCTCGGGATTGGTCTTCAACGCTTCTGCGACCTTGGCGGTGTCCACCTGCGGGCACACGGCTCCAGGATCCTGGGACACCCCCTCGAGCCCCTCGACGGCATCGGTCACCGCGGCAACCGAATCGGCGTTGGTGATGATCACGGCAGGAGCGCCTGCGCCAGGGTCGAACTTCGAATCGTAGAGTTCCTGTCCCACCACGGCATCAGGGGTGTTGGTGAAGTTCTCGGTCGAAGACAATCCGTCGGTCTTCAGGCTGCCGATGCCGACGAAGAACAGCACCAGCAGCAGAAGGGTGGTGCCGATCCAGAGTGGTCGATCCTTGCGCCCGACCAATCCAGCGATCCGCCCCCAGATGCCGTGAGCGGTCACATCCGCAGCTTGATCGACCTTGGGTTTGCGGGGCCAGAAAACCCACCGGCCCGCGGCGGCCAATGCGACCGGGAGGAAGGTCATCATCACCAGGTAGGTGCAGGCGATGCCGATCGCAGCCACGGGGCCGAGACTCTTGTTCGAGTTGAGTTCCGAGAACATCAAGCACAGCAGACCCAGGATCACGGTGACGGCCGACGCGGTGATGGCGGGCGCGGATTCACGCCACGCCTTGATCATGGCGTCGAACCGGCTCGTGTGGAAATGCAGCTCTTCCCGATAGCGGGCGATCAGCAACAATGCGTAGTCGGTTCCCGCGCCGATCACCAGCACGAACAGAATGCCTTGACTCTGACCGGTGAGCGTGAGGAGTTCGGCGTCGGCGAGCAGATAGATCACCATCGAGGCGAGGCCCAACGCGAGCAGCGCCGAGAGCAAGGGGAAAAACCACAACACCGGTGAGCGGTAGACGACCAGAAGAATCAGGATGACGACCAGCAGGGCCGCGCCCAGCAAGGTGCCGTCGAGTCCTTCGAACGCATCGATGAAGGCGATGAGTAGCCCCGCTGGTCCTGCGGGAAGGACTTCGAGCTCGGAGACTGCCTTCTCGGCGGCGGCGAGAACATCCTCCTCCGTGGCGGCGAGGACGTCACCCGCTACCGGCTCGCCTCCGGACTGCGAGATCAGCGGCACATAGAGGGATGCGGTGGTTCCGTCGGCCGAGTACTTCGGGTCCGCAATGGCCTGGGGATCCACACCGGAGATGTCGGCTATCGCGACACGGGCCTGCGCAATCGCAGCCTTGTCCTGGTCGGTGAGTGCCGTCTCACTATGGAACAGTACGAAACCGGGGATGGTCTCGACCTGGAGGAACTGTGCGGATTCGTTGGTGACCAAGGTGGATTCGGCAGTATCCGACAGGTAGGAAGCGTTGTCGTTCTTCTGGACCTCGGTGAGTTTGCTCTGGAACGTTCCGCCGAATCCGCCGGCGAAGAACGCGATGATCGCGATTGCGACGATGGTGAACACCGGCCAGCCTCGACGTACCGGTGCGTCCTTCTGATCCTTCTCGGATGATGCCAGTGTGCTCACGGGTTGCTCCTCCGACGCGGTCGTCAGGCCCACCACCGGTCACGAAGGCGGGTTTCCCACGGAGTCCAGTACAACACGGCGTACCAGGTGCGACACGCTGATTTCGTCAGGATCGGTGGTCCCGGGAGCGCATCCGTGGCGATCGTTGACGTATAAATAGGCGCATGTCTCTCAACGCACCAGACGAGGCAAACGAGGAGCCGCCCTCGTTGGCGGATACTTCGCTGTTGCGCGACCTGCCGACGACCGTCCGCGGGCTGCGCACGAGGTCGGCGCTGGTCTCGGCGGCGCGCACGGTGTTCGAGCGCGACGGGTATCTCGACTCCCGGCTCATCGACATCACCGCGGAAGCGCAATGCTCCGCGGGCACCTTCTACACGTACTTCGCGGGTAAGGAAGAGATTTTCGCGGCGGTTCTCGAGACTGCGCAGGAAGACATGATGCATCCGGGTATGCCGCATGTGGCGGCGGACGACGATCCGGTGGCCGTGATCGAGGCGAGTAACCGTGCCTACTTCGCCGCGTACCAGCGCAACGCCAAGCTGATGGGTCTGCTCGAACAGGTTGCCAACATCGATCCGCAGTTCCGGCGGTTGCGGCAGAAGCGTGCCGACGCATTCGTTCGGCGAAACGCGCGCAGCATCGCAGCTCTGCAGGATCGGGGGCTCGCGGACAACCGGATGGATCCGCTTCTCGCATCGCTGGCGTTGTCGGGGATGATCAGCCGTCTCGGATTCGCCTACTTCGTGATCGAGCCGAGCGTGGCGGACGGTGGCCGGCCGTCGTCGTTCGAGGCGCTCGTCGCGACCGCCACACGGCTCTGGGCAAATGCGTTGCGCCTGCCGGTTCAGGACTGATACCCGAGGCGTCTGCGTATATGTCCACACTCGAGAAGGATTCGGCGCGCACCGCCGTGCTGGTGGATTTCGGGGGTGTACTCACCCCGGATACGGACACCCTGGCCGTGATCGCCTCGAGGTGCACACCGAACAGGCTGTGATGATCGACGACCTTCAGCAGAACCTCGACGGCGGCCCGACTCGGCATTGCCGGGGTCCTCGACACCTGCGCCGACGACACTCGCCGTCAACTCGCCGAGCGGTTCGGTATCGGAGCGTAGCCCTTCCGGGAAGGGCAGGATGAACACCTATGACCCTGATCTGGGACCAGCACGCCTGTCTGCCGTTGCAGCCGGACGCAGATGTCGGGCCGCTGATGCGCTTCGGTCACCCCGGCGCGACTTTCGTCTCGGTCAACGCCGGGTATTCGCCGCACAGCTTCGCTGATTCGACCCGGCTTCTCCGAAATCTTTCGGCCAGAATCGCCGAGCATCCACGTCTCGACCTCGGGTTCTTCGTCGAAGATATCGAAGTCGGTGGTGCCGGTGGAACGATCAGGGTCGCTTTCGATCTCGAGGATTCAGCTCCTCTGGACGGCGACCTGGCCAATCTCCACACATTCACCGACCTCGGCGTGCGAACGATGCTGCCGACGTACAACCACGCCAACCAGGCGGGCAGTGGGTGCCTCGATGCCAACGACCACGGACTCACGAGGTGGGGACGTGCACTGGTGGCCGAGATGAATGCGGTCGGGATGGTTCCCGATGGATCGCACTGCAGCACACGCACCGGATTGGACATGTGCGCCGCCTCGACACGGCCCGTCGTCTACAGCCATTCATGTATGCGGTCGGTGTGGGATCACCCCAGGAACATCTCCGACGACCAGGCTCGTGCCTGCGCCGAGACGGGTGGTGTCGTGGGTATCACGGGTGTGGGGATCTTTCTCGGTCCCAACACACCTACTCTCGACGCGATGCGGCAACACCTCGAGTACGCCGTCGAACTCGTGGGCATCGAGCACGTCGGTGTCAGTACCGATCACTCCCTCGATGCCGAGGACTTCCTGAGGGAGATCGAGGCCAATCCCCACCTGTTCGACGAGTCCTACACGAAGTGGGGCGCCATCGAGTGGATGGCTCCCGAAGCATTCATCACGTTGGGGAAGCATCTGTCGCAGCGCGGGTGGTCGGACGACGACGTCGCGGCAGTCCTCGGCGGGAACTTCTTGCGAGTCGCGCGGCACACCTGGCCGAACCGACAAGCGCACCGATCTTGAATCTGAAGTCGGATTCAACTATGAATATTGCGAGACCCGGATCATGACCGAAGGGATTGCCGTGAAGGTTGCAGGCAAGGTCGCCGTAGTCACCGGTGGCGGCGGCGGTATCGGCGGTGCGCTTGCACGCCGCCTCGCCGACGAAGGTGCGAAGGTTGTGGTGACCGACCTCGACGGTGACGCCGCACGGGCCGTCGCAAGCGGGATCGTCGCCGAACACCCGGACGCAGTGGTGGGTATCGGCGGCGATGCCTCCGATACCGAGGACATTCGCAAGGCCCTGAGGGTCGCCGAATCCGAGTTCGGGCCCGTCGATCTGTACTTCGCCAACGCCGGAATCGGTGGACAACCCGGTCTGGATGCCAGCGAGAGCACCTGGGAGCAGTCGCTCGATGTGAACCTGCGGGCGCATATCCGGGCTGCGCAGATCCTGGTGCCGCAGTGGGAGGAGCGAGGCGAGGGTTACTTCGTGAGCACCGCCTCCGCTGCGGGACTGCTCACGCAGATAGGTTCGGCCACCTACTCCACCACCAAACATGCCGCTGTCGGCTTCGCCGAGTGGTTGTCCGTCACGTACGGCAACCGCGGAATCCGGGTCAGCTGCCTGTGCCCGATGGGCGTCAACACCAAGCTGTTGTACGAAGGACGCGATTCCGGTGATCGCCTCGGGGTGGCCGCGACGCGTGCCGTCACCACGGCGGGCGATGTTCTCGAACCCGCGGAGGTTGCCGAATTGGTTCTGGCAGCAATGGATGCCGAGCAATTCCTCATTCTTCCGCATGCGCAGGTTCTCGAGTTGTACCGCCAGAAGGGGTCGGACTACGACCGGTGGATTCGAGGTATGCGCCGCTTTCAGGACGCCGTCATGCAGGAAGCCTGACGGCCACTCTCGTTATCGACCACAGGAGTAGACATGTTCGAGTTCTCGGATCGTGCTTTGCAATACAAGGCAGATCTCCTCGACTTCATGGACGCACATGTGTACCCGGCGGAGCCGGTGTACGACCGGCAGATGCGCGAATCAGGTGATCCGCACTTCCAGCCTCCGATCCTCGAGGAATTGAAAGCCCAGGCCCGAAAGCGTGGCCTGTGGAACCTCTTTCACCCGCACGCGGAGTGGGGTCCTGGCCTCAGCAATCTCGATTACGCACCGCTGGCCGAGATCATGGGCCGCAGCGCCCTCGCCCCGGAGGCATGCAACTGCAATGCTCCCGACACAGGGAACATGGAGGTGCTCACCCTCTTCGGGAGCGACGAGCACAAGAAGAAGTACCTCGAGCCACTGCTGGACGGCACGATGAGGTCGGCGTTCGCGATGACCGAGCCCGCGGTGGCAAGCTCGGACGCCACCAACATCGAACTGAGCATGACCCGGGACGGAGACGAGTACGTCCTCAACGGCCACAAGTGGTTCGCGTCCAATGCGATGCACAAGAACTGCAAGGTGCTGATCGTGATGGGCAAGACCGACCCGGACGCGGCAGTGCACCGGCAGCAGTCGATGATGGTGGTCCCGATCGACGCACCGGGAATCACGGTGCTGCGCAATCTTCCCGTGTTCGGCTATGCAGACCGAGAAGGCCACGCGGAGATCACCTTCGAGAACGTGCGGGTTCCATCCAAGGATGTTCTGGCGGGTGAGGGCGCAGGATTCGCGATCGCTCAGGCGCGCCTCGGGCCGGGGCGTATTCATCACTGCATGAGGGCCATCGGAATGGCCGAGCGGGCGCTCGAGCTGATGTGCCGGCGGGCATCGTCCCGCGTCACCTTCGGTCGTCCGCTCAGCGAGCGAAGCAATATCCAGGATTGGATTGCCGAGGCGCGAATCGAGATCGAGATGGTGCGTCTGCTGACGCTGAAGGCTGCGTACTTGATGGACACGGTCGGGAACAAGGAAGCCCGTACCGAGATCGCCGCAATCAAGGTTGCCGCCCCCGACATGGCACTGAAGATCGTGGACCGCGCCATTCAGGTTCACGGCGCCGGCGGGGTCACCGACGACTTCCCCCTCGCAATGGCCTACGCACATCTTCGCACCCTCCGGCTCGCCGACGGCCCCGACGAAGTGCACAAACGCGCCATCGCGCGGCAGGAACTGCGACCGTACCGTGACGTATAAGCGAGAAACCGATGACGATTGATCGAGGAGGACCAGTGGGTCAGGAACGTAAGACCGCGATCGTGACCGGGTCGGCACGCGGTATCGGTGCTGCCATCGCCAAGCGATTCGCCGACGACGGCTACGCCGTTGCCGTGCTGGACCTGGACGAGGCGGCCTGCGCCCGGACCGTGGAAGCGATCACGTCGGCCGGTGGTCAGGCGATCGCCGTCGGCGCAGACGTCGCGGACGAGGCCTCGGTTGCAGCCGCGGTCGAGCGGGTGGCTTCCGAACTGGGGGCGCCCACGATCCTCGTCAACAACGCCGGCATCCTGCGCGACAACCTCCTGTTCAAGATGAGCGTGGACGAATGGGACCAGGTCATGGGTGTGCACCTGCGCGGAGCGTTCCTGATGTCGCGCGCGGTGCAGAAGTACATGGTGGAAGCCAAGTTCGGACGCATCGTGAACATGTCCAGCACGTCGGCTCTCGGAAACCGCGGGCAGGTGAACTATTCGGCGGCGAAGGCCGGTATGCAGGGATTCACCAAGACGCTCGCCTTCGAGCTGGGGAAGTTCGGTGTCACCGCCAACGCCATCGCACCGGGATTCATCGAGACCGACATGACCGCCGCCACCGCCGAGCGAGTGGGCGCGGACTTCGACGAGTTCAAAGCGATGGCGGCGTCGCAGATCCCGGTGAACCGGGTCGGGCAGCCCGAGGACATCGCACACACCGCATCGTTCTTCGCCAGCGAAGGCGCCGGGTTCGTGTCCGGTCAGGTCGTGTACGTCGCCGGTGGACCGCAGGACTGACGGACAACGGCACGGCGTACGAAAGATCCAGGAGACACTGTGAAGGCATGGCGCGTCAAAGAACTCGGTGAACCCCGCGACGTATTGCGCATGGAAGAGATGGACGACCCGACTCCTGGCGCCGGAGAACTCCTGGTGCGTACCCTCGCGACACCCGCAAACTTCCCGGATGTGTTGCTGTGCCGCGGCGAATATCAGATCAAGCCGCCGCTGCCGTTTACGCCCGGCGTCGAGTTGTGCGGCGAGGTGCTGGCCGTGGGCGACGGGGTGAGCCGCTTCGCCGTGGGGGACCGGGTGATCGGCAATCCGAATCTGCCGTTGGGTGGTTTTGCCGAGCAGACGGTGATGACAGAAACCAATGCCTTTCCTGCTCCCACCGGGTTGGACGATGCCGAGGCGTCGACTCTGAGTATCGGATACCAGACGAGTTGGTTTGCGCTGCATCGCCGGACCCAGCTGAAGCCCGGTGAAACTCTGCTGGTGCACGCGGCTGCGGGTGGGGTAGGCAGTTCCGCCGTGCAACTCGGTAAAGCCGCCGGCGCGAACGTGATCGGAGTAGTCGGCGGGTCGGAAAAGGCAGAGTACTGTCGTCGGCTCGGTGCGGACCTGGTCATCGACCGTCACAGCGAGGACTTCGTCCCGATCGTGAAGGAGTTCACCGGAGGCCGTGGGGCAGACGTGATCTACGACCCCGTCGGCGGTGACGCTTACGCCAAGTCCACCAAGTGCATCGCATTCGAGGGACGGATCCTGGTGATCGGCTTCGCCGGAGGAACCATCCCCACACCAGGGCTCAATCACGCGCTGATCAAGAACTATTCGATCATCGGGCTGCATTGGGGCCTCTACAAGGCGTACAACCAGCAGGCGATTCTCGACTGCCACGAAGAGCTGACGCGCCTTGCCGACGCCGGCAAGGTGAAGCCCCTGGTCAGTGAGCGACTGGCATTCTCCGATGTTGCGGACGGAGTTGGCCGTCTCGGTGACGGATCGACGGTGGGACGCGTAGTTTTTCACCCCTGAGACCGAACACAGCCGTAGCCGAACAATGTCGAAGGAGTACACGTGACAGATTCCCACCCGAACGATGTGGTCTTGCTGGAGCGCCGCGGGAACGTCGCCGTCGTCACGCTCAACCGTCCCGAGGCGATGAACGCCGTCAATTCCGATCTGGCCACCGCGCTCGGGAACCGTCTGGAGGAGTGCGACAACGATCCTGAGGTTCGCGCGATCGTCCTCACGGGCAGTGGCCGCGGATTCTGCGCGGGCGCCGACCTGAAGGCCATTGCATCGGGCCAGGACATCAATCCCGTCGGCCACCCCGAATGGGGTTTCGGTGGCATGGTGCGTCACTACGTCGATACGCCTGTCGTCGCAGCGGTCAACGGCTTCGCGCTCGGTGGGGGCACCGAACTCGTGCTGGCCAGCGACCTCGCGGTGATCGACGAGAACGCGAAGTTGGGTCTACCCGAAGTGAAGCGCGGCCTCTTCGCGGCGGCGGGTGGGGTGATGCGGTTGCCGCGTCAGATTCCGTTGAAGATCGCGCTCGAGGCGGCGTTGACCGGTGAACACATGCCGGCAGGGACTGCGCTCCAGTGGGGTTTGGTCAACCGGATCGCGCCGGCAGGCACCTCCCTGGAGGTTGCACTGCAGTTGGCCGAGACCATTGCTGCCAATGCTCCACTGTCGGTGCAGCAGAGCAAACGGGTGATTCACCGGTCCGCCTCGTACGGTTCGGAATGGGACGAGCCGATCTGGGAGGAGCTCAACAAGTCGGCGGTGGGCATCGTGTTCTCGAGCCAGGACGCAGTCGAAGGTCCGACCGCATTCGCGGAGAAGCGCGAACCGAAATGGACCGGCCGCTGAACGGTCATTTCGCGTCGGCATAGCAGTCACGCACCACTGTTTCCATGGGGAAGCGAACCACGGTATCGCCGAAGAGGAGCTTGGTGGCCAGTTCTGCGGCAGCCTCGACATGTGCGGCGGCCGATTCCGGACAGCGAGTGTGCACCACCACTTCGTCGTGCTGAAAGAAGACGAGTTCGCTGCCGGATTCCGCGGCAAGGCGGCGGCGCAGATCCGCGAGGAGGCAGCCGGCCCACTCGGATGCGGTTGCCTGGACGACGAAATTGCGGGTGAAGCGGCCCCGTGCGCGAGCGAGCTTGTCGTGGCCGGGGCCGGAGTCACCGTTCGTCCACGACTGCGGTACGGGCGGACAGGCGCGACCGAGCCAGGAGTGGACGACCTCCCCCTCCTCGCCCGCTGATGCTGCCTGCTCGACGTACCGCACTGCCCGCGGAAACCGCTTGCGCAGCAAAGAGAGCAACGCTCGCCCATCACCGGAGGTGGCCCCGTACAACACGCCGAGAACAGCGACCTTGGCTTTCGCCCGGTCTCCGTCGAATGCTTCGGCAGCAATCGGTGCGTACAGATCATCGGTACCCGCCGCCGCGACCATCCTCGAGTCTGCGGACATGGCCGCGAGAATGCGCGGCTCGAGTTGCCCGGCGTCGGCAACGACGAATGTATGTCCGGGGTCCGCGACGACACTCGAGCGAAGTGCTTTGGGGATTTGGAGGGCACCGCCACCGCGGCTTGCCCACCGTCCCGACACCACACCACCCGGGACGTACACGGGGCGAAATCTGTTGCCGCGGACCCAGTCGTCCAGCCACGTCCAGCCGTTGGTGCTGTACAGCTTCGACAGGTCCCGGTGTGCCAGCAGCAAGGGCGCGGCAGGATGGTCGATCTCACGGACGACGTGGGCGCGGGTGGAGGTCAGCTCGATGCCGTCACGTCGAAAGGCGTCGATGATGTCGGGATGTGACGAGGGATTGACCCGTCTCCCGAACACTGTGCTGATCTCGTCGACCAGTGTCCGAATGCGAATCGGCAGCTCGTACCCGGTAGGGCGCGGGCCCAAAGCCTGCTCGAGAAAGGAGCGGTGCGCCTGAGCGGAGAACGGAAGGCCGTCGTGACTCATCTCGGCGTCTGCCAGCGTTCCTGCGGATTCGGCTGCGACGAGAAGCTCGAGGCGTCGGCGGGCATCCGTAGGGTTTGCACGAATCCTGCTGGTCTGTGCGGCGAACTCGGCGACGACGTCGACCGGGTCCACGGCCGGGACCGCGTCGAACAGTCCCGGGCGTTCGTCCACCCAGGTGGCCTCGGTGAGAACCCCGTCACGCATGTTCAGGATCGCTTCCGTCGATGCCAGGTCGTGGCAACGGAGCACCCGCACGCCCTGCCGCAGCAAAGGTGGATACACAACCGCGGTGGACAGCCAGATCCATCGCGGATGCTCTCGAGACTCCATGCGGTGCACGGCCTCCGCGAGATTCTGCCAACGTTGGGGCGGGCCGACCGGGGTTCCGTCGTCGTCGCAACGGACCGTCACACCGGCGGCGGTCGATGCCGTCGGCACCACCGCGATTCTCACGCTTGCGTGGGCTGCTCGTCCGCTGCGTCTTTCGTCGACAACTGACGGTGGAGGCCGTGATGGTCGTAGATCCAGGTGGTGATCCCACCCAACAGCAGGCCTATCACCAGCCCCAGCAGTGACATCGCAACCGCCTGGACCAACCCGGCATCGCCTTGAGCGCCGAAGAAGAGAATCGCTCGTACTCCCAGATACACCTGATGTAGCGGTATGAACTGAGCCAGCCAGCCGAACAACGGCGGGGTCGCCTCCAGCGGGATGGTGCCGCCCGAGGACGGTAGTCCGAACACGACGAACACGAGCAAATTGATGAGCAGACCCAAGTTCCCGAACACGGCCATCACCGAGATGGAGGTGACACCGACTGCGGTGATAGCCAGGACGCCGAACTCCCACAACGCGAGTGGATTGCTCACCGGCATACCGAGCCAGGTGCCCACTCCCAGATAGATTCCGGAGACGATGAGCGCCATCAGGAAGATGATCAGCCACTTGACGAGCACGGTTTCGAGTCGGGTCAGGTTCGTCCGGTCGTTGTGGATGTAGAGCGGGCCCCATTCGGTGGGGGTGAAGCCCAGCAGTCCGTCGACCAGCAAGTTGATGATGGTGGCTCCGGTGAATCCCGCAAGAATCAGCAGCAGGGCGTAGTAGAAGGCGGACAACCCGAATCCGGTGCCGCCCGGCAGGGGCTCGTACTGGATCGTACGCACGTTGATCGGATTCTCGAACAGGATGCTGGTCGCTCCGGACAACTTCAGATCCGGGGCCGTCGCTGCCAGTGTGTCGGTGACCATCGTCGTGAGCTGCTCACCCACCTTGGTGTTCACCTGACCGAGCGCTCGATCGCCGACCTGACCGACGATGTTGGCCGCGACCGTGCCGGCACGCGGGTTGGTCATCACGGTGATGATGGGCTGTTCGACGTCACCGGGAACGACCCCGGCCTGGGCAAGAATCATCGTTCGTTTGGTGAAGTCACTGGGAATGATGATCGCGCCGTACAGTTTCCCTTTGCTCATCTGCGACCGTGCTTCGGCGACGCTGATGTGCCTGATATCGAACTTCTCCGGATCGAGTCCGTCGACGAGTCCTGCGGCGATCTCGTCACCGAAATTGCGGTGCTCCGGGGGATCCGAATTGGGAATCGTGTCTCCGACGTCCTGGTTGATCAGCGCGATCGGAAAGTGATTGAGGTTCTTGACCGGATCGAGCATGCCCCCGATGTAGAGGCCGCCGAGCAAGGTCATGATGAATCCGACTGCGGCGAGCGGTGCAATCCAGAAGAACGGATTGCGCAGGGAGTACTTTCGAGGCTTCGTCAAGTCGACCATGAGTGGGCGACCGCCTTTCTGTCCAAGTGTCGGAGACAGAAGACAGACTAGGCGGCTACCGCTGATTCACGGGGTCGACCTGGGAACAGCGTGGTGCCATGTATATGAGGTGAGTCATCCTTGCTGGGCGTTGTTGGCCGCGACCTCGAGTTTCGGGGCAAGCTGACCGAGCAGCCACGGGATGTCGAGAACGGTGGGCGAGCTCGAGGCGAACACCAGAGCCGGATCGGTCAGACCGATGTACGAATCCGTCTGCACGGCCGACATCTCTGCGAACAGCGGGCTGTTCTCGACATCACGCTGCATGTCGGGCGACAGGTACCAGGACAGCAGTACGTCGGGTGTGTACGTCGGGAGCAGTTCCATGCTCACCGGTCCGGCGAACTTGGTGGGGTCGCCGGCCTCACGGAGTTCGGTCGCAAGCGGGGCCAGCGTGAATCCGAGGCTTGCCAGGAGCTTCATCCGGGGATCGGTGTCGAAGTAGAAATTGTAGGATCCGGCCTGCGTGGCACTGCCGAAGGCCACGGTCTTGCCCGCGAACTCCGGGTGTTCGGCCTTGGTCTCGGCAATGAGTTGCTCGGTCGAGTCGATGAGCTCCTCGGCTTCGTCGGCGCGACCGAGCGCTGTGCCGGCGATGGTGATCTGATCTTTCCAGCCCGTCGCCCAACGGCGCTCCGGGTAAGCGACGGTAGGTGCAATTTCGGACAGTTTGTCGAACTGATCCTGGGTCAGACCCGAATGAGTTGCGAGTACGAGGTCGGGCGCAAGCTCGGCGATCTGCTCGAAGGGAATCTGCTTGCTCGAGGCCTTCAAGATCGTCGGCTCCGCGTCGGCATCCAATCCTTCGAGGGCGTCGCGACTCCAGGGCAGAAGACTGTCGCCGTCGTTGGTGTTCGAGGACATGTCCTGGACGGCGACCGGGACGACACCGAGTGCGAGAGCCGCATCCTCGGCACCCCATCCGAGGGTGACGACGCGCTGGGGCTCCTCGGGAATCTCTGCGGTACCCAGGGCGGATGTGATGCTCACCGGGAAGGGGTCAGTGCTCGACTGCGCACCCGAAGCTGCGTCCGCGGTATTCACGCTGGTGTCTGCGCTACAGCCTCCGGCGACCAATGCGGCGGCCGTGATCAGCGCCAGCCCTGCTGCTCGCGGATGCATCGTGGGTAGCTTCATGCGTGCTCCTGGGTGCGGTAATGATGGCAAAGCGGACATTATGGGTCAGGTTAGCCTAAGTTCATTCAAATGGGGCGTGCTGCATCGGAGAGCGCCGGTGCCGAGCCCAACCAGTAGGCTGAGGGCGCGTCCGTCCCCCTTCGCGGAACCCATCGACCAGGAGTGACCTCTTGACCGAGCTGTTGTTGGTGCTGTTGATCATCGTCGTCATCGCAGGCATCGTCGTCTACGCGCGGCGCGGACGGCCGACGAAAAAGGAGCGTCCCGCGCGTGTCGACCCGCTCGCCGATTACCCGGAGGTGTACGACCCGCACAAGATCGGCGTCGGCGACATCATCACCTACGCAGGAATCGATCACGTCGTGCGCGGCACCATCACGCTCGACGAGGAAGGGTACATCTGGCGTGAGCACCTGATCGACGGATCCACCGGTCGTCGCTGGCTGAGCGTCGAGGACGACGAGGGCGAACTGGAGATGACTCTGTGGACGCGGCGCGAGGGCACCGGTCTCGAGCCCGGTGGTGACGTGATCCTCGACGACAAGGTGCACCGTCAGATCGAACGCGGTACCGCGAAGTTCACGGCAGAGGGAACGACGGGAACGGCGCAGTCCGGCACCGCCGACTACGCGGACTACGCGACCGCCGACAAGACCGGCCTGCTCGCCTTCGAGCGGTGGGCACGTACGCAGTCGTGGGAGGTATCGACCGGCCGCGCGGTGACCCGCGGTGAGTTGCAGGTGATCCATTCCGGGCCGCCGGAATGAGTCTTCATGTGCTCGACGTCGTCCCCCGCGACGTCGAAGCCGATGCGCTCGGTCTCGTGGTGAATGCTGCGGCCCCCCACGCTCTTGCCGAACTGTGCATCGACAACGGTTCGACCGGCGTGCGCCTCGGCGTGCTGGGCGCGTCCCACGTGGTCACCGCGTACGTCGAGCGGGACACCCTCACCGAGCAGGTGTCGTGCGACGCGACGAGATTCGGTGGGAAGACTCTGCCGCCGCTGGAGCAGACGGGCAATTATCATTTCGAGTCCGAGGTGATCCGTGTGGACAGGGCAGAATTCGACAAGTCCGCGCTCTGGTTGCGCGGGAACGCCGAGGAAGACCCAGCCTGGATCTGCGGCCAGTTTCCCGGGGATCGAACGGCGCTGACGGCATTGACCGCTCAGCAGATGGAACCTGCGGGATGGGCCTGGCAAACCTGGCATCTGTACCCGAACAACGAGGGTGGGGACATTGTGACGACACGAAGCAGGTGGCAGCCGTGAGACGCCGACCCGTGCGAGCCGTAGCGGCCGCCGTCATGGCGGCCTTCGTTCTGCTTCTCACGTCCGCGTGTGGAAGCCAGGCACACGACTACATCCGCGACAACTATCAGCACCAGAGTAGTCAGGGGGACACCGACACCTATCACTCGAACGACCCGGTCGGCACGACCGCAGCCGCCATCGCCGACGCGAAGCCGCCGGCAGCACGGGAGCAGAACGGTGGCAGCGAGTACCTGCGCTACGACGAGGACATCGTGATCGTCTCCGCCGCGGCCGGCGGCGGCAGCACCGTCCGAGTAGAAGACATCGACGGCAGTTACCGTGGCGGTGCCTTCATCTTCCTGGGACCTGGTTTCAACCCGCACTCGCCCGCCGGAGCAGCAGGTGGCAGTGGCGGTTCCGGGTGGGCCAAATGATCACAGCGACACCAACTCGAACGGAGCATGACTTGTGAGCATCATCGTTTCGGCTCAAGACACCGAGATCGGCCGGGTGGACCCGGGCCAGCTCCTCATCGGCATGGGTGGAACTCTGGCGTTCTTCGTCGTCGGTGTCGCCGTGTTGTCCATCGGCTTCCTCGTGCTCGACGTTCTCACGCCGGGGAACCTGCGTCACCAGGTGTACGTCGACAAGAATCCGAACGCCGCAATCCTCTTGGGTGCAAACCACCTGGCGCTCGCCGTCATCGTCGTCACGGCGATCATGACCAGTTCGGACGGTGTTGCCCAGGGGCTGGCCGATTCGCTCGTGTACGGGCTGTTCGGTGTGGTCTTGCAGGCGATCGCCCTGAGTATCATGAATGTCCTTCTGCCGGGCCGTCTCACGTCCCTGGTGAACGAACCGAAGATGTGCGGTGCGGGCTGGGCGGTCGGCGCGAGCCTTTTCGCCATCGGACTCGTGAACGCGGCAGCACTGTCCTGATCTCTGTATGAATACTGCTGTCGCAACAAGCACCGCCGGGGGACCATCGATTTCGGCGCGGCCACTGGGCAGCCGGGCCCGCGCGATGTTGCTGGCAGCGGTGGCAGCGTGCGCGGCGTGCGGCCTGATCTACGAACTCGCGCTGCTCACGCTGTCGGTCAGCCTGACCGGTGGCGGAATCACCCAGACCTCTCTGATCGTGGCGGGCTTCGTCGCCGCCCTCGGTGTGGGTGCGCTGGTGGCGAAGCCGTTGGTGTCCTACGCCGCCGTGTCGTTCGTCGTCGTGGAAGTTCTTCTCGGGCTGATCGGCGGATTCAGCGCAGTGACGCTGTACGTCTCCTTCACGTTCGTCGGGTCCACGACGGCGATTTTGGTGGCGGCGACTGCCCTGATCGGCACTCTCGTCGGCGCGGAAGTTCCGCTGCTCATGACGTTGTTGCAGTCGGGCCGCACCGACAACGACGCGGAGAACACTGGCAAGGTGCTGGCCAATCTCAATGCCGCCGACTATGCGGGCGCCCTCGTAGGCGGCCTGTTGTGGCCGTTCGTGTTGCTGCCGACGGTGGGCATGATCCGGGGTGCCGCCGTCACCGGCATGATCAACTTGGTCGCGGCGGCCGTCGTGGCTCTCGTGCTTCTCAGGTTTCAGCTGACTCTGCGCGTCCGGCTGGTGGCGGTGGTGGCGCTGATGCTGGCGGCGGCACTCATCGGGGTGCTGCTGGTTCGGGCCTCGGACATCGAGACCACGGCCCGGCAGCGCCTGTACTCGGACCCGGTGGTGTCGGCCGAGCGTTCGCAATACCAGGAGATCGTGGTCACCGAACGTAAGAACGACACCAGGCTGTTCCTCAACGGTGACCTTCAGTTCTCCAGTATCGACGAGCATCGGTACACCGAGTCGTTGGTGTACCCGGCAGTGTCGAACGACCCCGAGCGGGTATTGATCCTCGGGGGCGGTGACGGTTTGGCCGCCCGTGAGGTGTTGCGGCTGCCCAGTGTCCGGGAGATCGTGCAGGTCGAATTGGATCCCGCAGTGATCGAGTTGGCGAACACTCGGCTGCTCGAACTCAACGACGGTGCACTGAAGGACCCGCGCGTGAACGTCGTGATCGACGACGCGTTCTCCTGGATTCGTGAGCACGAGGGTGGATTCGACTCGGTCATCGTCGACCTGCCGGATCCCGACACACCGGAGCTCGGCCGCCTGTACTCCACCGAGTTCTACGGCATTGCCGCCTCGATGCTGAATCCCGGTGGGCTGATCGTCGTACAGTCCGGCAGCCCCTATTCCACTCCCGACGCCTACTGGCGGACCGTCTCGACAGTCGATTCTGCGGGCCTGGCGGTGTCGCCCTACCACGTGTACGTGCCGAGCTTCGGCGACTGGGGATTCGTCCTCGCTCAGCAGGGCGACCAGCCCCCGGAGCTGCTCCTGCCCGACGATGTCCCCGACCTCAGTTTCTTGGACGAGCCTACGCTGAACGCTGCCGCACATTTTCCGAAAGACCGTCCGCCGCAACATCTCCAGCCCTCGACGCTTGATCAACCGCACATCGTGGAGGATATGCGAAAAGGGTACAAACGCTGATCGGGGTGTGCGCCGAGGCGTCTGGACCGGGTGAAGGCTCCGGCCGCGTTTCGATCCGGTCGGGAAGGGGACCTCTCACATGACCGCTGTTCCATCGCTGTTCTCTGCCTTGTGCGACGATGCGTCGATGTCACCGCCCAGGCGTGCGAAGCTGCCCGAGGCGCTTGCGGAACATCTGAGCCACAGGGGCGCAGCCTATTCCGCCTTGATCGGTCCACTTGTCGTCGAAGGTCCACGCTGGCCTGCCCTTGCCGAGGCGGTATCCGACCTGACTTCGGAGAACACGTTCCAGGTCGCGATGACCTTTCCCGGCGGTTGCGCCGAGGCTTCTGCGATACTCCCGGAGATACGAGCCGCCGATCGCGTGACGTTGGCGGCCGTGGAGTTCGCCGATCCCATGGGGCGACCCGCCCCCGAGTTCTTCGAGGCACTGAGCGCGCTGCGAATTCCCAAGGGTGTGGAAATTCGTGTGGAAATCCCAAGAGGCGTACATCATCTGGAATACGTCGCAGGCCTGACCGCGTTGGGATACACAGCGAAGTTGCCTACCGGGGGGCCCACCGTCCAGTCGTTCCCGGCTGAGAAGGACCTCGCAGAATCCATTCTGGCACTCGTTGCATCGGGAGTACGATTCAAGGCGTCCGGGGGGCTGCTGCGTGGGGTGCGGAACACGGACCCGAAGACGAAGATCGATCAGCACGGATTTCTGAACCTTCTCGTCGCTACCCACCGGGCACTGGACGGTGCGGTGGCCGCACCGATCGCCGAAGCGCTCGCGAACAGAGATGGACAGGCGCTCGCCGCCGAACTGAACGGATTGACAGCGGCGAAGGCCACACGTTTACGTGCGGCCTTCCGCTCCTTCGACACGTGGAGCATCGACGAACCACTCGACGACCTGTTGGCACTCGGTCTCGTACCCGGCGTGGTGAAGCCGTCCGCGTAACCGTCCGTCGAGACGTAACGGTCAGGGTGTTGCCAAGAACTTCTCCACGGCCGGCTGCGCCTCGGGATTGCCGTGCCCGATACCGGCTACTGCGCCCACACCGGCGCCGATGACGGTACCGAGTATGCAGCCGGCAATGAAATTCGGGAAGATCGACACGCATCCGATGGCCATACCGACGTTGGCCCCGATCATCACGCCTTGGATGCCGGAATTCTGCCAGCCCGTGTTGATTTCGTCGGTCATCGTATCGAACGAGTCCTGCTTCGCGTTGTTCGTGGGGAACAGGTTCTGCGCCACCTGGCTACTACTGCCGTCAGGCAGCGGTGTGAACAGGGGAACGCTCAGGTCGACGGGCTCCGGGGCGGGGGCGGGGGCGGCGGTTGCCGCACCACTCCCGACCGCCATGGCTACGACGACAAAGAACGACAGGGTCAATGCTTTGATCACCTTCATGGGACTTCCCGCCACGTCGTTGGGAACGGGCGTCGCCTCCCACCGGCCGCTTCGTGGCGGCGGCGTCGTCGTCGCCCGCGCTGTGTCCGGTGGCTACCCGTACGACCGGACGGGTAAACGTCGACCGACCAGATGGCACGTAATCCCAGTCCGTTGATCATGTTGGCGCATGCGGGGTTTCGATTGGAATATCAATTTCGCGTTTCGCGTGTGGACACTCGCCGCCAGGAGTAAGACTGGAACGTTGGGTTGGCTGCGTCAGCGGCTTCTGTGGTCGGTGATCGGAGTCCTGGGGCCGAACTTGGGTTTCACAGCGCTGCCACTGACCGTCAGAAGTCGTACGGCGCGATACCGGTGGGGGCGCAAGGGTGCCAGGTATTCCACCATTTCGTCGTCGTCGATGGGGTGGCCGAGGAACGTCCAACCGATCATGGCTGCCAGATGGTAGTCGCCCACGGACAGAGCGTCGGCGTCACCGAGCGCCCGTTGTGCGACCTCGGCAGCAGTCCAGATTCCCACGCCAGGGACAGCAGTGAGGCAACGCAGAGCCGCATCAGGTTTCATGTCGACAGTCTTCTCCAGCCGGTCCGCGTAGTGGGCGCAGCGGACGATGGTGCGTGCCCGTGCCGGGTCGACTCCTGCCTTGTGGAACTCCCACGACGGAATGGTGCGCCACACGCCCGCAGGAGGTGGTACGCGCATGCCTTCCGGTGCCGGCCCGGGGGCCGGCTGTCCGTACTTGCGCACGAGTCGCCGCCACGACGCGAAGGCGGCGATGCCGTGGACGCGCTGCTCGAGGATCGCCGGAACCAGTGCCTCGAATACACGGTCCGTACGGCCGATCCGAAGGTGCGGAAATCGTCGGTGCGCATCCACGAGAACCGGGTGGGACGGCGCGAAGTCCGGGGAATCGTCGTGGACACCGACGAGCCGGGCCAGTCCTTCCGACCACTGTCGAGCGCCGGGACCCCACGCCCGACCTGTTGCCGTGAACCGATCGGGTTGCGTGAGGCTATAGGTGACCGGGCCGCTCGGCAGATACGACGTCCGCCACAGCGCGCCGCTGGAAGCGCGCCGATGACACGGATCGCTGTTACCCCGGCGCAGGGGGTCGAGCGTCAACTGCACGTCCAACGGGCGTGCGGACGTCACCGTCACCTCGACTGACTCGGTCATCGTGACCAGCGTATCGTTCGCCCCGAGGTGGGAGCGCTCGCTGCGGGCCGCGTGGAACTCGCCACAGTACGGCGTCGGTGCTCCGCCTTGTCGGACGGCAGACGTAGGGTGCCAACATGATCATCGTGAGCACCGACGGATCTTGTCTTCGTAACCCCGGTGGTGCGATCGGGTGGGCGTGGGTCAATCACGAAGGCCCCAGCTGTTCCGGTGGCGAAGCTTCGGGCACCAACCAGATCGCGGAGCTCCGGGCGTTGCTCGAGGCAGTTCTTGCGCACCCGGGATCCGATCCACTGCTGATCGAATCCGATTCGCAGTACGCCATCAAATGCGCCTCCGAATGGTTGCCCGGCTGGAAGCGGAAGGGCTGGAAGACCGCGGGCGGTGGTGCGGTCAAGAACCTGCACCTGGTGCAAGCAATCGATGGTGCGATCACCGGCCGGACGGGACCGGTCCGCTTCCGGTGGGTGCGCGGTCACGTCGGTAACCATTACAACGAGATGGCGGACACCTTGGCCGGCGAGGCAGCGCGAGCGATCGCATCCGGTGATCTGCAGCCGCAGCCGGTGTCCGAACCCACGCAGGGCGATGCGCCCGCGCGACCCGTTCCGTCTGCCGGAATCGTCGAGGAATCCGATTCGCTGACCCTGTTCTGACGATGTGCAACGAGGACGGCTCGTACGGCTCTGACACTGCCGACGCACCCGCGGTCCGGCAGTTCTGGCAGGGCCTGGGATTGCCGGGAATCATCGACGTCCACACCCACTTCATGCCCGGGAACGTCATGAAGAAGGTGTGGGAGTACTTCGACGCGGTGGGTCCGCTCGTCGGCAGGCCGTGGCCGATCACCTACCGGCACGACGAAGGCACGCGAGTCCAGCAATTACGCGAGTTCGGTGTACGCCGATTCACGTCCATGGTGTATCCGCACAAGCCGGGTATGGCGGCGTGGTTGGGGCAGTGGTCTGCCGATTTCGCCCGGCGCACGCCGGACTGCCTGCACACGGGCACGTTCTACCCGGAGGAATCCGCCGCCCACTACGTCCCCGAGGCGATTCAGGCGGGGGTGCGGGTCTTCAAGTCGCACATCCAGGTCGGTGAGTATTCGCCCAACGACCCGTTACTCGATCCGGTGTGGCAAGCAATCGAGGATTCCGGTACCCCAGTCGTCATTCATTGCGGCTCGGGGCCTGCACCCGGAACTCATACCGGCCCGGTCCCCATCGAAGGGCTGCTTCGACGTTTTCCGCGTTTGTGTCTCGTCGTCGCTCACATGGGTCTGCCCGAGTACTCGGAGTTCCTCGACCTGGTGGAGAAGTATCCGAACGTTCATCTCGACACCACGATGGCATTCACCGATTTCACGGAGGAGACGGCGCCGTTCCCGCCCGGAGAGCTGCCACGTCTCGCAGCTCTAGGCGATCGCATCCTGTTCGGCAGCGACTACCCGAACATCCCCTATACCTATGCCAGCGCACTCGAGGGCATGACCCGATTCGCTTCGGACGACGACTGGTTGCGGGCGGTGTGCCACGACAACGCAGTAGCCCTCTTCGGGATCGACTGAACAACCGGACTGCAGGTCAGTGGGGTCCGTCTGTTTCGGGGGCGTCGGCGATGCCGAGCATCGCCAGGAACATACGTGCTTCGTCGACATCTTTGGCCTGTGCGGCAACCACTCGTTGTGCCTGGCGGATCTGATCGGCCGCAGGCATCACGTCGTCTTCGCCGTCGACAAGTGATTCGAGATCTTTCCGCGGGTCGGGCATGGTCCTTCACTCCCCTGTGACGTAGTGAGCAACGACTTCGCCCGAATATAGCTACTTCAGGCCCGAATGTGCGCCGATTGCACTGCACGATGTGCTTCGTGCAGTGTGACGTTCGCGCCCGCGTCCGCGCACTCGATTGCTGCGGTGAGGCCGGCGATCCCGCCGCCGATGACGGTGATCCGAGTGTTCATCGATCAACTCCAGCTGTAGGTGAAACCTCTTTTGGGATTGAGAGCGAATTTCACGGTGGACGACACGATCTGTTCCTTGAGTGCGGCGCCTGTCCGTCCGCCGATCGACCACTCGCGGACCTCATCGATTCTGTTCGTGGACTGGAATACCGCTTTGCGCCGCCCGAGGCTGAGGCACTGACCGACGAACATGGGGGACAATGGCTTTGGATGGGTGCCACCGATGAGTGCGAGCACGGTTTCTGCGGCGTGCGTACCGAGGGGGACCGCCGCCTGGCAACTCATGCGCAGGGGGGCTTCGTCCACGATCATCGCGTCGCCTGCGCCGACGATGAACGGCGAGGATGCGCTTTCCAGCGTCGTATCGACAAGCAGTCGGCCGTCCGTGTCCGTGGCCAGTCCGCTTCGTTGTGCCAGGTCGGATGCGACGAACGAGGACGCCACGATCGCACAATCGGTGGGCAGGTGCCGACCGCCCGCGAGAACGATCTTGCCTTCGGCTATTTCGGTGACGGCCGCATCCGAGATGGTGGTGATACCCAGGTTGTCCATGACGTGCAGCACCTTCGATCTGGCACCGTCCGAGAGAGTCGTTGCGATGGAGTCGCTCGAGATCATCATGACGTCGAGATCGGGGCGTTGTTCCGCGATTTCGGTCGCCGTTTCGATGCCGGTCAGGCCGCCGCCGATCACGGTGACGACGGATTCGGCGGTGAGACCGCGGATGTGCTCGCGTAGGCGGTGTGCGTCCTCGTACTCCGTGACCGACCATCCGTGGATGTCCGCGCCGTCGATCGCATCCGGTCTCGATCGCGAGCCTGCGGCGTAGATCAGATAGTCGTAGTCGAGGGTTGTGTCGTCGTCGAGAACCACTTGCCGGTCCGTGTGTTCGATTCTGTCGACCGATGCGATCTCGAGGCGTGCTACGGGGCGGAGGAGGTCGCTCAGTGGCACTGTGGCAGTGGAGGTCCCGGCTGCCAACTGATGGAGCCGCACACGTTCGACGAATACGTCACGGGGGTTGACGACGGTGACGCCGATGTGGGGGGAGTCCTTCATGAGTCGGTTGGTGGCGGCGACACCCGCGTATCCACCTCCGATGACGACGACCTGTTGGTTGTTCTCGTGTGCAGCCATGGCAAGGACGCTATGCGAGCCCCCGCGATAACTCCAATGCATTGTTCAAGTCGTAGTGATGTGTTTACGCTATCGGTGTGACCCTGGATCAGCTGGAGTGCTTCGTCGCCGTAGCTCGTACTGGTCATTTCACGCGTGCAGCCAGGGAAATTCACCTCTCCCAACCCAGCCTGAGTCGTCAGATCGCCACTCTCGAGCACGACCTCGGCGCTGTGTTGTTCGATCGCGCACGGGGAAACATCACCTTGTCGGCGGCCGGTGAAGCTCTGTTTCCCGTTGCCACCCGAATGCTCGAGGACGCCGACAGTGCGCGTCGGGCTGTTGCGGACATCGCCGGCCTGCGCACCGGCAGGTTGAGACTGGGTGCCACGCCGAGCCTGTGTATCAGCGTTGTGGCCGAACTGCTCGAGCGATACCGCTCGTCGTACCCGGGCGTCGAACTGCATGTCACGGAAAACGGTTCACGCGTTCTGGTCGACAAGTTGGCGCGCGGGGAACTCGACACTGCGCTGGTGATCGATGCCGCCGACGGACGCGCAGCCGTGGGGCTCGAGTTACAGGCGCTGTATCACGAGGAACTCGTAGTGGTGTCCGCAGCGGATCGTCCGCCGCTCACCCGACTCCCCGTGCTCCGCCTGGCAGATCTGGCGCAACACCCCTTGGTGGTGTTCGACCAAAGCTACGACCTGAGAACTGCTACGGATGCCGCGTTCAAGTCTGCGGGTCTGCGTCCGATCGTGGCCGTCGAAGGTGGTGAGCTGGATGCGGTGCTGCGTTTCGTGGAGCGTGGGATCGGTTCTGCCGTCGTACCTTCCACTGCTGTGTTCAGCCGGCCGGGGCTGCGGGCGGTGCGGTTGACCGAACCCGTGCTGCGGCGCACCGTATGCCTCGCGCAGCGCAGCAACGTGAGATCGACGCGTGCGACACTGGCGCTGGAAGGGCTCCTCGAAGACGTGGTCGGCGAATTGACTGCGGGTGGATTCCAGGGAGTTATACGCGCCGAGGGTGTCTGTCGAGCGGTTGCGCGCCCCGAGTCGCTACTGGGGTGATCACGCGGAACCGGTGAACGTGAGCCACAGGAGTGCGACGTTCAGCGACACGATCAATCCCGCGGTCAACCAGGCTGCCGTGGTGATGGTGACCGAATTGGTCTGCGCCCCCATCAATGTGCGGTCGGATGTCATCCGCACGAGCGGGATGATCGCGAACGGAATGCACAGGCTCAACACGACCTGACTCAGCACGAGTGCGAGGGTGGGGTCTACGCCGACACCGAGAACGATCAGGGCAGGGATCAACGTCACGATGCGTCGGACCAGGAGCGGAATGCGTTTGTGCAGCAGTCCGTGCATGATCTCGGATCCGGCCGCGCAACCGATCGACGTGGACGCGAGACCCGAGGCGAGCAGTCCGATCGCGAAGACGATCGCGATCGACGGCCCGAGCGAGGACTCGATGGCAGCATGCGCGCCTTCGATGCTGTCCGTTCCGGGAATGCCACGGAGCGCGGACGCGGCGAGAAGGAGCATGCCGATGTTGACGCCACCTGCCACGATCAGCGCACCGACGACGTCCCATCGGGTTGCTCGGAGCAAGCGATCGAGTTTCGGCCCCTGTTCGACCCGGCCGTGGCGGTCGCGGGCGAGTGCCGAATGCAGATAGATGGCGTGCGGCATCACCGTGGCACCGAGCATGCTCGCGGCCAGCAGAACGGTTTCGGCGCCGTCGAAGCGCGGCACGAGCCCGGAAAGTGCGTCGGGCCCGGATACGTCGGTGAACGCCAATCCGGTCAGGAACCCCACGGTGATGATCGACAACATGCCTATGATCACGAACTCGAAAGTGCGCTGACCACGCCGGTTCTGGATGGACAGGATCGTCATGGAGATGACGCCGGTGATGAGGCCGCCGAGGAACAGAGGTATGCCGAAGAGCAGGTTGAGAGCGATCGCGCCACCGATCACTTCTGCGACGTCGGTGGCGATCGCCATCGTCTCGGCCTGCAGCCAGAACGCGCGTCGATTGCCGGGCCGAAGGCGTTCTCCGAGCATCTCGGGAAGGGAGCGGCCGGTGACGAGTCCGAGCTTGGCGGAAAGGAACTGGACGAGTACGGCCATTGCGTTGGCGAGTACGAGTACCCAGATCAGCAGGTACCCGTACTTGGCGCCGGCCGTCAGGTTGGCTGCGACGTTTCCGGGGTCCACGTAGGCGATTGCCGCCACGAACGCCGGACCCAGAAGCGCAAGGGAGCGTCCGCTGGACCGGGGCTTACCTTCGGGGCGAATGCGCCCCCGCGTAGCAATGCTCATCTACCTCGCCTGCCGATGGAATTGGTTCTTCCACACTATAGAGTTCGGCATCCCGAACTTTCAAGGCGACCCCACGCCCCGGCGAATGTCACACCGGTTCGGCTCACGCGAACCGGTGTGACATTCGCCGAGGTCAGGAGGGGTTCGAAGTGAGCGTTGCGGTGCGGGTGCGGCCGGGTGCCCACACCGCGAGGATCGCTGCCGAGGCGAAGAGAACGCAGGCGAGCGCGAGACAGGCTTGGTCCATTCCTTCCATGAACGATTCCTTCGCCAAGGCCGCCAACTCCGGCCCTCGCGGACCCGCAATGTCTGCGACGTGCAGTGCCGCGGCGAGCGAGCCGGACACGGGCTCTTTCGCTGCCTCCGGCAGTTGATCGACCGCGGGCTGGATGTGGTGGGAGTACGTCGCAGCGAGAATGCTGCCCGCAAGAGCGACGCCGATCGCCGAACCGATCTCACGAGCCGCGTCGTTGACGGCCGATGCCACACCCTGTTTGTCGTCGGGAGTGTTCTGCACGATGGCGGCGGTGGCCGGGGCCGTGCACATGCCGAGTCCGAGTGCGGCGACGAGTAGCGGAACGCAGATCTCGCCATAGCTCGCATCGACGTCGAGGCGAGTCATCAGCAGGATGCCCAATCCGAGGATCGCTGCGCCGCCCCCACACAGAATCCGCAGCCCGACGTGAGGGAGCAGCATGGACATGAACATCGACAGCAGCACGACGGGTGCGGCGATCGGAGCCAATGCCAACGCGGACTGCAGAGGCGAGTAGTCGAGCACCATCTGCAGGTATTGCACGGCGAGGAAGAAGAAGCCGAGCGTGGCGAGGAATTGCAGCATCAGTGAGAAGGCGCCGGAGCCGAAAGCCCGGTTGGCGAACAGTCGTACGTCCAGGAGCGGGTGTTCGGTGCGTAGTTCGACCACCGCGAACAGCAGTGCTGCGGCCAGGCCTCCGATGAGGAGACCGAGGACGATCGTATCGAGCCAGCCGCGTTCGGGGGCCTCGATCATGCCGAGGACGAACAGGCCGATGGCCGCGACGATCAGCGCGGTGCCGGGGAGGTCGAGTGGTGCAGTGTTTTCGTCGCGCGACGACGACAAGGTGAAGCTGGCGAAGAGAATCAGCACGGACACCACAGCGAGGCTGATGAAAATGGAGTGCCACGACCACTTCTCGAGCATCGCGCCCGAGACGAGCAGGCCGGCGATGGCGCCGCTGCCGGCGACGCCCGCCCAGATGCCGATTGCTCGCGCGCGCTGCGTGGCCGGGAATCCTGCCGTCAACAAGGACAGGGTGGCCGGCATGACGAAGGCGGCGCCGATACCGGCGACGATGCGGCCGGCGATGATCCAGGTCGGTTCGTCGAAGGCGATCGGTATCACGGAGCCGATGGAGAAGACGAACAGTCCGAGGACGAGTATTCCGCGTCGCCCATAGCGGTCGCCGAGAGCGCCGGCGGGCAGCAACAGGCAGGCGAGAGCGAGGGTGTAGCCGTCCACGATCCAGGTGAGCTGACTCTGCGTCGCCCCGGTGTCGCGGGCCAGGTCGCCGAGGGCGGTGTTCAGTGCTGCCATCGTCGCCACCACGAGGGCGACGGCGCAGCAGGACACGGTGAGCATCCAGAGCTGGCGGAATGTCCATCCGGATTCGATTTCGTCGTCCGGCTTGTTCAGCAGTTCTTGTGTCACGTCTCGCCTTACCGTATAGAAATGAGACTGTCAGTATCGTTGGTAGACTGATAGTTCACAAGGGCTGATGCGAGAGGCTGCGATGTCCGAGCAGGATCCACGTAAGGCACGTTCGAGAACGCGATTGCTCGACGCTGCCACCACGTTGTTGGCAAAAGGCGGCACGGATGCCGTCACGATCGACGCGGTCACGAAAGCGGCCAGTGTTGCGAGGGCGACGCTGTACCGACACTTCGGCAGCGGCAACGAACTACTGGCCGCCGCGTTCGGCAAGCTGATTCCGCCCGCCCCCGAGGTCCCGGACGAAGGCGACCTGCGGACCAGGCTCGTCGAACTCCTCGCCGGTCAGGCGGCACTCATCGAAAATGCGCCGATCAAGGTGACGGCCATGTGTTGGGTCGGGATGGGGCCAGGACTGGACGGGTTCTCGTTGGACACCACGCCGCCCGAGTTCGGAACCTTGCGCGAGACCATCGCCGAGCAGTACAGAGTCGCATTCGACAAGGTGCTGCGTACTCCGGAAGCACGTGCAGAGTTCGGAGACTTCGACTACGACCTCGCTGTGGCCCAATTGATCGGGCCCATCGTGTTCACCCGCATGGCAACGCTGACGCCGTTGGGCAGGTCGGCGTGCGAACGGATCGTCGACGATTTCATCGCAGCACGGAAGGCGGCTCGTGCCGAGACCGAATCGCTCGACGCAGTTCGGGCCCGAGACGCGGGGTGATGTCGACAGACCTGGTTGCTCTCGCTAACCTATCGACTCATGATCACAATTGCCTTGAACTGGATGCTCGACATGCTCGGTACCGTCGCCGCCGGCAGCAGCGGTTACGAGATTCAGCCCGGAACTCTTCCGTTCGGATCCTGATCGTTTCACTCGTTGCCGCGTCGCAGTACGTAGGGCTCCAACTTGCGGATACCGCGTACGCGTCTCGGACGTAGTTGGCGCAGGCGCCACCCCGGCGTCTGCGCCAACTCTTCGGCGAATTCGCTGTCCACCAGCACTGATCCTGGTCGCGCGAGGCTGGTCAGGCGGGCTGCAATATTGACGACCGACCCGTAGAGGTCGCCGAACCGCACCAGTGCGGACCCGTACGCGAGTCCGACGCGCAATTGCGGGTCCTCGTCGTCGGCGAGCACAGTTTCCTGCAGGCGCAGTCCGATCTCGGCTGTGTCCGCCACCGACTCCGCGGCGAACATGACCTCGTCGCCGACTGTCTTCACCACCCACCCCTGATTCTGAGTGATGACCTCGGCGGAGACGTATTCGAAGCGCCCCAGCAGCTCGCTCAGTTCGCGAGGCTGGATGCGCCGGGTGAGTGACGTGTATCCGACGATGTCGGCGAATCCGATCACCAGCTGCCGACTCGCCGTCTCGCCCCCGGGATTACCCACATTGCGTCCCGTCGTCGACGCCATGTGCCGTCGCCACACATAACTCTGCAGAGACTCGACAGTAGGAACGACGTCGGTCACGATCGCCGTCACCCGTTCGCGGATCTCCTCCGGTGTCTTTCCATGGGAATCCGTGAGTTGCTCGAGCACGTGGGTGCTGATCATCGCCACCTGCCATTCGGCAAGGCTTGACATGGTCTGCCCGAGTGCCCGTGCGGAGGCAGTCTCCTGGTTCGGGTCCACCATGCCTTGATCCACGAGTCTGATGATGGACCGCAGGGCTTGCACGTCCGCATCGGTGAACATTGTCGCGTCAGGGTTGCTGTCGACTGCAAAGCCCATGGCCACCCACAGCCGGTCGGCACGCTCCACGTCGACTCCCACCAGGGCGGACACCTCCGTTTGGGTGTACTTTCGGGTTCCGCCGAGGAGGTACTCCTCGAGGTCGCTCTGAATACGCGAGAGGGTGCTCGAGTCGACATCCGGTCCTTCCGACCGCGGTTCGTCCTGGTTCACGGATCTCCTCTGCGTGTGAACGTGCGTCTCTCGAGTTTGGCTGGATCGCTGGTCGCGCACCGACGAATGTGAGAAGTCGGTGGGCTGTGCAAGAGTTGCGGTGCCCGCCCGGGCAGCCCGAATCGTATGCAGGAAGGACCGCACTCATGCCGCCCCGTCGTCGTAGTGGCGCAACGACCCAACCGAACCATCTCACAGCAGACAACCTCGAGACACTCGCTTCTGCCGTCGCACTCGGCAAGCGCGCCACCGTGTACCTGCGCGAGGCGGTCCCCGGCCTCGGCCTGCCTGCAGGAACCTCTGCGAAAGTAGTATCGGTTCAGGGCAATACGGTGATGATTTCCCCCAAGGGTGTCAATGATGAACTGCCCTACGAGGCCGAGGAACTGCAGATGTCGAAGCCCGCTACGCCCAAACAGACCGCGCCGAAGCCGAAAGCTGTTGCCGAGCCAGTGGTGCATCAGGGAATCGAACCCGGGCCACCGCCCGCTCCCAAGCCGGTTCCGGCGCGGACAGCCGGTCCTGCGACGAAGCCGGAGTCGGCGCCCGCGGAGCGGCCGAAGCCCGCAACCGGGTCTCGCCGGGCCGGACCGAAGAAGGCTCCTGCGGGCGTGAGCGTGACGATCCATGCCGGTGCGGACAACGAGTGGAGCGTCACTGTCGCACACGGGGCAAAGAAGCCGGGCAAGGCGGTTCCGGTCGCGCCCGATGCCGTCGAGCGTGCCGTTCGCGAACTGGGTGAAGACACGGCGATCGAGGCAGTGGAGTCGATCATCGTGGCGGCGCGAAGCAAGGTGGCCGCGCGAGTCGACGAATTGAGCAAGGAGCTCGAAGAGGCCCGCAAACTTCTCGAAGCGCTGGGAGAATCCGTATGACCGCGAAGACGCCACACCTACATCGGCAATTCCCCACGAACCGACACGTCGAAGTGGAATTCTGATAGGGAGGGTAAGACATCGGGGGTCCTTCCGGGAGGCAGAGGCATGTTGAAACGGTTCGCAGCAGCATTCGCGGCGACGGCAGCAATGGTGAGTACGTTCGCGGTGGGTACGGGGGTCGCGACGGCGGCCCCGGCTCCGGCCGTGCTGGGCGGAGGCTCCGGCATCATCCTCGACGACGAGTTGCTGTGCACGATCACGACGATCGGTCACGACAACTCGGGAAGCCTCGTCGGTATAACTGCGGGGCACTGTGGTGAAGCGGGCGCCACGGTCGTGCCCGAATACCAGCCACAAAGCGGCGTCGTCGGCACGATTGTGAAGTCGAACGCCGACTTCGATTACGCGGTGATCGAGTTCGATCCCGCCAAGGTGGTCCCCACCGACACGGTCGGCGGTGTCACCATCACTCACGTCGGTGCTCCCGCCTTCTTCCCGCAGATCGCGTGCAAGGAAGGACGTACCACCGGCAACACGTGCGGCATCGTCTACGGCGACATTCTGCAATCGCAGGAGACCTGGACACAGGCATGTGTGGTGGAGGGTGACTCGGGCGCACCCATGGTCATCGGCACCACTCTGGTCGCCATGGTGAACGCGTACCTCGGCTTCTCGTGCATCGGACCAGAGATCGGCACCACCATGGCATCGGTCATGCACGACATGAATGTCAGCGGAGGACCGGGAGCTGGATTCAGGCCGATCTGACGTAGCGAACAGCTCCCGAATCCACGTACACCCGAAACGTGTCGTGGACGAAGTGCTCGGGGCTGCGTGGAGGCATCCGTGACCCAGTGTGGCCCCTGGGCACACCGACTGCTGGTCTCCCGGATCTAAGGTGGGTTTCGACCTGAAGCATTCCGAGGGAGTTATCAGTGGGTGATGAGCACTTCATCCCGTTCCGCAAGACTGACGTCGTCGACTTTTGTGCGGAAGAGTTGACCGATGACGAGCAGCCGAAATTCCGCGACTTCGCAGAGATTCTGGCGAGCACGTTCCACGAACGTTTCCACCAGCGGCTCGTCGCGATCGAAGACGAGTTCTTCGTGGTGCACCCTCCCGCCGACCTCTGCGTCGTCGCAGGGCCGACACCACAGGAATTGCGGGATGCGCGGCACCGGCTCGAGGAGGAACTGGCAGTCCTGGCCGAGGACGCCAACTTCACGCTGATCAGCGAAGACGAGATCGGGAGAGCATTCGCAGAACACTCCTTGTTGAAGGTCCGCATGGAGGTCGATCGCGATGCCATCGACACCGCGATGTTCTTCCGCCGTGGGCAGTCGCAGCGTACGGCCGAGGTGCCCCACTGGTTCGGGTTGCGCCGCAAGAAAATCGAGTTCACGAGCGACTCGAAGGTGCTCATGTACGTCACCTTCAAAGACGCCGACCACTTCACCGATACGGATCCTGCGAACCTACCGTTCACGCCGGGCACGACGATCGTCAAGCTGTTCGAGGATGTCCCGCGCAACGACCTCGAAATGCTGTTCCCCAATGTTGCGCCTCGGATGCGTACCTTCGACAAACTGTTGATCGGAGTCCCAGCCGTCGTCTCCGGGATCGTGGTCGTCACGACCAAGCTGATCGCCCCATTGGGGCTGCTGCTGCTGTTCGCCGCGTTTCTGGTCGGTGCACGAGACGAGTCCGTGGAGATCGACCAGACCGCGCTGGTGGCGCTCGGTGCTGCGCTGGTGGCAGTCGGTGGATACGTTGTGCGCCAGTACGCGAAGTTCACGAACCGGAAGATCAAGTTCATGAAGGTACTGGCAGAGAATCTGTACTACCGCAACCTGGACAACGACGCGGGCGTGTTCTACCGCTTGCTCGGTGCAGCCGAGAATGCCGAGTTCAAGGAAACGATCCTGGCCTACCACTTCGTGCGCACTGCCGACCGCCCGTTGACGGTCGCAGAAGTCGACCAGCGCATCGAAGGGTGGTTCGCCGAGCGTTGGAACGAGAAGTTCGACTTCGACACGGCCGATGCGTTGACGAAGCTTCGAGAACTCGACCTCGTCACCACCGACCAAGAGGGGCGGACGACGGCCGTCGACCTACCCGAAGCCAAGAGGCGTCTGGACCACCAGTGGGACAACATATTCGACTACAACAGTCGACATTCGCGTGGTAGGACAGAATAGTGACCGGTGGTGATTCGTCGTGGATCTGCGTTGCGTGCGGCAACGAGTTTCCGCCTGCCGCTGATCCGCCTGCCGACTGTCCTATCTGTGTCGACGAACGGCAGTATGTGCCCGCCGAGGGGCAGCAGTGGGTGCGCCTCGACGATTCCGGTCACAACGACCGGACACTGTCGGTGGACGAGATCGCGCCAAACCTGTACTCACTGCAGTTGTCGCCGACGGTGGGTATCGGGCAGCGAGCGCTCTTCGTGAAGATGCCTGCCGGAAATGTGTTGTGGGAACCACCCGGGTTCGTGGGCGCGCCGCTGCTCGACTGGATCGCCGATCATGGAGGCATCTGCGCGATCTCCTCGAGTCATCCGCACCTGGTGGGTGCGAGCGTGTCGCTGAGCCACCTACTGGGCAATGTCCCGGTGCTCGTCAACGGTGCCGACTCCGGTTGGATCACGCGGGATGATTCGGTGATCGAACTGTGGTCGGACCGTCACCTCGTGGCCGACGGCGTCGAACTGGTGCAGTGCGGCGGACACTTTCCGGGCAGTTCGGTCCTCCTGCTCACGGGGGCAGAGCGGCCTGGAGCGATCCTGACCGGTGACACGTTGATGGTCGGTGCGGATCGGCGCAGCGTGTCGTTCATGCGCAGCTATCCCAATCTGATTCCGTTGCCCGAACGTCTGGTCCGCGGGATCGCCGACACCGTGGATTCGCTCCCGTTCGACCGCATCCACGGCGGATTCCCCGGCCACGACATCATGGGCGACGGCCGCGAGGTGGTCCGCTTCTCCGCCGACCGCTACATCGGCTGGATCACCGACGCCATACAGGACCCAGACGAACCAGGCGCAGGCTGACGGTCAGCCGCACACCGCACCGGTCGACGCCGACCCCACCAGCTTCGAATACTTGGCGAGCACACCGCGGGTGTACCGCGGGGGCAGCGGAGCCCACCCTTCACGCCGCCCGGCGAGGTCGGATTCGTCCACCAGCAGGTCGAGGGTGCCCTTGCCGACGTCGAGCCGGATCCGGTCGCCGTCGTCGACGTAGGCGATGGGTCCGCCGTCGACGGCCTCGGGCGCCACGTGTCCCACGCACAGCCCTGTGGTGCCGCCGGAGAAGCGCCCGTCGGTCAGTAGCAGTACATCCTTGCCGAGTCCGGCGCCCTTGATCGCGGCGGTGATCGCGAGCATCTCGCGCATACCCGGCCCGCCCTTGGGGCCTTCGTACCGGATGACGACGACGTCCCCAGCGGTGATGGTGCCGTCCTCCAACGCGTCCATCGCCGCCCGCTCCCGGTCGAAGACGCGTGCGGTTCCGGTGAACACGTCCGAATCGAACCCGGCGGACTTCACCACCGCGCCGCCCGGGGCGAGTGAGCCCTTCAGGATCGTGATTCCGCCCGTCGGGTGAATCGGCTCCTTCAGCGCACGCAACACCTTGCCGTCCGGGTCGGGTGGGGCGATGTCGGCGAGGTTCTCCGCCAGCGTTTTGCCGGTGACGGTGAGGCAGTCGCCGTGCAACAGGCCGGCGTCGAGGAGTGCGCGCATGACGACGGGAACGCCTCCGATGCGGTCGACGTCGGTCATCACGAAGTTGCCGAAGGGTTTCACGTCGGCCAGGTGTGGCACGCGGGAACCGACGCGGGCGAAGTCTTCGAGGTCCAATGCGACGCCGGCCTCGTTTGCGATGGCGAGCAGATGCAGAACCGCGTTGGTGGACCCGCCGAAGGCCATGACCACGGCGATCGCATTCTCGAATGCTTCCTTCGTGAGGATGTCACTGGCGCGAATTCCGCGCCGGAGCAGTTCGACGACAGCCTCACCGCTGGCCCGGGCGAATCCGTCGCGCCGTCGATCCGGTGCGGGTGGAGCCGCGCTGCCGGGCAGTGACATTCCGAGCGCCTCGGCGGCGCTGGCCATGGTGTTGGCGGTGTACATGCCCCCGCAGGCGCCCTCACCGGGGCAGATGGAACGCTCGATGGTGTCGACGTCTTCGCGGCTCATCAGGCCACGCGAGCACGCGCCCACGGCCTCGAAGGCGTCGATGATGGTGACCTCGCGTTCGCTGCCGTCGGACAGTTTGGCCGTACCGGGAAGCGTGGAGCCGGCGTAGAGGAACACGCTGGCAAGGTCGAGACGAGCGGCCGCCATCAGCATTCCCGGCAACGACTTGTCACACCCGGCCAGCAGGACCGAACCGTCGAGTCGCTCGGCCTGCATCACGGTCTCGACGCTGTCCGCGATCACCTCGCGCGAGACGAGGGAGAAATGCATGCCCTCGTGTCCCATCGAAATGCCGTCGGAGACGGAGATGGTGCCGAATTCGAGCGGGTAGCCGCTCGCCGCGTGCACGCCTTCTTTGACCGCCTTGGCGAGACGATCGAGCGACAGGTTGCACGGCGTGATTTCGTTCCACGAGGACCCGACACCGATCTGCGGTTTCACCCAGTCGTCGTCGCCCATGCCGACTGCGCGCAGCATGCCACGTGCGGCCGTTTTCTCGAGTCCGTCGGTGACGTCGCGGCTACGGGGTTTGATGTCCGGTGCGTCTGGGCTCATGTTCTTCAGAGTAGGCCCGCACGCAAACGGGCATCGGACTATTGGCCGGGCCGGGGGTCTCGTCCGGTGAGCGCAATCAGTTTGTCCTGCAGCGATGCCTTCTCCGGGACGGCCACGGGCGCCGCGAACAGGCCGCTGGCGGCGAGCATGTCGCGTTGTTCGTTCATGTCTGTCCACACCGCTTCGACGAGCGTGGAGTCCAGCTGTTCGTCGGCGCCGCTTGCCCGGGCCAGGTCCCAGGTGTGTATCGCGACGTCTGCGGTCTGCTGTCGCAGATAGAACTCGGTGTCGACCGTCCCGAACGAGAGTTGAACGGGCGCCTTCGGGTCGGCGTTCGCCCATGCGGTCGACGCGGCATCGGAGTATCGCCACCATTCGGCGCGCATGTCACCATGCAGCGGGACGACCTCCTGCTCGGCTTCCGTCATGGATTTTCCGGCCAGTAGCGGCGGGATCCACTGTTGTTCGACGATGACGTGCCGGATCAGTTGGGTCACGTTCCAGTCGGTGTCGGGTGTGGGCGCCGACCAGTCGGTGACCGCGTCGACCCGCGCCCCGAACCCGCGGTGCGCGGCGCGTTGGAGATCGATCCAATCGAAAGGCATAACGCCAGCGTACGGACATTCAGGGTGTGGGACGTAGGCGTTGAGCCAGTTCGTCGAGATCGCTGACGAACCAGATGTGTCTGCCACGGTTCGATTCGCGGACGTAGCTCGCCAGGGCAGAGCTGCGCGCCGTGTGCTCGGAGATGTCGCCGACCAGCGCCACCCTGAGTCCGTAGGTCACGAACTTCTGTGTGACGCCGCCGGCAATCGTGGTTTCCAGATCGAAGAATTCCTCCGGGAATCGTTCGACCGGGATGGCGGCGATATCCGGCCAGTGAACCCACACCTCGCCGATGACGTCGGTTGCTGCCCGCTCGGAAGCGATCGGGTAACCGTCGGACGGGAAGTGGAACACCTTCGTGCCGTGGATGTCGGTGATGCTGTCGGTCATGTTCGTTCCTCGCGGGTCAGAAATTCGAGTTCTTCTTCGGGGCCGGCCGGCAACATGTGGCCGATGCCCGCCAGTACCTGCACCTCTGCGTGCGGCGTCGCCGCCGCCAGCCGAGTCGCTGTCTCGGCGGAATCGACCACCGCGTCCTCTTCTCCGAGGACGACCCGCATCGGCATGGTCAGCGTGCGAAGACTGTCGTCGTCGAAGGTGGGAAACGTGGATCGGTAGCGGAAGTGCTTCGAGACGAGACGTATCCGCTCGCGCAGTGTCCTGTACCGGTCCTCGGGCATGGTCGACAACTCCGCACCGAGCATCCTCGAGAGGGTTTTCCGGTGACCCCATTCACCGAAGGGGCTCAGCACGATGGCCTCCATCAAGAAGCCCTTCTTCTGTCTGCCGATACCCATCGGGCACAGCAACGACATTCGTTTCAGGCGATGCGGTCGCCGAACCGCGTAGTCGGTGGTGAGCCAACCTCCGAAGGACACGCCCATGAAATGTGCTCGGTCCAGGTCGAAGAAGTCGAGAACCGCGTCCAGCCATCGTGCACAAGCGTCGGACTGCAGGGATGGACGTGATGGAGCGCTGAGTCCCGGCTCGCCGATCACGTCGACGGCATACACCCGAAAGTGCTTGGACAGAAGAGGGACTCGATCCATCCACTCCGTCGAGTTGCTTCCTGATCCGTGCAGCAGCACCAACGGTGGAGCGCCCACCTGCCCGGAGACGATGACGAACGTGTCGCCTTCCGGGGTGGGTACATGTCGCTGCTCGTTCGGCACCGGCCAGGCTTCGAGCGTCTCCATCTGACCCTCGCGGAGTATGCGGGCGCCCTCTTTCGAACGGAATGTGCTCATGAGTTTGCGACCTCGACTTTCCCATCAGCGAGGATGGCGTCGATCATTTCGAAGATGTTGGCACTGGTGATGAGGCTGCCGAACACGACAACCTTCAGATGCGCACGCTCTTCGTCGTAGATCGCCTGGATGCGGAGGCGATCGTCGCCTTCGCGTTGGTGGGCATTTGCCGAGGTCAGCAATGTGCTGATGCGGTCGACGATGTGCCGGTCGACGGCGCTGATCTCCACCGCGCTCGACACTTCGACGACGCGATGCCGAGTGGTCGATTCGCGGACCGACGCTGCTGCGGGCCGGCCGACGAAGGTCTCGAGATCCTCGCGCGCAATGCGGTATTGCTTGCCGATCCGCACCGCTGCGAGCCGCCCGTCGCGCACGTAGCCGCGCACCGTGCGGACATGCAGCCCGAGTTGCTCGGCGACCTCGTCTGCACTGTACCAATCCTGCTGCATGAAACTACCGTATCATTCCCTATATAGAGGGTGGTAGGTATTTATAAGGAATGATATGGATGTATATGTCCACGGGGCGCTAAAATCATCTGAGACACCACCGACTGGAAGGTGTTCTCATGCCGCACTATGACGCCGTCGTGGTGGGCGCCGGGCACAACGGTCTGACCTGCGCGAGCTATCTCGCTCGGTCTGGCATGCGTGTGCTGGTGACCGAGAGCGGGGCCACCATCGGCGGCATGACCAGCACCGAGGAGCTGGTGCTTCCGGGCTTCAAGACGGACGTTCATGCCAGCGGCTACCAGCTGGCCAACCTGTCCTCCGCCGCCGCCGAACTGCGTTTGACGCAGTTCGGCCTCGAGCTCGTCCGCCCCGAAGTCGCACTGAGCAAGGTCTTTTCGGACAACCGCTGCGTCAGCATCGGCGCCACCTTGGACCAGACATGTACCAGCATCGCGACGTTCTCGGCGCAGGACGCGCACACATGGCGGTCGCTGTACGACGGCTACCTCTCGAACAAGGCCGCGTTGCGGCAGGAGCTCGAGAACCCGCCTCCCTCCCCAGCGGAGGTGGCCGCACAGTTGGCGGGCGACCCGCGCGCCCAGGAGAAGACGCGGATGCGCTACCAGTCGGTGCGTTCGTGGGCGAGTGAAACCTTCGAATCGGAGGCGATGTGCGACCTCCTCGCGGATTTCGCCGGCCACGCCGGATTCGCTCCGGACGACGCTGGGGGAGCCGGTTTCTCGCTCCTGTTCCTCTCGGTCATTCAGGACGAGGGAAACCGGGCGGTGGTCGGCGGAATGGGCCGCCTGCCGGACGCGCTCGCAGCCTGCCTCGCCCACCACGGTGGCGAGATCCGCACCGGGTCGCCGGTGACGAGGATTCGGGTCGAGCGCGGCGCCGCGACCGGCGTCGAACTGGCCGATGGCAGCTACATCGGCGCCGGATGCGTCGTGTCCAGTGTTCACCCGCGCCAACTGGTGTTGCAGCTATTGCGCGAAGCCGATATCGAGCGTTCCGTCATCGACGACATCGAACGGTACGAGGTCGGCGTATCCCAGATGGGGATCTATCTGGCACTGTCCGCGCCGGTGACATACCTCGCCGGTGAGGAAGCGGCGACCGCCACCCAAGTCCACTTGATGCCCCCGACAACCGATGGACTCGCCGAAGCCTTCCGCGCGATCCGTGCGCAACGGCTACCCGAGATGCCGTCGCTGTTTCTGGTCAACGAAAGCGCTGTGGATCCGGGCCGCGTTCCCGAGGGGAAAGCATCGCTGAAGATCATCCTCACGACTGTTCCCTACGGTATCGACTGGCGGCGCGAACGCACCAATTACGCGCAGCGGATCATTGATCAGATTGCCCGCCAGTACATCCCGGACCTCAATGAGAAGATCATCGGTAGGGCTGTCATGTCGCCGGTCGACTACGAGGCCGATGTCGCCACGGCGCTGCACGGCACGGTGACCCACGGTGCGATGACGCTGTATCAGCAGGGGGCGATGCGGCCGACGTTGCAGCTCGGCCAGTATCGGGGACCAGTGTCCGGGCTCTATCTCTGCGGTGCGGGCAGCCATCCGGGGCCGGGTGTGTCGATGATGCCCGGACGTAACGCCGCCCGCGTCATACTGAGCGACCTGCAGGGTTAGGTTCACGCGGGACTTTCTCGAGTGTCGAACCCGCGTCGCGCAGGTCGATTTTATTGGATGCGGAAGTGGCTGATGGCAGACAGGATGGGTGTGGACAATCACCACCGAGGTACCGGAGGCCGCATGCCCATCCCCACCGTCGAACTTGCACCTGGCCTGACCGTCAGCGCGCAGGGTTACGGAGCAATGTCCGTCGCACCGGTGTACGGCCCGGTCGACACGGCGGAGGCACTGTCGACCCTCAACCATGCCGTCGACATCGGTGTGACGTTCATCGACACCGCCAATGTGTACGGCGAGGGTGCCAGCGAACTTGCGGTGGGGCAGATCTTGAAAGATCGGCGCGACGAGGTGCAGCTGGCCACCAAGTTCGGGCTGGTCGGCAACATCGCCAACGGTCAGCGATCCATCAACGGCAGGCCCGAACATGTGGGGCGGGCGCTGGACGAGTCGTTGGCGCGGTTGGGCGTCGATGTCATCGACCTCTACTACCTGCATCGGGTCGACCCGGAGGTTCCGATCGAGGACACCGTTGGTGCCATGGCAGCGCAGGTGAAAGCGGGGAAGGTGCGGCACATAGGTTTGTCGGAGGCCACCGGTGACGAGCTGCGCCGTGCGCACGGTGTTCACCCCATCGCGGCGATCCAGAGCGAGTGGAGCGTCTGGTCGCGTGACGTGGAGAACACTGTCGTTCCGGCGGCAGCCGAACTCGGTATCGGATTCGTGCCCTATTCGCCCGTGGGGCGCGGGTTCCTGACCGGAACCTACGACCCCCAGGTTCTCGGTGACAAGGACCTGCGGCGACGTTTCCCACGTTTCACGGACGACGCGTTGTCGGCCAACCAGAAAGTTCTCGATGTGATCCGCGAGGTGGCGTCCGAGGCGGACGCGACACCCGCACAGGTTTCTCTGGCCTGGCTGGACGCCAAGGCTCGTCAGTTCGGTCTGCCGTCGGTGGCCATCCCCGGCACCCGGTATGCCTCGCGCGTGACCGAAAACGCGGGCGCATTCGACCTGACCCTCACAACCAACCAGGTCGCCCGGTTGGATCTGCTCGCCGACATCACAGTGGGTGCCCGCTCTGCCGATCCACAATGGGTGTCGCAAGGTCGCGAGTGAGGGTGACACGAAGCCGGACCAGAGCGGATTCCAGTTCGATCCGCCGATCCAGTTCTGCACGGGACGGAGCCCCTTGGTGCCGCTCGTCGGGTAACAGCGTTGAGTGCAGAGCGACGACATGGCTCGGGAGTGATGAGGCCGGCGTTGATCAGGCGAAGTCGGTATTGGCCTGCATCGGTGGTGCTGACACCTAGGCGTTGGGCGATTTCGCTGGTCTTGCTGGGTCTGGGTCCGTCATCATGTGACATGGCGATGAGGAAGCTGCGGTCGACATCCCTCCGTCGCGCCGATCGGCATGCACTCGGTGCCGTACAGGTGATTGAGGGTCAGTCGAGTGTGGCACGCGCGTCGCTCCGATGAGGAGCCGTACAGAATGACAGAGGGGTCCGACACATTCGTTCGGTGCGCCGACAGGTGTGTCATCGGGCACGATGAACGATGTGGAGGCCCACCAGGAATCGACGACGGAGGAACCGACGACGGCCATCCCGGCGAAGCGGGCATGGATCGTCTGGGGTGTCGGCGTCTTCGCCTACCTGGTCGCGGTACTTCATCGAACCTCGTTCGGTGTTTCCGGTCTCGTCGCCACCGAACGGTTCTCGATAACACCGAGCGTCCTGTCGTCGTTCGTCGTGTTGCAGATCGTGGTCTATGCCGGAATGCAGATTCCTTCCGGTGTGCTTCTCGACCGGTTCGGGTCGAGGCGGATGATCGCGACCGGTGCGTCGATCATGGCGGCCGCTCAGTTGACGCTCGCGCTCACCGAGTCGCTGCCGGTGGCGATCGGGGCCCGCGTGTTCGTCGGCGTCGGCGACGCGATGACGTTCATCTCGGTCCTCCGGCTCGTTCCGCAATGGTTCGAGCCCCGTAGGGTGCCGGTGGTCACCCAGTTGACCGGCCTCTTCGGGCAGTTCGGCCAGATTCTGTCCGCATTGCCATTTCTACTGTTGCTGAGTGGGCCGGGATGGAGTTTTGCCTACGGTTCTGCGGCAGCCATCGGGGTTCTGTCGTTCGTGCTGGCGCTGACGGTGATACGTAATTCCCCACCGGGCCACGAGGTGACCGCCGTGCCGGCGGGACTGAAAGAGGTGGGGCGGCAGATCGGCACCGTGTGGAAGCGTCCTGGTACGAGGCTGGGTTTCTTCACCCACATGGGCACCCAGTTCTCGGTGACATCGTTCGCGCTGCTGTGGGGGGTGCCGTATCTCCGGTCCGCGCAGGGGTTGTCGGCGAGCGCTGCGGGTTCACTTCTCACGCTGGTCGTGATCTCGGCGGTCTTCGCCGGTCCGATCATCGGTATCCTCAGTGGGCGTTTTCCGATGCGCCGCTCGTACCTCGTGCTGACCATCATGATCAGCAACGCCGCGGTGTGGACGGCGGTGTTGGTGCTGCCCGGGCCCGCGCCCCTGTGGTTGCTGGTGCTGCTCGTGGTGGTGATCTCGGTGGGCGGCCCCGGCTCCATGATCGGGTTCGACTACGCCCGGATGTTCAATCCCTCCACCTCCATGGGCACCGCGCAGGGCATGGTGAACATCGGTGGATTCCTGGCGTCACTGCTGGTGATTCAAGCGATCGGACTGATCCTCGATGCCTCCGGTGGGTACACCTTCGACGGGTTCCGGATGGCGTGGCTCGTTCAGTACCCGATCTGGATTCTCGCGATCACGGGTGTGCTCGTGACTCGCGGCAAGGCGAGGAGGGAGATGGGTGTCGTCCTGCGCCCTGTGCGTCAGGTGTGGCGGGAGCGAGGAACGCGGAACGAATAGCTCCGCATGAGGGGTGGTGTTATGCGTAACCTCGAGTTACGGTTCTTTATACGTAACCAATAGTTACGGGTAAATCGACCAGGCGCGACCAGCGCGATCCGAACTCGAACCACTGGGAGAAGCGATGACGTTGTCGAATACGGCAGCACGCGGATCGAACAACGAGTCCGACGTGACACATGCAGACACTTCTTATGCGGAAACCCTGGCGTTGCTGTCCGAGGGGTCGGTGCACAAACACTTCGACCCCTATGTGGACATCGCCTGGGATTCGCCCGAGTTCGAGGTGACACCGAATGATCCGCGGTGGATTCTCCCCCAGGCCGACCCGCTGGGTAAGCACCCCTGGTACAAGGCGCTACCCGACGAGAAGAAGATCGCCATCGGGATGTGGCGTCAGGCCAACATCGCCAAGGTCGGCCTGCAATTCGAATCCGTCCTCATCGGTGGGGTTCTGCAGTACGTGTTCAAGGCGCCGAACGGGTCACCCGAGTTTCGGTACTGCACCCACGAGATGGTCGAAGAATGCAACCACACCCTGATGTTTCAGGAGATGGTGAACCGGGTCGGTGTCGACGTACCCGGTGGGCGGAAGGCCTTTCGCGCCGTAGCCCCGTTCCTGCCGTTGGCGGGAAGTGCCTTCCCGATCGTGTTCTTCATCGGCATTCTGGCCGGCGAAGAGCCCATCGATCACATTCAGAAGACCATCCTGCGCTCGCAGGCGGACATCCACCCGATCATGTCGAGTGTGATGTCGATTCACGTCGCCGAGGAGGCGCGCCACATCTCCTTCGCGCACGAGTTCCTGCGTCAGCACATCCCGCGGATGAGCAAGCCCGGCCGGTTCGCGGTCTCGCTGCTCTTCCCCGTCATCATGCGTGTGCTGTGTGACGTCATCGTGATTCCGCCACCCGCGTTCTGGTCCGAGTTCGACATCCCGAAATCGGTCAAGAAGGAGCTTTTCTGGCGGAAGCCGGAGGCGCGGCAAACACTGCGCGACTACTTCGCAGATGTTCGCATGCTCGCCGACGAAGCGGGCCTGATGAACCCCGTCTCACGGCGGGTGTGGAAGGCGTTGAAGATCGACGGCAAACCGTCACGCTTCCGCAGTGAACCCAGCCGGATTCCGGCACGGCACGCGGCGTAGCCGCAAGAACGGACTCACTGATGCCTCACGTCGTAACCCAGTCGTGCTGCAGCGACGCCTCGTGCGTGTACGCGTGCCCGGTGAACTGCATTCACCCGACACCCGACGAGCCCGACTTCCTGACCGCCGAGATGCTGCACATCGACCCGGCGTCCTGCGTGGATTGTGGTGCGTGCGTGTCCGCCTGTCCGGTTGATGCCATCGTTCCGCAAGCCAAGCTGACGGATTCGCAACAGCGGTACCTCGGCATCAATGCGGACTTCTACAGCGCCGACTCCGACAAGGGCCTGCGCGAGCGTCCGCTGCTCGCGCCCGTGACGCCGCCACCGTCTGCCCGTCAGGATGTTGCGGCGCTGCGGGTTGCGATCGTCGGCTCTGGGCCGGCCGCCATGTACGCCGCGGACGAGCTGCTCACCCAACCGGGTGTGCAGGTGAACGTATTCGACCGGTTGCCCACCCCGCACGGGCTGGTCCGTGCGGGTGTCGCACCGGATCACCAGCGCACCAAGCAGGTCAGCGCGCTCTACGACACGATCTCGGCGCAGCCGGGATTCGAGTACTACCTCAATGTCGAGGTGGGCAAGGACCTGTCCCACCAGGAACTGCTCGAGCATCATCATGCCGTCATCTATGCGGTAGGTGCGTCGACGGACAGGCGCCTGAACGTCCCCGGCGCCGACCTGCCCGGATGCACCTCGGCGACCGACTTCGTCGCCTGGTACAACGGTCACCCCGATCACGCGCATCACCAGTACGACCTGTCTCACCGCCGCGCCGTGATCATCGGCAACGGCAACGTCGCGCTCGATGTGGCCCGCATCCTGGCCGCGGACCCCGAAGAGCTCGCCGCCACCGATATCGCCGCACCGGCGTTGGAAGCGTTGCGGAACAGCCGGATCGAAGAGGTAGTGATCATCGGACGACGTGGAGTCGCGCAGTCGGCGTTCACCGTCCCCGAGTTCGCCGGGTTGCTTGCCGTCCCGAACCTGCGCGTAGTGCTCGACCCCGAAGATCTCGAACTCGACGAGGCCACTCTCGATCGCGAACGCAACGGTGAGTTGGAGCATTCGGTCGAGCAGAAGCTGCGCATGTTGCGGGAGTTGAGCACCCGCGAGGTGACCGGCGACGGAGGCAAGCAGATCACCCTGCGATACCTGTCCAGTCCGACGCGAATCCTCGGTGACGAGTGCGTCACCGGTGTCGAGGTTGCCGCGAACTCGCTCGTCACGGACGAGGACGGCACGGTGCGCGCCAAGCAGGTCGACAAGGTCGAGACCCTCGATGCCGGTCTCGTCCTCACCTCGATCGGATACCGCGGCGTTCCCGTGCGCGATATTCCGTTCGACGACAAGGCGGGGGTCCTGCCCAATTCCCGTGGGCGTGTGCTCAGCGGTCGGAACGGAGAACCGTTCCCCGGCACGTACACGGCGGGCTGGATCAAACGTGGTCCGTCCGGCTACATAGGCACCAACAAGTCTTGTGCTCAGGAGACGGTCAACGCGCTGGTCGACGACTTCAATGCGGGTCTGCTGCCTGCGCCCACCACGAAGGTCTCGGCATTGAAACATCTGGTTCGTGATCGTCAGCCGGCGATGGTCGATCGCGCCGGTTGGCACGCCATCGACAAGGTCGAACTGCAACGTGGCGCCGAGCAGAATCGTGCCCGTGCCAAGATCGTCGACCGCAGCGAAATGGCCCGGATCGCGGAAACGGTGCCGACTCCACGGAAGCTGCTGAAGCTTTCGGTGCTGCAGCGCGCCGGTCGCTGAGACATACCCTGTTACACATTAGATGAATGTGTAACACTATGGGGCATGACGAGCGATCAGTTGGCAGACCGTCCCCCGATGCAATGGGATCGGTGGGGTGACCCGGACAAGCGTAAGGTCCTGTCGGACGGCGTGAAGGGGCTTTTGCAGCAAGCGCTCGGAGTCGTGCCCGCCGAGGGCGGCAACATCGCATCTGGGGCCGCGGTCCTGACCCGATCCGCGCTGACCGACCAGCAGCTTGCCGGGCTGGCAGCGGTCGTAGGCGACGACTACGTCAGTACCGCCCACGACGACCGGCTGCTGCGCGCCGGCGGCAAGAGCACACTCGATCTCCTCCGCCGCCGGAGCACCGAAGCGCAGAACGCTCCCGACGCCGTCGTGGTCCCCGGTTCCGACGACGAGGTTGCCCGTGTCCTCACCTACGCGAGCGAGAATGCGATCGCGGTCGTTCCGTTCGGTGGCGGCACCAGCGTCGTCGGTGGTCTCGATCCGGTACGAGACCGCTTCGACGCCGTCATCTCACTCGATCTGCGCCGTTTCGATGCGTTGTCGGACCTCGATACCGAGTCCGGGATCGCAGTCCTCGGGGCAGGACTCACCGGCCCCCGCGCCGAGGACCTGCTCCGTGAGCAGGGCTATTCGCTCGGCCACTTCCCGCAGAGCTTCATGTTCGCCACGATCGGCGGATTCGCCGCGACCCGCTCGTCCGGTCAGGCGTCTGCCGGCTACGGCCGGTTCGAGGACATGGTGCAGGGGCTACGCGTGGTGACCCCCACCGGCTCCATCGATACCGGGCGTGCGCCGGCGTCCGCCGCCGGACCGGATCTTCGCGAGCTGTTCGTCGGTTCCGAAGGCACTCTCGGCGTCATCACTCAGGTTCGGGTGCGGGTCCATCCCGTCCCGGAAACGACTGTGCGCGAGGGATGGAACTTCCCCGATTTCGCCACCGGTGCCGCTGCCTTGCGTGCGCTCGTGCAGGCAGGCACGGTGCCGACCGTGCTGCGCCTGTCCGACGAGGCCGAGACCGGCGTCAACCTGGCCACCACCGAGAAGATCGGTGAAGACTCCGTGACCGGCGGATGCCTGTCCATCACGACGTTCGAGGGAACGGCGGAACACACTGCGGAGCGAGCCGAGGAAGCACGAGCGGTCTTGAAGGCACACGGCGGAACATCCCTGGGCGTCGAACCCGGAAACGGCTGGGAACACGGCCGGTTCGATGCCCCCTATCTGCGCGATTCGCTGCTGGACGCGGGCGCGCTGTGCGAGACCCTCGAGACGGCGACCAACTGGGGCAACCTCGACAACCTCAAGGTGGCGGTCACCACCGCGCTGACGACCGTGTTGTCCGATCAGGGCACCCCTCCGCTGGTAATGTGCCACATCTCCCACACCTATCTCACCGGCGCGTCCCTGTACTTCACGGTGGTGTGTGGACAGACTGATGACCCGATCGCGCAGTGGGGCAAGGCCAAGACCGCGGCGTCGGATGCGATCATTGCCGCAGGCGGAACCATCACCCACCACCACGCGGTCGGTGTCGACCACAAGCCTTGGATGCGCGGCGAGATCGGCGACGTCGGTGTGCGCGCACTGCGCGCGATCAAGGACGAGCTCGACCCGGCCGGAATCCTCAACCCGGGGAAGCTGATTCCATGATCGAAAAGGTAACGGTACTCATCAACCCGCTCTCGGGGCACGGGCATGGGCCCGTCGCGGGACGTAAAGCGGTCGCACGTCTGCGGGAGCGCGGAATCGGCGTCACCGAGATCATCGGTACCGACGCGCAGGACGCGCGGCAAGCGGCAGAGCGTGCGATCGCCGAGGGCACCGATGCGCTCGTCGTCGTCGGCGGTGACGGTGCGATCAGCATCGCGCTGCAGGCGGCCGCGCAGTCGGGCACTCCCATCGGACTCGTGCCGGCCGGCACCGGCAACGATCATGCCCGCGAATTCGGTATCCCCGTGGGTGATCCGGCGGCCGCAGCCGACGTCATCGCGGACGGTGAAGTGCGGTCCTCGGACCTCGCGAGGATCACTCTCGAAGACGGCACCGACGTGTGGGCGGGAACAATCGTTGCCAGTGGGTTCGACTCGCTGGTCACCGAGCGTGCAAATCGGATGACGTGGCCGAAGGGTCGTATGCGCTACAACCTCGCCATGGTTGCCGAACTCGCTCGACTGCGCCCTCTCCCGTACACCATCGAGTTGGACGATCGGACCCTGGAGTTGGACGCGACGCTCGTCGCGGTCGGCAACGGGCGTTCGTACGGCGGCGGCATGCAGATCTGCCCGAACGCCGACAAGACGGACGGGATGCTCGATCTCACCGTGGTCGGACACGGCAGCCGCCTACGGCTGGTGCGGTTCTTCCCACTGGTATTCAAGGGAACTCACGTGAACCTGCCGGAAGTGCAGACGTTCCGCACCAGGAAGGTGGTGCTGCGTTCCGAAGGCATCACGGCCTATGCGGACGGTGACAAGGTCGGCCCCTTGCCGATCACGATCGAGGCCGTGCCGGAAGCTTTGCGCATTCTCAGCCGCCGGCAGGCCTGAGACTCCGGCTAGAGACCGCGGAGTCGGTCGATCTCCCTGCGTTCACGCTTGGTGGGTCGGCCGGCCCCACGATCGCGTTTCGGGACGGTCGCGAGTAGCTCACGTGGTGGAGGCGGCGGTGTTTCGTCCCGGTAGCACTCGGCTGCGATGGGTGCGCCCACCCGTTTGGTGAGAGTGCGGACCACCACCACGATGCGCTCGGTGCCGCCACCGCGAATACGAACCTCGTCGCCCATCCGTACAGGTGTGGACGCCTTGGCGGTGGTCCCGTTCACCCGAACGTGCCCCGACTTGCACGACGCCGCAGCCTGGGAGCGGGTTTTGAACAGGCGCACCGCCCAGGTCCAGCTGTCCACGCGGACGGTCGAGGGGCCGGCGCCGAGAGTGGTCATCGTTTCAGGATACGAAAGTCACTCTCGACCCGCCGAGATCCATTGCGGTCCGTTGAAGGTCAGGTTCCGGCCGCCGGTCACCAGATCGGCCGCACGGTCGAGCATCGCCATGTGGTCGTCGGTGAGCCTCAACCCGTCCGCGCGTGCGTTCTCGTCCACTCGTGTGGCCCGGCGTGTGCCGGGGATCGGTGCAACCGGAAGGCCCCGCCGTCTTCCCTGCTCCAACAACCAGGCAAGGGCCACCTGTGCGGGGGAAACGGCAACCTCGTCTGCCACGGCGCGTACCACGTCGACGACGGCGCCGTTGGCCTCGAAGTTCTCGTCGAACCGTGGCTGTCCCTTGCGCACCGAGCCCAACACGCTCTCTTTGGTCAGCGTGCCGGTGAGAAATCCGCGGCCGAGCGGCGAATAGGGCACGAAGCCCGAACCCACCTCGATCGCGGCAGGCACGACGTGGCGTTCGACGTCCCGCGACCAGATGCTCCATTCGCTTTGTACGGCGGAGATCGGATGCACGGCTGCGGCAGCGCGAAGCTCGTCACCGGTCACCTCGGACAGCCCGAGATGCCGCACTTTGCCCTCGTGAACGAGTTCGGCCATCGCGCCGACGGTCTCCTCGATCGGCTGATCGAGGTCACGCCGATGCATGTAGTAGAGGTCGATGACGTCGGTGCCGAGCCTGCGGAGGGAGGCCTCACACGCCGCCCGCACATAATCGCGATCACCGCGGGTCGGGGTCTCGCCGGGCTGGTCGCCGATCTTGCCGGTGATCCCGAACTTGGTCGCCAGCTGGACCTCGTCCCGTCGGGTGCGCAGCACCTCCGCGATCAACTCTTCGTTGGTGCCGGCGGGCCCGGTGGTGCCCGGCCGCGGCTGGCCGTACACGTCCGCAGTGTCGATGAAAGTGACACCGATGTCGAGGGCATGGTGGAGGGTGCGTCGCGCCTCGGCAGGGTCGGTGGGTCCGTAGACATGGCTCAGCGCCATCCCGCCGAAGCCGATGCGACTGACCTGAAGCCCATGGCCGAGTTCGATGGTCGATACCTGACTCATGCGGAATCTCCTTGTCGTTCGAGGGTGGTGCGGTCGACGATCGGTGTGTTGTCGCAGTCCAGGCCGAGGTCGATTAGTCCGCGGTAGTGCTCGATCTTGTTGTCGATCGCTCCGAGGTCCTGATCGAGTTGATCGAGTTGGGCGAGAACCCGTTCACGGTGACCGCGGAGAAGTGCCATCCGGCGCCCGTGACTGGCTGCCCCCTCCTCGATGAGCGCGAGGAACCACCGGATGTCTGCGACCGGCATACCGGTACGGCGTAGTCGAACGATCAGCTGAATGATCTGCAGCGATGCGTCGTCGTATCGTCGACGTCCGTCACTGCCTCGTTCGACGCGTGGGATCAGACCTTCACGTTCATACCAGCGGAGCGTGTCATGGGTCAGTCCGGTTGCTTCGGAAACCTGCGCGATGCCCAGTGCGGTCGTCATGGGTACCGACGCTAGGCGCTGGAGTGCGCTCCAGCGCAAGTCAGCATCGTCGGGTCACGGACTCGCTTCGTCGGAGTGCGCGTCTCCGTGTTCTACCAGCAGCTTCTTCAGCAGTGCGGCCAGCGTGTCGCGTTCGGTCGTCGTCAGTGCTGCGAGGAAGTTCTCCTCGTTGGCGACGTGCTCGACAAGGGCGTTGTCGAGAACCTCGCGCCCTTCGTCGGTGAGGGCCACAAGAACGGTTCGCCGGTTCGCCGGGTCGACCACTCGTGTGACCAGCGACTTCGCGACGAGGCGATCGAGTCGATTCGTGATCGCCCCGGACGTGCGCATCGCCTGATCTGCAAGGCGCCCGGCCGTGAGCCCGTGCCGCTGCGGGTCTGTACGCCGCAGTGTGGCGAGGATGTCGAACTCGCCGGCTTGCAGGTCGTGGCGCGCGAACACCGTCTGGAGTGCGCGTTCGGAGATCTTTGTGAGCCGGGACAGCCGACCGAGTACGCCCATTGCGGAGACGTCGAGGTCTGGTCTCGCCACTGCCCACTGAGCGAGCCGTCCGTCGACCGCGTCGCGCGGTTCGGTGTCGTCCATCCAACCCGCCCCTTCAAATCTCTCAATATTGAATAGTTTGACGTTGATACGTATGCGCGCTACCTTACAGGTAAGGCAACCGTTCAACGTTAAGAGATTGTATGGGTATCGCCAGAGTCGCAGTTCTCACCGGAACGGCCCCTGTCGTATGGGGGACCACGTATGTGGTGACCTCCGAAATGTTGCCCGCCGACCAACCGCTGTTCGCTGCGCTTCTACGCGCGCTACCGGCCGGGCTGGTGGCGCTCGCGATCACCCGCACCTTGCCCACCGGATCCTGGTGGTGGAAATCCGCCGTGCTCGGCGCTCTCAACATCGGGTTCTTCTTCCCGCTGTTGTTTCTCGCTGCCTATCGCCTGCCCGGTGGTATCGCCGCCACCCTCAATGCGACTCAACCGCTGGTCGTTGCCGTCGTCGCGGCGGGAATCGGCGTGGAACTCTTCTCCGTCCGCAGGTTCGCGTGGGGACTGGTGGGTGTCGCAGGGGTGGCCTTGGTCGTCGTGACCGCGTCGGCTTCCCTCGACCTCGTCGGCGTGCTCGCGGGTACGGCCGGTGCAGCCTCGATGGCGCTGGGTGTCACGCTGATCAAACGGTGGGGGTGCCCGCCGGAGATCGGCCCGATGACCTTCGCGGGGTGGCAACTCACCGCCGGTGGAATCGTCCTGCTGCCCATGATGATTGCGCTGGAAGATGTGCCGAGTTCGTGGACGGCCGAAAGTGTCGCGGGATATGCCTGGCTGGGCATAGTCGGCGGACTGCTCGCGTACACGATCTGGTTCTCGGGAATCGGCCGGATGCCCGTCACCTCGGCGGCCGCGCTCGGGCTCCTGTCACCCCTGACTGCGGCGGCGCTCGGAGTCGTCCTGCTCGAGCAGTTGTTGACGGCCTGGCAGATCGTCGGATTCGCGCTGGCGCTGGCCGCGATCGTCGGCGCACAACTGGTCCCGTCGCGTGTACCGGCCACGACGTTCGTAGGTAGTCAGAAGTCCGTAATTGGTCAGAAGCGCGTGGAAGTCACTGTTGGAGAGGGAAAGTAATGAGAATCGTCGTCGTGGGAGCTACCGGCTCTACCGGATCGCGTATCGCCGCAGAAGCAGTGCGCCGCGAGCATGTCGTCACCGGGGTGGCGAGAACGAGTCGCCGTGTAGACCGGCTGCCCCCGTCAGTGGACGTGCTGGCCGTGGACGCCACCGAGACCATCGTCCTCGCCGAACTGTTCGCGCAACACGACGCTGTCGTCGCGGCAACACGTCCGGATCCGGGTGACGAATCATCGGTATCGAGTACGACGATGTCACTGCTGGACGCGGCGGCTTCCGCCGATCGGCCGATCATCGTGGTGGGTGGCGCAGGCCCGCTTCTCGTACCGCTGCCCGACGAGCACCTGGTCGTCGACGACTCGCGGTACGTCGGCGTGGGGTGGCGTCACAGTGCGATGGCGAGCGTCGAGCAACTCGACGTGTGCCGCGATCACCGCGCGCGGTGGCGGTACCTCAGCCCCCCGGCAACGCTCGAGCCGGGCGAGCGAACCGGGTCGTACCGGTCCGGCACGACCCGACTGCTCACCACGGGCGACGGTGACTCTCGAATCTCGATGGAGGACCTGGCTGTTGCTGTCGTGGATGCGATCGAGGCGCCCACGGATCAACGGCATTTCACCGTCGCGAACTAGGCTCCCGCTACCGCGTCGGCGATGGGGGTGTCGCCGTTGTTGAACTCGATGGTCTTTCCGATGGTGGCCGCGGTGTCGAGGACGTGAGCTGCGACGTGGGCGACGTCCGCTCGCGATACCTCGCCCTTGCCGGTGTCCGGTCCGAGCGCGATCTTGCCGGTCGGTTCGTCCAGAGTGAGGGCACTGGGGCCGAGGACGGTCCAGTCGAGGCCGGATTCACGCAGGTACTTGTCCGCGGCCGCCTTCGCTTCGGCGTACGGAAAGAAGCTGCTGTCGCTCGGCACTCCGTGATCGACGCTCGCGCCGAAGTACGAGACCATCACGTACCGCTTGACGTTCGCCGTCTTCGCGGCGTCGACGGACCGAATCGCGGCATCACGGTCGACGGCATAGGTGCGGTCGGGATTGCCGCCACCTGCACCCGCCGACCACACGAGGGCGTCGTGGCCGCGAATCTTGTCCGCGATCTTCTCTGTGCTCAGATTCTCGACGTCGGCGACGACGGGAGTTCCGCCCGCTTCACGAACATCGGCTTCGTGATCGGGGTTGCGGATCAGCGAGCTCACCTCGTGACCCTGTCCGCTGAGGATGCGTGTCAGGTGCAAAGCAATCTTGCCGTGCCCTCCGACGATGGCGATCTTCGACATGTGCATTCCTTTCGGTCGTGGGTTGTTCTCGGCCGTGGGTTATACCGAAACGAGGTCTGTTGCCTCCGCGAGCAATTGCAGGGAGCGAAGTCGCCCTTCTCGGCGAGGCGCGGACGATGCAACGATCAACTCGTCGGCGTCGGCATGTTTCGCGAATCGCTCGACATAGTCCTTCACCTCCGTCGGAGTGCCGACCGCGGAGTATTTCGTCATCTGCAGAACCTGCTGCCCTGCAGGGCTTTCGAGAACCATGTCCGCTTCTGCGTCGGTGAACTTGCGCTCTCGGGCGAGCAGAAGATTGACGCGCTGACGCTTCGCTTCCTGGAACGCGCTGAGCGCTTCGTTGGTGGTGTCTGCGGCAATCACGTTGAGTGCGGCGATGACGTGCGGTTCGGCAAGCTGCTCCGACGGCTGGAACTCGCGGCGGTAGATGGCGACGGCATCTTCGAGTGCGTTCGGCGCGAAATGGGAGGCGAACGCGTACGGCAATCCGAGCATCGCGGCGAGTTTCGCGCCGAACAAGGAGGAGCCGAGGATGTACAGCGGGACGTTCGTTCCCTTGCCGGGAATCGCGTCGATGCCCGGGATGCGTGACTTGCCGGCCAGGTAGGCCTGCAATTCCAGCACGTCCTGCGGGAAGCTGTCGGCGGATGCCGGGTCACGGCGCAGTGCGCGCATCGTCTTCTGATCGCTGCCGGGAGCGCGCCCCAAGCCGAGGTCGATACGACCGGGATGCAGGGTTTCGAGTGTGCCGAACTGTTCGGCGATCGTCAGTGGTGCATGGTTCGGGAGCATGATGCCGCCGGCGCCGAGCCGGATCTTCTCCGTGTGGGCCGCGACGTGCGCGATCAAAACGCTGGTCGCCGACGACGCGATGGACGACATGTTGTGGTGCTCCGCGTACCAAATCCGCTGATAACCCCACTCCTCGGCATTCTGGGCGGTCTCGACCGAGGCGCCGAAGCTTTCCCGTGCCGTTTCGCCGGGACCGATCAGCGCAAGGTCGAGAATGGAGAGGGGGACAGCCACGGCGGTGCCAGCCTTTCGTTTGGAGTGGACGAGATGAACAACAGTCGGGCACCCCTTTTTGATTCCCCCACCCCCCGACCAATGTCACACGGGTTCAGCTCACGCGAACCGCTGTGACATTCGTCGAGGAAACGGGGGCGTGAACCCGAAACTTAGTTGAAGGTTCAACGTTATTTCGATACGCTCGGTCACATCCTGGAGAAGTGCACATGAGTGTGCGCCGGGGTCCCCACACGAGACATGCGCCTCGCGCGCATCGACGAAAGGCGAAGCGCATGACAGAAAGCACGACTGCTCGGAACATCGGGTTGCTGATCGGACGAATCGGTATCGGCGCCGTCTTTCTCGCTCACGGCCTCCAGAAGGTCCGCAACGGCCACGGTGCGATGAGCAGCGGATTCGAGAACATGGGAGTCCCTCTTCCGGACGTGTCCGCGTTCCTCGTCACCTGGCTCGAGGTCCTCGGCGGCATCGCCCTGATAGTGGGGGCGCTCGTCCCGGTCGTCGGCGCGCTCTTGGTGGTTGTCATGGCCGGCGCCTACTTCTTCACGCACGCAGACAACGGACTCTGGGTCTCGGACGGCGGATACGAGTTCGTCCTCGCGCTCGGTGCCGCGTCCCTGATACTGGCAGTGGTCGGTGCGGGCCGCTTCAGCCTCGACGGACTCCTCGGCGCGAAACTGCCTTACAACCGAAAGAGCGCCCCTGTCCGCTCGTGACGAGCAGGAGGGGCGCCCTCTCTGGTTCGATTCTGCCTATCAGGCTCGGGTGGTGCGGCGAGGGCTACTCGTACGAGTAGAAACCCTGACCGGACTTCTTGCCCAGGTGCCCGGCTTCCACCTTGCGGCGCAGCAGCGGCGGGGGAATCAGGTGCGGTTCACCGAACTCGTCGTACAGAGACTGCGCTGCGGCGAGGGTGATGTCCAAGCCGACCGTGTCGATCAGCGTCAGCGGGCCCATCGGGTAGCCGCAGCCGCCCTTCATGGCCGCGTCGATGTCCTCGGCCGTCGCGTATCCCGACTCGAGCATCCGTACGGCCGACGTGAGGTACGGGATCAGCAGGGCGTTGACGATGAATCCGGCGCGGTCGCCTGCGCGAACGGCCTTCTTGCCCAGCGTGTTCGCCGCGAAGTCCATCACCGCAGTGACGGTCTCCTCCGAGGTGGTGAGTGCGACGACGATCTCCACCAACGGCATTACCGGCACCGGGTTGAAGAAGTGAACGCCCACCACCTGGCCCGGACGTTCGGTGGCGCCGGCCATCTTGATGACCGGGATGGACGACGTGTTGGTCGCCAGGATGCCGGACGGCTTCACGATCTTGTCGAGCTTGCCGAACAGTTCGAGCTTGAGCGACTCGATTTCCGGTGCCGCTTCGATCACGAGGTCGCGGTCCGCGAAATCCTCGATGGCGAGGGTGACGTCTACGCGCGCGCGGGCGGCGTCGGCGTCCTCCTGGCTGAGCTTGCCGGACTTCACGCCTCGGGCGAGGGACTTCTCGATACGCCCGAGAGCCGCGTCCGCGAACTCCTGCTTGGTCTCGAGAATGAGGACCGAACTACCGGCCTTGACACAAACTTCGGCGATGCCGGCACCCATGGTGCCGCCGCCGATAACTCCTACGAGTTCCACAGTTCTCCTTTAACGGCCTGTGAGTGGTTAACGAGTCTCTGGACTCGTTAACCACTCACAGGCGACGAAGTCGCGCTATTACTTGAGCAGGGCGCGGGACATGACCACGCGCTGGATCTGGTTGGTGCCCTCGTAGATCTGGGTGATCTTGGCGTCGCGCATCATGCGCTCGACGGGGAAGTCGGTGGTGTAGCCGGCGCCGCCGAACAACTGCACGGCGTCAGTGGTGACCTCCATGGCGGTGTCGGAGGCGAAGCACTTCGCGGCCGCGGAGATGAACCCGAGGTTCTTCTCGCCGCGCTCGGCGCGGGCCGCCGAGGTGTACACCATCAGACGGGCAGCTTCGACCTTCATTGCCATGTCGGCGAGCATGAACTGCACAGCCTGGTTGTCGGCGATCGCACGGCCGAACTGCTTGCGGTCCTTCGTGTACTCGATCGCGGCGTCGAGTGCACCCTGCGCCAGGCCGACGGCCTGTGCGCCGATGGTCGGACGGGTGTGGTCGAGCGTCTGCAGCGCCGTCTTGAAGCCGGTGCCGGGCTCGCCGATGATGCGGTCGCCGGGGATCTTGCAGTTCTCGAAGTACAGCTCTGCGGTGGGCGAACCCTTGATGCCGAGCTTGTGCTCGAGCGGTCCGACGGTGAAGCCCTCGTCGTCCTTGTGCACCATGAACGCGCTGATGCCGTTGGCACCCTTGTCGGCGTCGGTCACGGCCATAACGGTGTACCAGGAGGACTTGCCGCCGTTGGTGATCCAGCACTTGGAGCCGTTGAGGATCCAGCCGTCGCCGTCTGCCTTCGCGCGGGTGCGCATCGCGGCTGCGTCGGAGCCTGCCTCACGTTCGGACAGCGCGTAGGACGCCATCGCCTCACCGGAAGCGAGCTGCGGGAGCACCTGCTGCTTGAGCTCCTCGGAACCGTTGAGGATCAGGCCCATCGTGCCCAGCTTGTTGACTGCGGGGATCAGCGAGGACGAACCACAGACGCGGGCAACTTCCTCGATGACGATGCAGGTGGCAACCGAGTCGGCGCCCTGGCCGTCGTAGGCCTCGGGGACGTGGATCGCGTTGAATCCGGAGTTCACGAGCGCGGTGAGTGCTTCCTCGGGGAAGCGTGCGTTCTCGTCGACGTCCTTGGCGTGCGGCGCGATCTCCTTTTCGGAGAGTGCGCGAATCGCGGAACGCAGTTCGTCGTGCTCCTCGGCGAGCTTGAAGAGATCGAAGTCCGGATTTCCGGCCATGTGGGGTGCTCCTCTGATGGGTTTGCGGGTTCGTTGACCGCGTCGAGCCACCTCGGGCACACGTCGGCCATCCTGCGGAAGTCAACCACGGCACTGAGTGCCAGTCAAGGGGTGCGGCGGTAAACAGCCGGTATCAGCTGTCTCCGGTAGGTGTTCGGCCAGTCAGCCGGGCCTGGAGTCGACGCATGATCTCGTCGACCGGAGTCCCGGTTGGGTATGTCGCCACCAGCACAGACTCCCCGGTGAGGGTCGGATCGGCCGCTGCGACGCCGTACGTGCGGCGGACGTCGAGGAGCGCGCGGTTCAGGGCTTCGTTGGTGGCGGACTCGTCTCCGCGGGTCATGTTTCGCAAGAGGTAGTTGTGGCACGCAGTGACAGCAGCGGCGAATCCGATCACGCGTAGCACCGGCTCGTCGGGTACCGCGGACCGCAAATAGTCGACGAACAGCCGCTCGTACCGAAATCCCGTGACGATCTCGCGATCGCGTAACGCCGGCACCTGCTGGACCACCAGAAATCTACGCGCAGACAGTTCACGGTTCTCGCGGAAGCGGTCGAAGACGAGGTTGGCGGTCTCGCAAACGGCGGCCCACGGTTCCGTCGTACGAGTGGCCAGGTGTTCGCCGGCCTGCTCGAGCAGGGACTCGTGATCGGCGAAGATCACGTCCTCCTTCGACCGGAACTGGCGGAAGAACGTCCTGCGCGAGACCCCTGCCGCCGACGCGATTTGCTCCACGGTGGTCGCTTCGTAGCCGTTCTCCGAGAACAGGCGGATCGCCTGAGCGACGACGTGAACTCGAAACTCGGCGGCATCGGCTCCAGGGGTATCGGCGCGCTCGCTCATGCCGCCCAGTATTCCCTGCGGCCCGGATCACCGGACCACGCCGGGCGTAAACGTGTCATCGAGCCGAATCCGCCTCGGACTTCCGCAGTTCGTACTTGAGTACCTTCCCGGTCGGTGTTCGCGGAAGTGTGAGCGGGAAAGCGATCTCCGTGGGAACCTTGAAACGCGCCAGCAGGCCGCGGGTGTGTTCGACGATGTCGTCCACCGTCGCGGCGCGACCCTCCTTCAGGATGACGAACGCCTTGGGGCGCTCACCCCACTTTTCGTGCGGCACGCCCACCACCGCAACGTCGATCACCGCCGGGTGTTTCATGATCGCTTGCTCCACCTCGACGGTGGAAATGTTCTCGCCGCCCGAGATCACGATGTCCTTGGCGCGGTCCTTCAGCTGGATGTACCCGTCAGGGTGCATCACCCCGAGGTCGCCGGTATGAAACCAGCCGCCCGCGAAGGCTTCTTCGGTGGCCGCCGGATCTTTGTAATACCCGATCATCACATTGTTTCCGCGGAGCACGATCTCGCCCATGGTGTTGCCGTCGGCGGGCACGTCGCACATTTGCGCGTCGACGACGCGAGCGTTCTCAGCCTGCACCATTCCGACGCCCTGCCTGGACAGAAGCGTGGCACGTTCCTCAGCTGAACGATCGTCCCAGGATTCTTGGTACTCGCAGATCGTGTACGGGCCGTACACCTCGGTGAGTCCGTACACGTGCACCACAGTGATACCGAGGCCTTCCAACTGTGCGATCACCGTCGGAGCGGGCGGTGCGCCCGCGGTCGTGATCCGCATGCCGACGACGGGATGCGCTTGCGGTGCGCCGGCGATGGTGGAGCACACTGCCGGGGCACCACAGAGGTTGGTCACACCGAGTTCGTCGATGGCCTCCCAGATCGCGTCCGCCCGCACTGCGCGCAGGCATATGTGAGTGCCCGCAGCCTGCGTGACGGCCCATGGAGTGCACCATCCGTTGCAGTGGAACATCGGCAGAGTCCACAGATATTTGGTGTTACCGGTGAACCCGTTGTGGAAAGTCTCGCCCAGAGAATTGAGGTAGGCGCCACGATGTGAATACATCACGCCCTTCGGCTTGCCCGTTGTTCCCGAGGTGTAATTGATCGCGATCACCTGTTGCTCGTCGTCCACACCCCAGTGCAACGGTGCGTCGTCGAGGGTGTCGGCGGCGGCGAGCAGATCCGCGTAGTGCGCGGTGACGATCCCGGTGGGTACCTCAGGCGTGTCGATCGTGGAGTCCGTGTCGATCGTGGAGTCAGGGATCTCGACGATCTCGCGAAGACTCGGCACGTTCTGTCGGGCGGTCGACACGGAGCCGACCATCTCGGAATCGACGAACAGCAAGGTCGTCTCGGAGTGGTTCAGAATGTACTCGAGCTCGGGCCCGGCCAATCTCGAGTTCAGGGCGATCAGGACCCCTCCGGCCAACGGGACCGCGAAATGCGCGAACAGCAGTTCGGGCACGTTCGGGCAGAGGAACGCGATACGGTCGCCGGGGTTGATCCGGCTTCGGAGGACTCGCGCGAGCCGCTCCACTTCTTCGCCGAACTGCCGGTACGTGTATCGCCGGTCGCCGTGGATCACCGCTGTCCGGTCCGGGAACACGGTCGCCGACCGCTCGAGAAACCGTAGTGGGCTGAGCGGTGTGTTGTTCGCCGCCGAGAGCGTCGGTCGGGGCACTGGAACCTCCGTGTTGTAGCTGCTTGATGTGACCGGCGATGCAACGCCTCGGTCGACGTTAGCGAGAACACAATGACGCCCGGTACCCTCCGAAGTGGGTATATGTCATGGGTAGAGCAGCGAATACTGCGAAGTGAGAGTGCTGTGAAGAACACGCTGAGGCCGAGTGATCGGGACGCCCTGCGCGCCGAACTTCGTAGCTTGCAGCAGCGGACGGCGCTCCCCGTGCTCTTCGGCGGGATCGTCGACGACCGTCGTCTGACATTGTCGGGTTTCGTGGGAACGCGAAGTCGAATCCTGCGTGACCTGGTGATCGATGCCGAGTGTGGTGCAGGTGGGCGGGCTCTGGCAGAGCAAAGGCCGGTCGGCGTGCAGGACTATTCGAACGCGCGTCACATCACTCACGAATACGACTTCCAAGTGGGTCACGAGGGAATCGAGACCTTGCTGGCCGTGCCGGTTGTCGTCAGGGGTGTTACTCGGGGCGCTGTGTATGGGGGACTTCGTGCAAACCTCGCGATCGGAGACGCGGTGGCCGAGGCGATGATGCGGTCGGCTGCGGGGTTCGCGCGGGAAATCGAAATCCGCGACGAAGTCGATCGTCGAATCGCCCTTCTCGACACGGCGCAGGTGCAGCCCGCAGCGGGCTGCGACCGGAGGATCGCCGAAGGGATCACGGAGAGTTATCTGGCGTTGCGGGAACTGGCCGGTCATCTGGGCGACGATGCAGTCGGTGCACAGATTGCAGCGATCGAGATGAAGCTTCGTAGCCTCGCCGCACCCGACGTTGCCGCCACACACGTCGACCTGTCGCCACGTGAGCGAGAAGTGCTCGCGTATGTCGCGCTGGGGTGTCGCAACGCCGAAGTTGCAGAGCGGCTTTCGCTCAGTGTCGAAACCGTCAAGACCTACATGCGAAACCTCATGGCGAAACTCGATGTCAGGAGTAGGCACGAGGCCGTTGTGGAGGCACGACGGCAGGCACTCATCGCATAGGGGGACCGCTATCCGGCGGCACGTCGGATCGGCCACTCGCCGTTGACATCCGACGCATCGCGGCCCTGCCGGATCAGATACTCGGCGAAATCGGCTTGGCGCTCGGCGTGCCAGTCCGCCTGGCATCCCATGATGTCGAGTTCGCGAATCTCCGGGAAGGCGACGGCCAGCCTGTGTGCGAGCTCGGCAGCGGCGACGGCATCGGCGTGGGCTTCGTGGGCGGCATCGAGGGCGATGCCGTAATGCGCGCACATCGCGCCGAGGGTGCGTCGGCCCTTTCGATACTTGTCGAGCTCTCGATCGATCACATAGGGGTCGACGACGACACCGGTAACGAGGTCGGCGAACCCGAGTCGGATGCCTTCCCAGTGCATCAACGTCAAGTCGTAGGACGCGTTGAAAGCGACGACGACGTGGTCGCGCGCCCATGCGTCGTCCAGTGCCGCTCTGACATCTGCGTATCCCTCCCGATAGGGGAGGCCGTGCTCGCGGGCGTACTCGGTGGAGATGCCGTGCACATCCGAAGCTCCCGTGGGAATAGATACCCCGGGATCGAGTAGCCAGCTACGTGATTCGGTGTGTGCGCCGTCCGTGACAACGATCGACGCTGACACGATCCGGGCGGTGCGAGGATCACGTCCGGTCGTCTCGAGGTCGAACGCGCAGACCGGACGATCGGACCAACTGCGCATGTGGAGTCCCTTCCTTGATCTTCTGCGTTGCGAACATCAAACACCGTGCCACCGACACCGTTCTCGAGGTGGCATTTCGCAAGTACGTGTGGTGTCCGTTTTGTCGAGGTCCGATCGGTTTGCCGACGTCATTGCATGGGTACTTCCTCGACAGGACTGTAGGGAGTAGTCATGACCATCGCCTGGATCATTTCGTGATCATCGTGGTTCTGATCGTTCTCGCTCCGGTAGCGGTCTCGACGCGGACCGCGTCGCGCAACCGTAAAGGACATTGACGGAGGCCGGACATGCGTATCGCACGGATTGTGACGTTGATCGTGGTGGTGTGGCTCGTCATCGGAGCGATCGCCGTATTTCAGCGGGGATACGAGGACACGACCGCAGACTGCTCGAGCGTGGCAACGATAGCCGTCGCCGTCATCGCCGGACCGCTGAACTACCTGGGTGTCAATCCGCAGGTCGATTGCGAGGTGCCGCAACCGAGTCCGTAAGCGCAGTCGCGCAGCCCCGCACAACGGAAGGGTAGGACCGTGATCATCGTCGGTGTCATCGTGCTAGTCGTCGGTCTCTTTCTGGAGATCCCGTTACTCACGACGATCGGAACCATCCTTGCGGTCATCGGAATCGTACTGGTGGTCCTCGGTTGGCTCGGACGGGCCGTCGGAGGCCGAAAACACTGGTACTGATATCGGCTGCGATGCCATGACGTAGATGCCACTATGTAGCAGTGCATCTTCCCGTGAATCCGCCGGTTCAACCGATGCTGGCGAAGGCGGCTCCCGCGGTGCCCCCACAGTCGGAAGATCCGGCAACCTGGTCCTACGAACCCAAGTGGGACGGGTTCCGTGCGCTCATCTTCCGGGACGGTGACGAGGTGGTTCTCGGATCGCGGGGTGGCAAGGATCTGGCCCGGTACTTCCCCGAGATGGTGTCGGCCGTGCTCGCCGAGCTACCGGAGCGATGCGTCGTGGACGGCGAGCTGGTGGTGCCGGGTGTGGTGGACGGCCGGACCCGGCTCAGCTGGGAAGCCTTGTCCGAACGCATCCATCCGGCGGCGAGCCGTGTGGCGAAGTTGTCGGAGGAGACACCGTCACAGTTCATCGCATTCGATCTCCTCGCATTGGGTGATCGGGACCTGACTTCCGAAGCATTCCGGGACAGGCGGGCACTGCTGCTCGACTCGGTGGGCGGCCGTGGACCGAGCTGCCACGTCACGGCGGCAACCGAGAGCAGCGACCTGGCCACCGAATGGTTCGCGATGTTCGAAGGCGCCGGCCTGGACGGCGTCGTCGCGAAGAAGCTCGACGGCACGTATCAGCCGAACAAGCGCGACATGGTGAAGGTCAAGCATGCACGCACAGCCGACTGTGTCTTGATCGGGTACCGGCCACACAAGAACATCGACGGGGTCGGCTCATTGCTGCTGGGCTTGTACGACGGTGACACGTTGGCGATGGTGGGTGGGGCCTCCGCATTCACCGACGCGCGCCGCAGGGAATTGCTGGTCGAACTCCAGCCACTGCGCGTCGGCGACGATGTCGTTGCGGAGGGGGAGGCGACCAGGTGGCGGTCCGGGACCGACCGTAGCTGGGTCCCGCTTCGGCCCGAGTGCGTACTCGAAGTGGCGTACGACCAGATGGAAGGCGCCAGGTTCCGGCACGCGGTCAAGTTTCTGCGGTGGCGGCCGGATCGGGTGCCGGACGAATGCACATACGATCAACTGGAGGTTCCGGTGCGCTACGACCTGGCCGACGTCCTGGCAGGAGAATCGTAATGGAAGGGCCCGCAGAGGAACTCGACGTCGACGGCGTTACCGTCCGGTTGTCGAGCCCGGACAAGATCTACTACCCGGAACTGGGTGTCGACGGCGGCACGAAACGTCACCTCGTCGACTATTACCGCACGGTGGCGATGCACGGTGCGCTGATGAATGCGCTGCGGGACAGGCCTACTCACTTGCAACGGTTCCCCGATGGGGTCGAGGGTGAGGAGATCTATCAGAAGCGGGTGCCCGCGAAACGTCCCGACCACGTGGCCTCGTGTGAAGTGACGTTTCCGTCCGGCCGGAAGGCGGATGTGCTGAGGGTGTGCAGTGCGGCAGACATCGTGTGGGCAGCCAACCTGGGCAACATCACCTTCCATCCGTGGGCGGTGCGATGCCCCGACGTGGATCATCCGGACGAGCTGCGCATCGACCTGGACCCGCAGCCGGGCACCGGATTCGACGACGCCCGCGCGATCGCGCTCGACGTGATGCGCCCGCTGCTCGACGAACTGGGATTGATCGGCTTCCCGAAGACCTCGGGCGGGCGGGGCCTGCACGTGTACATCCGTATCGAACCGCGGTGGGATTTCATCGAGGTGCGGCGCGCGGGCATCGCGTTGGCGCGTGAGATCGAGCGACGCAGTGGCAACCGCGCGACAACGTCCTGGTGGAAGGAAGAACGAGGCGAACGCATCTTCCTCGACTTCAATCAGAACGCGCGGGACAAGACCATCGCCTCGGCCTACTCGGCGCGCAAGACCCCCATTGCCACCGTGTCGACGCCGCTCACCTGGGACGAGTTGGTGGATGCGTCGCCGGACGATTTCACCATCGCCACGGTGCCCGGTCTGTTGGACCGGCGGGGCGACCCGATGTCGACACTGGACGACGTCGCGCACTCGTTGGACGGCCTCCTCGAGATGGCGGAGCGTGATACGGCGAACGGCCTCGGCGACCTGCCGTATCCGCCCAACTACCCGAAAATGCCGGGGGAACCGAAACGGGTTCAGCCGAGCCGTGACCGGGATCGGAAATAGACGAGTCTCGTTGTCCGTCAGGTCACGCGCGCATCAAGGCAGCGGAAGCTGCGGTGGCCGCTCGGTTGCCGCTTTCGACGGCACCTTCCATGTTGTTGGGCCAGCTACTGCGTTCGGCCCCGGCGAAATCGATCAGCCCGTACCCGGTTGCCAGGTGGCGCCCGAGACGGGACAGCTGACCCGGGCGGAAACCGATGTCGCAGCCACCGATCGCGGGATGGGCGGACCAGCGGTAGACCTGCGGATCGCGTAGGTGGTGTGATTCGGCCTCGTAGCAGTCGGCGAGGTCGGCGATCAGGTCGTCGTCGTTCGCGTCGTCGTGTTCCGGGAGCACGAACCCGGTAATGCGTGTTTCGTTGCGCCAGGCCGCGCCGAGGGGGCTCCCGCCCAGTGCAAGAACGTGGCGGGGTCGGTGACCGTGCGGCAAGAGGGCGGTCACCTTCGTCGAGGGTGGTATGCGCAGTTCGTCGAGGCCGGCGAGATCGGTGGGCAGGCCCGGTTCGAAGGCGATGGGCGCCTTGGTGTCGAGCGCCCCGGTGACGATTGCGCGGCGGCTGCGATACACGTCGCCGGTGGTGTGGATGGTTGCGCCGTCGTCTCTCTGCTCGATTCGCGTCACTGTGCAATTCGTCCGTATGCGTCCGGAAAGTGCGTCTGCGAGAGCCAGTGCGATGGTTTGGGTTCCACCGACGACGCGGGCGGCGAATGTCGTCCGGATCATGGCGACCGGCCCGCCACCTCGGGCACACCACCACACGACCTGCAGCAGCGACAATTCGTCGACCGGTGTGCCGGTCAGCATCGACACGACACCGGCGAGGTAGGTGTACAGATCGCCGCGGACCCCGTTGTCGCGTAGCCACTCGCCGAACGAGATTCGATCCAACTGGGCCGACCGGGGGCTGTCCCACGGGCGCTGCGGATCGATGTGGCGCGCCAGCTGTCGGAGTCGCCACAACACCCGAACAGCGGTGAATTCCTCATGCACCCGCAGCGAGCGCCCGACCCGATACCGGTCGGCGGCCCGCCAGAGGATCGGCCTTCCGAGCATTCGCGCCGGTTCGATGGTGAGGCCCAGCTCCTGGATCAAAGCCCGCAAGTGGGTGTGCCGTGGCCCCAGCCACTCCGCCCCGAAGTCGACAACACACCCGTCAAGGGTCTCGGAACGGGTACGCCCGCCGACACGGTCCGATGCCTCCAGGACCACAACGTCCACTCCCTGGGTGTGCAGTCGGTAAGCCGCGCTCAGCCCCGAGAGGCCGGCGCCGACGATCACAACGTCCGATTCGGTGCCCACAGCTTCGCACTATCCTCTTTCCGGCCAGCAAACCCAACGTGACACCGGTTCAGTTGGTGTGAACGAATGTGACATTCGTTGTGGGTGGGGAAGTTACCTCGATCACGTACTCTCAGGCGCATGTACCGTTCGACAGCACAGGGTGCCGGACTCGTGTTGGGCATCGCGACAGCAACCATGGGTGCGCTACTGATCGCACCGAGTGCTGCGTCTGCCCAACCCCTCACCTGCGTGCAACCACCGGGCGGCGAGACGGTCGTCATCGACGGCGAAGCTGCATGCGGAGCGAAAAGTGATCGTTTCGGTGCCGCGGCCGCGCTGGGTAACGCCGGAGTGGGATTCGCGCAGGCCGCAGCATCGGGTGCGGCCCTCGGGATCGGCCATGCCGGCGGCACAGGTGCCGCAGAGGCGGCTCGCGGACTGGTGGCTGCTGTCGCGATCGGGCCGCAGAGTGTCGCCATCGGCGTCGTCGACCAGCCAGGAGTGGCTCTCGCCCTGAGTGGACCGAACGGCCGCTCGTTCGTCGGTGCCGACAACAGGCGGATCTTGTGCGAGGGAGGTTTGTCCGCTGCGGTCAACTTCGCCGCAGGTCAAGCGTGTTTCAGTAACGGTGCCGCCAGCTGGTACACGCCCTGATCTCGAGTTCGATCGAAAAACGGTCCCCAGGGCCGGAAAGTACGGGCCGCAGGCCCCCGACGAAGGGAAATGATCATGGCAGATCACGTCTACAGAGTCGTGGAGATCGTGGGATCCTCCACGGAAGGAACCGATGCGGCGATCCGCAACGCAGTCTCCCGGGCGAACGAGACCGTGCGCAACCTCGAGTGGTTCGAGGTGACGGAAACCCGTGGTCACATCGACGGTGGGTCCGTTGCGCACTTCCAGGTGACGGTGAAGGTCGGTTTCCGGGTGGAACCGGGCGACCAGGTGTAGCCGTCGACTCGTTATCGCCTAAAAGTGCAACACGTTATAGTCTGGGGGTAGGCAAGTGACGTAGCGCACAGGCAGGGGAACGAACCGTGACATATGTGATTACGCAGCCATGCTGCAACGATGCGTCGTGCGTGGACGTGTGCCCGGTCAACTGCATTCATCCCACGCCCGACGAGAAGCCGTTCGCGACGACGGAGATGCTCTACATCGACCCCGGTACCTGCATCGATTGCGGTGCATGTGTCGAAGAATGCCCAGTCGACGCGATCTACGCGGACAACGAATTGCCCGAAGAGGACGAGGACTACCTCGCGATCAACGAGCAGTACTTCACCAAGCATCCGATCGGCCCCGACTGGCCGGACGTCGTCAAGCCCGTGTCGATTCCGGCGGATCTCGGCACGCTGCACGTCGCAATCATCGGTTCGGGACCGGCTGCCTGCTATGCCGCGATGGAGTTGACGGCAAAGCCGCGCATCGAGGTCGACATGTTCGACCGGCTGCCGACCCCGTACGGCCTGGTCCGGGCCGGCGTCGCCCCCGATCATCCGGGTACGAAGGGGGTCACCGATCAGTTCCGCTCGGCGGTCGGCCGGCGCAACGTCCGGTGCCACTTCAACGTGGAGGTCGGCCAAGCGCTCACCCACGACGACCTCCTGGCACACCATCACGCCGTGATCTACGCAGTGGGGGCGGCAGGCGATCGCACACTCGGGATCCCCGGTGAGGAACTGGACGGTAGTTATGCAGCAACCGAGTTCGTGGCCTGGTACAACGGTCACCCCGACTACGCCGATCGCGAGTTCGATCTCAGTGGCGAACGTGCGGTGATCGTCGGAAACGGCAACGTCGCGCTCGACGTGGCGCGCATTCTGATCACCGAACCCGACGAACTCGCCAAGACCGACCTTGCTGAGCACGCCCTCGAAGCGCTCCGCAAGAGCAACATCAAAGAAGTGGTGATCCTCGGACGTCGTGGCCCGGCCCAGGCGGCCTACACGAACCCCGAACTCCTGGCACTCGGCCGTATGCCCGATGTGGACATCGTCGTCGACCCGGACGATGCCGTCCTCGACTCCGAGAGTCGCGCCTTCGTCGACAGCGACGACGCAGAACCCTCGGTGAAGCTCAAGGTCTCGCAGGTCGAGGGCTTCGCGAAGCGCACACCGGACCCGTCACGCAAGAGGATCGTCCTGCGCTATCTCGCCTCGCCGGTCGAGTTCGTCGGCAACGGGAAGGTCGAGTCGGTTCGGATCGCGAAGAACGAGATGGTGCGCGACGATTCCGGTCGCCTCACCGCACGTGGCACCGAGGAGACCGAGGAACTCGAAACCGGGCTCGTGCTGCGGTCCATCGGGTACCGCGGCACCCCCGTGGCCGATGTTCCGTTCGACGACCAGCGTGGCGTGATTCCCAACGAGAACGGTCGCGTCATCGACCCCTCGACCGGTGAGCCGGTGGCCGGTGTCTACGTGGCCGGATGGATCAAGCGCGGACCGACCGGTGTGATCGGAACCAACAAGTACTGCTCGGCCGAGACGGTCACGATGCTCGTGGACGACTTCGTGGCGGGCCGTCTTCACGCTCCGGACAACCGTGATGCGCTCGACGAACTGATCGCGCAGCGGGCTCCCGACCGGGTCGATTTCCAAGGGTGGCAGCGCATCGACAAGGCGGAACGGGCCGAAGGAAAAGCGACGGGACGCCCGCGCCTGAAGCTGATCAGCGTCGAGAGCATGCTCGAAGCGGCTCGCGCGGATACCTGAGCAGCTGCTTCGGGATGTAACGGCTACTCCGGCATGTAACGGAGAAATTGCTAGTGCGGCGTCGTGTGTGTGTTAATGACACGGAGCGGTAACGATTGCGTCGGGGGCACCGCGAGCAATACGTCGTCGAACAAGGGTGGACAATGCGAAAGAACCTCAACGGTGGAACGACGCGTGGACGTTGGACATCGCGCGTGGCCTTGGCGGCTGCCGGACTCGTAGCCTCGGGATTGGCATTCACCGTCCCGGCCCAAGCAGCGCCGCTGTTCCCCGGAGGCCCCGAAATTCCGCAACTGCCCAGCCTGCCGGCCGTCCCGGGGTTGCCGGAGATGCCCGCTATACCGGGTTTGCCGGCGATTCCAGGTCTGCCGTCCGAGCTCCAGCAGGCTCCCGCGAACTTCTCGACACCGTCGCTGAACCCCGGCAACGGCGAGGTCGTGGGTGTTGCGCAGCCCATCATCATCACCTTCGACGAGCCGATCGGGGACCGCGGCACCGCGGAGCGTGCCATCACGGTCACGTCGAATCCTGGCGTTGCGGGTTCCTTCTACTGGACCAGTGACAGCCAGGTGCGCTGGAAGCCGGCCGAGTTCTGGCCGGCACACACCCAGGTGACGGTGCGAGCAGGGGACGCCACCTCGAACTTCTCGATCGGTGATTCCGTCATCACCACCGCCGACGATGCGACCAAGACGATCACCGTCACCCGCAACGGCGAGGTCGTGCGGACCATGCCCACGTCGATGGGTAAGCCCGGCCACGAGACGCCCAACGGCACTTACATCGTCGGCGAGAAGTTCCGGGACATGTACATGGACTCCTCCACCTACGGTGTCCCGATCGACTCGCCCGAGGGCTACCGCACGTTCGTGGAGTACGCGACCCGCATCTCGTACAGCGGAATCTTCGTGCACGCAGCACCGTGGTCCGTCGGCGCGCAGGGCAACACCAACGTCAGTCACGGTTGCCTGAACGTCAGCACCGAGGATGCCAAGTGGTTCTTCGAGCACTCGCAGAAGGGTGACCCGGTCGTCGTCCGTAACACTGCCGGTGGTGTGCTCAGCGGTGCGGACGGTCTGGGCGACTGGAACCGCTGACCTGACGCGCTGCCATACTGCCCGTCATGACGGTGCTTCGTTCGGTTGTTCTGTTCGCCATCGCCGCCCTGTTCGAGATCGGGGGCGCTTGGCTGGTGTGGCAAGGGGTTCGTGAGCACCGCGGCTGGCTGTGGATCGGCCTCGGGGTCATCTCGCTGGGCATCTACGGGTTCGTGGCGACTCTGCAGCCGGACGCCAACTTCGGCCGGATTCTCGCCGCGTACGGCGGTGTGTTCGTCGCCGGGTCGTTGCTCTGGGGTGTGGTGATGGACGGATTTCGACCCGACCGGTGGGACATCACAGGTGCACTCCTGTGCCTGATGGGCGTCGGCGTCATCATGTACGCCCGCTGACCCGAACACACCTCTCCGGGGCGCCCTCCCCCCCATTTTCGACGAATGTCACACACGTTCAGCTCGCGCGAACGGGTGTGACATTCGTCGGGTAGGCGGTTACCAGATCTTGACGCGCTGGTCGGGCTCCAAGTACAGGGCGTCGCCGGGATTCACGTCGAACGCCTCGTGGAAGGTGTCGAGGTTGCGCACCACACCATTGCAGCGGAATTCCGGTGGCGAATGCGGGTCGATCGCCAAGCGACGGATCGCCTCGGCCTCGCGAGCCTTGGTGCGCCACACCTGTGCCCAACCGAAGAAGACACGCTGAATCCCGGTGAGCCCGTCGATAACCGGCGGTTCCTGACCATCGGTGGCGATTCGGTAGGCAGCGATGGCGATGGACAGCCCGCCGAGATCGCCGATGTTCTCACCGATCGTGAACTCGCCGTTGACCTTGTGCCCGGGCAGGCCCTTGGGCTCGAACTCGTTGTACTGCTCGATCAGCGCCTTGGTGCGCTTGCCGAACTCGGTGCGGTCGTCGTCGGTCCACCAGTCGACCATGTTGCCGTCGCCGTCGTATTTGGCGCCCTGATCGTCGAACCCGTGTCCGATTTCGTGTCCGATGACCGCGCCGATCCCGCCGTAGTTGGCAGCGTCGTCGGCGCCCGGATCGAAGAACGGAGGCTGCAGAATCGCTGCCGGGAAGACGATTTCGTTCATCCCGGGGTTGTAGTAGGCGTTGACGGTCTGCGGCGTCATGAACCATTCGTCGCGGTCGACGGGGCCACCCAGCTTGTTCATGTCGCGGTCGTATTCGGCTGCATACCCGTTGCGGTAGTTGCCCACCAGGTCGCCCGCGGAGATCTCGATACCCGAGTAGTCACGCCACTTGTCGGGGTAGCCGATCTTCGGGGTGAACTTCTCGAGCTTGCGAAGTGCCGCCTCGCGGGTCGCCGGGCTCATCCATTCGAGTTCGGAGATGTTGCGCCGGTACGCCTCTTGCAGGTTGGTCACCAGTTCCTGCATGCGTGCCTTGGAGTCGGCAGGGAAATGGCGTTCGACGTACAGCTTCCCGACTGCCTCGCCGAGGAGATCCTGAACCAGCGACACTCCGCGCTTCCACCGTTCGCGGTTCTTCTCGGTGCCGGTGAGGGTGGTGCCGTAGAACGCGAAGTTCTCGTCCACCAGGGCGGCGGTCAGGTACGGCGCGCGCGAGTGGACGATGCGCCACGTCGCCCAGGCTTTCCAGGAGTCCAACGGTTCCGATTCCCACAATGTGGCGAAGGTGGTGAGGAAGTCGGGCTGCCCTACGACGACCTCCGCGAACTGTTTCTCTGTGGCCCCCAGTGCCGAGATCCACGCATTCCAGTCGAACTCGGACGGAAGAGCGTCCAAAGCACGAAGGTTGTAGGTCAGATCGGCGTCGCGGCGCTTCACGACGTCCCAATGACCTGCCGCGATCTTCGTCTCGAGATCGAATACCGTCTGGGCGTCGTACGAGAGGCCGGCCAGTTCGAACATCGTGCGAATGTGGCCGACGTACGCGGTGCGGATCGCCGCGTGAGCGTCTTCGCGGTAGTACGACTCGTCGGGCAGCCCGATGCCGGACTGGCTCAGATGCACCACGTACCGCGACGAATCCTTGGCGTCGGTGTCGACGTAGTGGCCGATGCCGCCGCCGACGCCGGTGCGCTGCAGACGTCCGAGTACGGCTGCCAACTGCGAGGCGTTTTCCGCACCGGATACCGCGGCCAACTCGTCGGCGATCGGGCCGAGCCCCGCCGCCGAGACAGCCTCTTCGTTCATGAAGCTCGAATACAGGTCGCCGATCCGCTGGGCGTCCGTTCCCGGCTCTGCCCCCGATTCCGCAGCTTCGGTGATGATGGTTTGTACGTCGACCTCGGCTTTGTCGTACAGCGTGCGGAACGCGCCGTCGACCGCGCGGTCGGCAGGAATCGTGTACTGCTCGAGCCAAGTTCCGTTGACGTGGACGAACAGGTCGTCCTGGGCGCGGGTCGTGTCGTCGAGATGGGCGAGGTCGATGCCGGAGTGTTCAGCCGTGGTCATTCCTCCTGTCTACCCGACCCTCACGGCGGGCTCCACAGTTCCGGCAGACCGGTGCGTCACACGTCGATCCCCAGATTGATCACCGCCAGGTAGCCGTCGCCCTGAGGTGCGACGGTCATGAGACCCGTTTCGTCGAAGATGTTGTCCTCGGCGTTGGTGGTGTTGCTTTCCCGGCCGGTGTGCTGGCTGTACGGAGGCACTGCGTTCACCTCGTCGATGAGGGCTTCGTCGAAGAAGAGTTGAGTGGTGAGCACCGTCGCCTTGTCGATGTGCACCTTCACGTGGATATGGGTGGTCCGCCCCTGGTACCAGCCCGGAAAGATGGTCGTGAACTTCGCGATGCCGTCTGCGGCGGTGGGCTGTGCGCCGCGCAGGTAGGTGCCGTCGTCGGTGGGAGTGGACTCGGAGTCGCCGACACTGTACGAACCGTTGGACGTCTCACCCGATCCGGAGATCGCGCCGGGGCCACCACTCTCGGGCGGTACGCCGCCGTCCGGTGGACCGCCCATACCGCCGTTGGGAGGCGGTCCGCCCATACCGCCGTTGGGAGGCGGTCCGCCCATACCGCCGCTCGACCCGGACTCGAAGCCGGAGTAGACGCCACCGGCGTCGCAGTGCCAGATTTCGACAACGGCACCGGATACCGCGCTGGCACCGGACCCGTCGGCTGGGCAGCCGGTCACATCTTGGACGCGCAATGCCAGGTCAAGCGTGGTTCCGGGGCGGTCTTCGCGAATATCGGTCCGGATCGAGTCGACGTCGAACCAGTACGGTCCTTGGGTTTCTTCGAGACTCATCACGCAGTTCGGAGCCTGTGCCAGCAGTTCGGTCACCGTGGCCCCCGTTGCATTCGTCGTCGCTGGAGGCGAAGTGCTGGGCGTGGAGGAACTGCTTCCGCCACCACATGCTGCGATCAGTCCGCCGAGACCGATGGTGCCACCGAGAGTGAGCGCTCGTCTACGACTGATGCGCGCTCGGCTCGCCTGTACGTCCTCGTTCACGCTGTACCTCCATGATTGTTCTGTCGAACCGATTCTGGCGGGCGTGGCTGGTGTGGAACTGGACGTCGGCTGTGAATTCCCTGGCAGTGTGAGGCACCGACGAGCGGTCAGGCCCCGATACGCGAGTGCATTTCCCAGACGATCAGCTCCGCGCCGTCGTGGGAGGTGATCTGCTGGCCACCCGAGTTGGAGAGACGGACTGCGTCGCCCTCGTAGAGTTCGCCTACCCCTTCCATCTCGGCGACACCTTGCGTCACGAATATATGCAGGTAGGGAGCCTCGGGGATGGTGATCGCGCGGCCCGGCTGTACACGTGCGACGTGCATGGCCGCGTTCTTGTTGTTGATCCGAATGGCCGCGTGTTCCTTGTAGGCTTTCATCCCCGACGCGATGGGTACGAGGCCGCCGGCGAGTAGTTCGTGGTCTACCTCGAGTTGTTCGTAACCGGGGGTGAGCCCGGGCTCGTCGGGCACTACCCACATCTGGACGAAGTGCACCGGCTCGTGGGCTTGGTGGTTGTCCCGGACGCGCCAGCTGTCGTTCTTTTCCGAGTGCATGATGCCTTTGCCTGCACTCATACGCTGCGCGAGCCCCGGGTAGATGATGCCGGAATGGCCGATGGAGTCCTGATGCACGAGTGAACCACGTAGCACCCACGTGACGATTTCCATGTCTTTGTGCGGGTGCGTTTCGAAACCGGCATCCGGTAGGACGGTGTCGTCGTTGTTCACCAGGAGCAAGCCGTGGTGTGTGTTGTCGGGGTCGTAGTGCTGTCCGAACGAGAACGAATGTTTGGAATCCAACCAGGAGACCCGGGTTTTCAACCGATCGCCGGCGCGATGAACATAGACGTGCGGGGTGGTGACTACAGGCATGTCGGGGGTCCTCCTTCGGGCTGTACCCGTCCCAGGATACGAGTTCGGTGCCTTTGATTCCGGACTGCTGGTACCGATTCCATATCGTTCAGGGCGTGATCGTTGCGCCCTTCGTGAACCCTGCGTGCATTTCCCAGACCAGTACTTCGGCGCTGTCGATTGCCGAGATTCGTTGACCTCCTGTGTATGTCATTCGTACGGCGTCTCCCTGGTGCAGTGTTCCGGACCCTTCCATGTCGACCGCTCCGCTTGCCACGAAGACGTGGACGTAGGGCGCTTCGGGGACGGTCACCGACTGACCGGCCTCGAGTCGGGCGGCGTAGAACGCGGTGTGCCGGTTACGGATACCGATCGCAGCGTCACCGGCGTGGCGCCTCGATCCCGATGCGACGGTGACCAGCCGTCCACTTGCCAGCTCGTCGGTGACATCAAGTTCCTGGTACTCCGGTACCAATCCCGAATCGTCCGGCGGAACCCACATCTGAACGACATGTACGGGTTCGGTGACGCGTTCGCCGCCGGCTCGAATCCTGTCGTTGCGTTCGGAGTGCAGGATGCCCGAGCCGGCGCCCATCCGCTGCGCGAGGCCGGGGCGGACGAGGCCCGAATGGCCAGCGGAGTCCTGGTGGATCAGTGAGCCGCTGAGTACCCAGGTGACGATCTCCATGTCCTCGTGCGGGTGGGTGTCGAACCCTTCGCCCGCGAACACGGTGTCTTCGTTGTGCACCATCAGCATCCCGTGCGCGTGCTCTCGCAGGTCGAAGTTACCTGCCATGGGGAAGCTGTGATGCGCGTCGAGCCAGCCGTATCTCAGGTGTCGACGGTCCGCGCTGCGGTGAATCTCGACCATGCTCGCGGGTGTGGTCATGGTGGCTCCTTGGGCTTCGCCCTGTGAGTGGTTGAGGGGTGTAGAGGCTCGTTAACCACTCACAGGGCAGGAGGCCCGTCAGGGATCGATCCGAGTCGCCCGGCCTGGAAGTCCTCGAACGCCTCGATGACCTCGGCTCGCGTATTCATGACGAACGGACCGGCCATCGCCACTGGTTCGCGCAACGGTTTTCCGCCGAGGATGAGGACTTCGAGCGATTCGGAGCGCCCATCCTGGGTGTCTGCCCCGGCGACGGTGATCGTGTCGCCTCTGCCGAACACGACGGTCTGTCCGCTGTGAACCGGCCTGCGCTCGGCGCCCACCGTGCCGTGGCCGGCCATGACGTAGACGAGAGCGTTGTAGCCGGGGTTCCAGCGCAGCGTGAGGGAGGCGCCGGGCGCCACCGTGGTGTGCGACAGCGCGATGGGTGTGTGCGTCGAACCGGGGCCTTGATGACCCGCGATCTCACCGGCGATGACACGGATGAGGGCCCCTCCGTCCTGCGACGAGAGCAGCGCGATCTTGCTGCCGGTGATGTCCTGATAGCGGGGTGCAGTCATTTTGGCGTTGCGCGGGAGGTTGACCCACAACTGCATGCCATGGAACAGGCCGCCGCTCATGACCAGGTGTTCGGGCGGCGCTTCGATATGCAGGATTCCGCCGCCTGCTGTCATCCACTGGGTGTCGCCGGCGCCGATGGTTCCGCCACCCCCGTTGGAGTCCTGATGCTCCATGATGCCGTCGATCATGTAGGTGACGGTTTCGAAGCCGCGGTGCGGGTGCCAGGCCGTGCCCTTGGGCTCGCCAGGCGCATAGTTCACCTCGCCCATTTGGTCCATGTGGATGAACGGGTCCAACGCCGACATGTCGACCCCGGCGAAGGCGCGGTGGACCGGAAAGCCTTCGCCTTCGTAACCGGTGGGCGCTGTGGTGACAGCACGAACGGGCCGGTCGATGTCGGTAAGCATGGGCACGTCGACGCGGGGGAGGGTGAGGATGTTGTCGACAGTCACTGCAGGCATGGGAGCCTCCGCTTCAGATAGTTAAAGATTCAACTAATACTGCTTGGTTCAACGCTGGTCGAACTGGAGTATTCCCGCGGCGCTATCCGGCCTCTTCGAGCGCTGCCGCGGATATGCACGTGTCGGCAAGTTCTTGCAACGACACTGGTAGGACCGCCGACAGTGCGGCGACAGTCGTGAAGGCGGGGGTTGCCATCCGGCCGGTTTCGATCTTGCGAAGGGTCTCAGGGGAGATCGACGCGGCGCGAGCTACGTCGGTGAGTGTCCGATCGCCACGAGCGTGCCTGAGTAGTGCACCCAGTCGCTTGCCGCCTTCGCGCTGCGCAGGAGTGAGGGGGAGTCGCACCATGTGGTCGAGTCTACCGTGTCCGGTATTTTAATACCGAACTCTGCGTTAGGGTGGTATTTGTATACCGCCTTGCCTGAGTGGGCAGAATGGGAGATGGCCGAATGCTGGAACTGAAGACCCAGGACGAGATCGAGAAGATGAACGTGACGGGCACCTTCATCGCCGAACTCCTCGACGACCTCGGTGGTCTCGCCGGCGTCGGCATCAACCTGCTCGACCTCGAGAACCGGGCGCGCGAACTCATCCACGAACGCGGCGCGGTGTCCTGCTATTGGGATTACGCGCCATCGTTCGGAAGCGGCCCGTTCCGGAATGTCATCTGCCTGTCGGTCAATGACGCCGTGCTCCACGGTCTGCCATTCGACTACCAGCTCGTAGACGGAGACCTGCTCAGCATGGATATCGCGGTGTCGATAAACGGGTGGGTCGCGGATTCGGCGCGCAGCATTATCGTCGGCACCGCCAAGGACGAGGACGAACGGCTGATCGAGTCCACGACAGTGGCGCTCGATGCCGGCATCGCTGCCGCACAGGCAGGTAACAAGCTGGGCGATATCTCCGCCGCGATCGGCAAGGTCGCCGCCGATTACGGATACCCGGTCAACACCGAGTTCGGTGGGCATGGACTGGGCCGGACCATGCACGAGGATCCGCACGTGTCCAACATGGGCCGTGCCGGTCGTGGCCTGACGCTTCGCCCGGGCCTGACCCTCGCCCTCGAGCCCTGGTTCGCCCGCACCACCGACGAGATCGTCTACGACCCCGACGGGTGGACGATCCGGTCGGCAGACGGCTCCCGCACCGCCCACAGTGAGCACACCATCGCCGTCACCGAGGACGGCCCGCGCATTCTCACCCAGTCGTTGACCTAACGTGAGGTCATGAGCGAGGTTCTGGATCGAGACGGTGTCCGCGGCGTCCTGCATCGACCGGCGGGGGAAGTCGTCGGTGCGCTTGCGTTGACTCACGGGGCCGGCAGCGACTGCAACACCGTTCTCCTGACCGCCTTGGCAGAAGCATTTGCCGCGCAAGGGGTCCTCGTATTGCGCTTCGACCTGCCGTTTCGGGTGCGGCGACCCTCCGGCCCACCCCACCCGTCGAAGGCGGCCGAGGACCGTGACGGGGTACGCGCCGCGGTTGGTGTCCTGCGTGAGCTCACGGATCGGCCGATCGTGGCCGGAGGCCACTCGTACGGCGGACGTCAGGCGAGCATGGTGGCGGCCCAATCGAGTAACGCCGTTGACGGACTCGTTCTTCTCTCCTATCCGCTGCACCCGCCCGCAAAGCCCGAGAAGATGCGCACCGAACACCTGCCCGACCTCGAAACACCGACGATCGTGGTCCACGGTTCCAAGGATCCTTTCGCAACGACCGACGAGGTGCGGGCCGCTCTCGACCTCATCCCGGCACGTGTCACTCTGATCGAGTTCGAGGGCGCAAAGCACGACCTGGACATCGCGAAGTACCCGGTGGTGCAACGTGTGGTGTCGTCGATGCTCTCCGATATGTTCGGACGATGAGCTACGCGTACGAGTCTCAGCGCACACCCACTGCCGGGGAGCCGGGGTGGTTCACGTCCGCGCTGGAAGCGCACGTCGACCGGGGAGCGATCGATCTGGCGGGTGCAGACGTGCACTTCCGGGCCTGGGGCCCCAGCGGTTCACCCGGAATCGTGTTGATTCACGGTGGTGCGGCCCACAGTCGGTGGTGGGACCACATCGCACCCTTCCTCGCCGAGGACAGGAGGGTGGTGGCACTCGACCTGACCGGGCACGGCGACAGCGGGCGCCGGGAGAAATACGGCCTCGAGCAGTGGGCGGAAGAGGCTCTTGCCGTGGCGGAACCGGCAGGGATCACCGGCGCGCCGATTTTCGTCGGACACAGCATGGGTGGGTTGGTCTCGTTCGCGGCCGCCCGGTTGTTCGGTGAGGAACTCGGCGGGGTCGCGCTCATCGACTCCCCGGTTCGCGCCCGGACTCCGGAAGAGGAGGAGGCGCGGGCCCGGCAGTATTTCGCCCCACCGAAACCGTATTCGAGCGCGGCCAGCGCCCTTGCTCACTTCCGGCTCGTCCCGCCGCAGCAATCGGCTCTGCCGTACGTGTTCGATCACATCGCACGGACATCGATGCGCGAAGTGAATGGCGCCTGGGGGTGGAAGTTCGATCCAACGTTCTTCCACCGCAGTGGCAGTGAACATCTGGGTGCTGACGACCCGCGCTGCCGCATCGCCTTCTTTCGCGCCGAACACGGAATCGTGTCCGAGGAGATGGTGGCCGACATGCGGCGACGCTTCGGTCCGTCCGCGATATTCGCGGACATCCCCGACGCCGGCCACCACGCGATGATCGATCAGCCGCTTTCGTTGGTCACCGGTATCCGCACCGTCCTCGGATCGTGGGCGGCCGACGACCGCACGGCCGGGCGAATGTCACAGCGGTTCGCGTGAGCCGAACCGGTGTGACATTCGCCGAGGGAGGGGTGGCCTACTCGGCCGGCTGCGGAACGGTGATGTTGGTGTTCACACCGGGTACCAGCACGCAGGTTTCGTTCTCGGCGTTGGTGTAGACGCCGTAGACGGCGGCGCTGACGTGTCCCGGCCCGGACTCGACGAGTGCCTCCGGTTCGCCGTCGTCGGAGAGAGCGAGCGGCACGGCGCCGAACTGCCAGGTATCGGTGTTGACCCATGCGACGTTCGCGCCGACGCCGGTACCCTCGTCGATCTCGAAGTTGACACTGCCGGCGGGCACCTCGTCCGAGTTGGCTTCGGCGACTACGGTGCCTTCTCCGAGTCCGGCCGGGCAGAGGAACGTCGTCGGTGCGGGATTGTCGAACTCCGTTTCGGCGGTTGCCACCGCCGGTGCCAGGAGTACACCTGCCGTACACAAACCCGCGACCGCCGACGCCCGCTTCAGATGCATCGAGACTGTCATGTTCGATCTCCTCTCATCGCTTACCGCGCCCGAAACGAGTCGGGCAGGCGTGTCCGCGCCTGGTACGCATGCTAAACGTCACGCACTGCCGCGACGAACTGTGCCATCAGGTCGTGGTCTTTGACGCCGCGAGACGACTCGACCCCACTGGACACGTCGACACCGGCCGCGCCGGTGGCTCTCAGCGCATCGGAGACGTTGCGCGGTTGCAGCCCGCCCGCGAGGATCCATGGCCCGTTCGGTACTGCTGAACGGGCCGACCAATCCCACGGAATGCCCGCACCGGCGCTGGCGCCATCGAGTAGTAGCCGGTCCTCGCCGAAGTCGAGGTCGTACCCGTCCCGTACGTGGCCGGCCACCGCGGCCCGGATCACCTCGAGTCCCGCATCGTGCAACCGGCGAACTTGCTCGGACGATGACAGGTCGTGCACCTGCACGGTGCTCAGACCGGCGGTTCGCGCAGCGGTGATGATCTCGTCGACGGGGTTCGACTTGAACACGCCGACCGCGAGCACCGAATCGGGTACACGCCGGACCAGGACCGACGCTTCGTCCGGCCGAACCTGGCGGCAGCTGTCTGCGAAGACGAACCCGACGGCGTCGATATTCAGGCTCGTGGCGACATCGACGCTCGCGTCGTCGCGCAGTCCGCAGATCTTGATGAACGTCACCATTGGAGGATACGGGAGCCGGTTACGGGGCCCTCCTGTGCAAAAACGAGAACGTGTTCTATATTTGCGGTGTCTGCATTCTTCCCACCCCGACTTGGAGTTCCCGGCATGTATGAGTGGTCCGATACCGACCTGATGCTTCGCGACGCAGTTCGCGGGTTCATCGACAAGGAGATCCGACCGCACGTCGACAAATTGGAAAGCGGCGAGCTGCCGCCGTTCGACATCATCCGCAAGCTGTACGCCACGTTCGGCCTCGACGAGATGGCACGTGACTCGCTACAGAAATCGCTGGCGAAGGAACGCGGCGAGACTGTGGAATCCTCGGGGGACAAGTCCGCGTTCAGCGGTTCGGGGAGTATGGCGGTCATCCTGAACTCCGAGCTGGCCGGCGTCAGCCTCGGGCTCGTTGCGTCGATGGGTGTCAGTCTCGGCCTCACCGTGGGCTCCATCCGCAGCCGCGGAACGCTCGCGCAGAAGGAGCGGTGGTTGCCCGGACTCGTCACCTTCGAGAAGGTGGGAGCCTGGGCGATCACCGAGCCCGACTCTGGATCGGATGCTTTCGGCGGCATGAAGTCGTACGTGCGGCGCGACGGTGAGGATTACATCCTCAACGGACACAAGACGTTCATCACCAACGGCCCGTACGCCGACGTCATCGTCGTGTACGCCAAGGTCGACGAGGGCGATTCCTCGATCGACCGTCGTGATCGCAAGGTGCTCACCTTCGTTCTCGATGCCGGCATGGAGGGGCTCACGCTCAGCCCGCCGTTCAAGAAGATGGGCATGAACTCCTCGCCCACCGGCGAACTGTTCTTCGACAACGTCCGCATCTCCAAGGACCGCCTCCTCGGTGAGACCGAGGACGGTGGGAAGTCGGATGGAAAGACCAGCGCCAAGGAAAGTTTCGCGGCCGAGCGCATCGGTATCGCGTCCCTCGCACTCGGGATCATCAACGAATGCCACCGTCTGAGCGTCGAGTACGCCAAGTCGAGGACGCTGTGGGGCAAGGAAATCGGGCAGTTCCAGCTGATCCAGCTCAAGCTCGCCGAGATGGAGATCGCCCGCATCAATGTGCAGAACATGGTGTTCAACGCGATCGAGCGCACCGCCGCCGGCGACAAGGTGACCCTCGCCGAGGCCTCCGCCATGAAGCTGTATTCGTCCCGCGCTGCAACGGAAGTCGCGATGGAAGCAGTGCAGTTGTTCGGTGGAAACGGATACATGGCCGAATACAAGGTGGAGCAGCTCGCTCGCGACGCCAAGTCGCTGATGATCTATGCGGGCAGCAACGAAATCCAGGTCACCCACATCGCCAAGGGGCTGCTGGGCGCCTGAGAACTCAGCTCGGCGCGGTGAAGCGGTAGAACCGCCAGAAACCGAAGTTCTCGATGGGGAGCACCGTCATGTCGACGAACCCGGCATCGTTCGCGTAGGCACGAAGGGTGTCGGTCCGCATGACGGTGCCGGTCCCGACGCTGGGCTGTGAGCTCATGCCGTCTGGCAGGCACACGAGCAGGCTGAACCCGTACATCAGCCGCTCGGTGTCGTCGAGTCCCCGAGCGCCGTCGGGCGGGGCGAAAGCGTCGCCGACGGCCTCATCCATCACGATGAGGGGGCCGCCGGGGACAAGAGCACGTCGTATCGACGACAGCACCTCGACCGGTCGGGGCATGTCGTGAACGCATTCGAAGGCGAACGCTGCGTCGAACGATGCGGTCGGTAGGTCGACGGCATCGATCTCGATGAAGGACACCCGATTCGCGAGATCGGGGTATGCACAGAGGTTCGCCTCGGCGAGTTCTACGGATGCGTGGTCGATGTCGAAGCCGCGCAAGCTCGCCCCCGGATACGCGTGTGCCAGCGAGATGGTGGACCACCCACTGCCGCAACCGATGTCTGCGATGGCCGTTTCGGGGCGGCGCAGCAGCGCATCCAGGTCGGGAACGGAGGCAAGTGCCTCGGCGAGCATCTGTTGGTACCACGGCCTGTTCATGTCGGCCTGCGATTCGCGGGCGTCGGTGCCGAACTGTGCCCAGCTCACACCGCCGCCCGATCGGTAGGCATCCAATAGTGCGGGGAGTTCTACTGCGGCGCCACAGAACATGCGTGCCAACGGAGCCGTGAACATCAGGCTGTCGGAATCGGTGAGTACTTCTGCGGCGCCCGCCGGCAAAGTGAAGCGCCGTGGAGTGGCGTCGTCGCTTGTCAGCATGCCGGTGACTGCCTGCTGCTCGAGCCATTCGCGCGCATATCGGGCATTCGTACCCGTTCTCTCGGCCAACTCGTTCGCGCTGGCCGGACCGTCGTCAGCGAGACTGCGATACCAGCCGAGACGATCACCCAGATAGACGGCGATCATGTCGACGGCGCCGAGGGACGCGTCGACGATGCGCTGGGACACTGCCTCGGCAGATCGACCTGTCATGGGATTCACTTCCAGCGTGCACTGTCCGGCGGAGTTTCCGTCCCTCCATCGTCCTCCGCCAGAGGACTGGTCGTCAGGCGAACTGACCGGCGAAGACGAGGAACGGTGCCACCACGCGAAGGACTTCGTCGGTCGCCCCGATGGTGGTCGAGTGATCGAAGCCGTCGATGACTGCCAGTCGGGCACCGGGGATCGACGAGGAAAGTTCTTCGGTGTCCCGCAGGCGTTCGACGTCCTCCGAGCCCACGAAGAGCAAAGTGGGCACCCTCAACCTGTGGAGCGACTCCGGCGATACCCCCGGCTCGACGGCGCATCGGCGCATGTACGCAGCGAGCGCGACGGAGTCGTTCGCCGTGAACGCGGCCCGGGTGCCCGGGTCGATGGGCCACTCCCGAACCGCGGACCACTCGGTCAGAAACGCGTCCATGCCACGATCCTCGAGCACACCGACACATCCGGGAAAGAACAACCGGTCGAAGACCCCCGCTTGCGGCTTGCTGCTCCCGCCACCCACGATCAGCGCATTCACCCGCTCCGGCGCCCGCTCCGCAACCGACAGCGCCACCCGGCCGCCGAACGAGTACCCGAGAACGCTCGCGCTCGGTACGCCCACCCGGTCCAACACGGCGAGGATGTCACCGCTCACCAAGTCCATCGCGTAGGCGTCCGGGTCGTGAGGTTTCTCGCTGCGACCGTGGCCACGCAGGTCCACGAGGATCAGCCGATGGTCGTCACGGAGCGCCCGCACGTACCCGAACCCACGCCAGATGGCACGGGAGAGGGCCGTTCCATGCAGCAGTACCAGCGGCGGGCCCGAGCCGATGGTTTCGTAGGCAACGGCCGTACCGTCCACCGGGTTCTTCGCGTACTCCACCCCGTCAGTCTGCCTCACTCCTCGACCACCCCGTGGCCGGTGAGAGTGAGAGTTCGGGTGACTCCGATTTCACGAAGGAACTCCTTGTCGTGGCTCACCACCAGCAGCGCGCCCCGGTAGCTGTTCAGCGCCTGGGTGAGATGGGCGAGGCTCGGCAGGTCGAGATTGTTGGTCGGTTCGTCCAGCAGCAACAGTTTCGGTGCCGGCTCCGCGAGCAGGATCGTCGCGAGGGCCGCGCGCAGCCGTTCCCCGCCGGACAGCGCCGACGCCGGTTTGTCGGAATCGTTGCCACGGAACAAAAACCGCGCAAGTTGTGCCCGTACCCGCTCGGGTGACGCATGTGGCGCAGCGAGCGCAACGTTGTCCGCCACGGACAATGCTTCGTCGAACACGTCGAGACGCTGCGGCAGCGCCTTGTACGGCGTCCGCGGACCGGAATCCACCACCGCGTCGAGGAACGTGGTCTTCCCGATGCCGTTCGGCCCCGCCAGTGCAATCCGCTCGGGGCCAACGATGTTCAGCGACACGATTTGGCCCGACCGAAGCGTGGTGTCGCTCGCCTCCACCACCACCTGCCCGGAATGGACGGTGGTTGCCGGCAGCTCCACCTTGACCTCACGGTCGTCCCGCAAGGCAGACTCGGCCTCGGCGAGTGCCTGCTTCGCGTCGTCCAGTTTGGCAATATGATTGCCGCGCAACTTTCCTGCCGACTCCTCGGCCTGCCGCTTTCGTTGACCCATGACGATCTTCGGTTCACGCTTGTTCTCGTACATCTTCTGGCCGTACCGTTTTCGACGGTCCAGCTTGATCCGTGCCTCGATCAGCTCCCGTTTCTGCTTCTGCATGTCGGCACGTGCATCGCGGACGGTCGCTTCGGCGGCCGCCTGTTCAGTGGCGACGATCTCCTCGTACGCGGTGTAATTGCCCCCGAACAACCGAAGTTCGCCGCCACGCAGTTCGGCGATCGAATCCATGCGATCGAGCAGCGCCCTGTCATGGCTCACCACCACGGTCGTCCCGGAGAACTGCTGGACCACGGAATACAGGCGTTCGCGGGCGGACTCGTCGAGATTGTTCGTCGGTTCGTCGAGGAGAAGCACCGTCGGATTGCGCAGAAGCTGCGCGGTGATCCCGAGCAGTACGGTTTCGCCTCCCGAGAGCGCACCCACCGTGCGATCGAGATCGCCCACAGAGGAGACGATCGACTCGAGTCCGAGACGGTGAAGCAGCGACAAGGCGAATTCCTCGATATCCCAGTCGTCGTGCACAGTCTCGAAGTCGCTCGGCTCACCGTCGCCGGATTCGATGCGATGCAGTGCTTTCCGAATTCCGTCGATACCGAGCAAGCGGTCGACGCGTACGTCCGTACCGAGGGTGATGTCCTGCGGAAGGTATGCGAGTGTCCCTGCGACCGTGACCGAACCCCTCTCCGGCGCGTTGCATCCGGCAATCAGACGCAACAGTGTGGACTTGCCCGACCCGTTCAGCCCGACCAAGCCGGTACGGCCGGTGGGGATGACCGCGTTCAGACCGTCGAACAGGGTTTGGCCGTCGGGCCACGAGAACGTGAGATCGGAAAGTGAGAGATAGGAAGCAGACAGATTGGACACAGGCACTCCGGAGGTTGCGGCGGGCGCACAGCAATATGCGTGTACGCGGGATCGCGTGAGAAACCTCTACAGGAGCAAGTGCCCGTCTCCGTTCGTCGACATCAAGACAATTCGACAGTACGAGTGCGTTCGCTACGGCGCAACAGGTTTTCTCTCCTCAGATCTGAGGTCCCTCCGTGCGAAGGTCGTCCACCTTCGTCATCGCCTCTCGCAGTTCCGTCAGCCACTGCTCGCTGTGCTTGCCGGCCAGGCGCACCGTCCATTTGAGAGCATCCGCCCGGGACCGGGCGACTCCGGCATCAACGAGGGTGTCGAGCACCTTGCGTTCGGGCTGGCGTAGGCGCGTCATCACCGGAACCGACAGATGTGTGAACAGCGCGGAACGTCCGGACAAGGTGACGCCCCACGCAACCTTGCGTCCGTAACGGGCCTCGGCTTCGGTGGCAATGCGCATCCGGTCCGCTCGGGTGCTCTCCCGGAATCGGGAGATGCGCCCTTCGGCCGCCGCGTCGGAATCGGACTCGGCTGGGTGCAGTTCGCCGATGACCACGATCTCCTCACGATCGACCTCGACCGACGGCGGCCCGGTGAACCACTCGTCCGGGAGTCGCCCGGAAAACCACTCGGATGCGTCGCCGGCATCGGGAGCTTCTGCTTGCTGCCAGCCTCCGGTCCTGCCGAACCGTCGGTCGCCCGACGACTGTGTGTGCCTCATGACGTCCTCCAGACTCGAGAATGAATCACTGATTACATGATTACTCTCATTTTGTGCTCGGCGCCACGTTCTCAGGCATGATCGAGCAGGTGCACAACCGAACCAGTCGCCGCTCGGCCCGGAATCTGACCGCGATCGTCGCGATCTCCGCGCTCACGCTGACCGGATGTGGTCTCTTCGGCCCCGACCAACCGGACACCGTCGCGCAGCAGTTCGCAGACGCTCTCAACGACGACGACGTCGCCGCAGCGGCCGCGTTGACCACCGACCCCGATGCTGCGGCCGCCGCCATCACGGCGATGTACGACGGTCTGAACAAGGACGGGACGTTCGCCGTCGCCGGGACCGAGGATTCGGCGTTCACCCTCGATGCGACCTGGCCGTTCGGGGAGGGTCGACAGTGGTCGTATTCGACGCAGGGCACCGCGTCCGAGCAGGGGGACGACTGGAAGATCGAGTGGCAGCCCGACATTCTGGCACCGGGGATGACCGCAGGGTCGACCTTGCGCTACACCCCGACGGCTGGTGAACCCGCACAGGTGCTGTCCGCGTCCGGCGAGCCGATCCTCGAACAGCAGGTCGTCACGCTCGTGAACGTGGATCGGACGGCCGACCTGGGCGCGGTTGCCGGGTTGCTGTCGCCGATCGTCTCGACCATCACAGCGGAGTCCTTGAGCGAGCAGATCACTGCGGCGGGCGGCAAGCCCGTCACCGCCATCACTCTGCGCGCGGAAGACCTCGCACCGATCCGGGCGCAACTCGAGCAGGCTCCGGGGGTGACACTGCTGGCGCAGACCCGGCTGCTCACGACCGACAAGGCGTTGTCGTCGCCGGTTCTGGGTGGGCTCACCGAACTGTGGCAGCGCGAACATGCGGAAGCCGCCGGTTGGGCAGTGCAATCCGTCGCCGCGGACGGCACCACGGAAACTCTGGCGGGGGAGCCCGGCAAGAATGCGCCGGACATTCGGACCACGATCGAGCTGCCGCGTCAGCTGGCCGCAGAGAACGCCTTGGCTGGACTGCCGCAGGAGTCGGCGATCGTCGCGATCCGCCCCTCCACCGGTGCGCTCGTCGCCATCGCACAGAACGACGCGGCCGACGCGCAAGGCCCGATTGCCCTCACCGGCCTGTATCCACCCGGTTCGACCTTCAAGACCGTGACCACCTCGGCTGCGCTGCAGTCGGGCAACGTCAACCCGGACACGGTGCTGCCCTGTCCGGGTGTGGCCACCATCGAGGGCCGCACGATCCCGAACGACGACGAGTTCGATCTGGGTGAAGTTCCGCTGCACACCGCGTTCGCACAGTCGTGCAACACCACGATGGGGCGCCTCGCCGTGAACCTGCCACCGCAGGGTCTACACGATGCCGCCTTGCAGTTCGGTCTGGGCGTCGACTATGTGACGCCCGGGGTGACGACGGTGACCGGAAGTGTCCCGGTGGCCGAAACGCCCGCTGCTCGGGTCGAGGCGGCGATCGGGCAGGGAGCCGTCACGGCATCTCCGTTCGGGATGGCATTGGTGGCGGCGTCGATCGCAAATGGTTCGACGCCCGCGCCGATGCTGATCCAGGGCCAACCGGGTACGCCGGACCAGACCGTGCCGCCGGTCCCCGCATCGGTAACCGAACAGTTGCGGACGATGATGCGTGAAGTGGTCACCAGCGGCACGGCAACCCAACTGCAAGATATTTCCGGACTCATCGGCAAGACTGGTACCGCCGAGACCGACGGGCGACCTGCGCACGGCTGGTTCGTGGGAGTTCATGATGATCTGGCGTTCGCTGTCTTCGTGGCCGAAGGTGACAGTTCGGCACCTGCCGTGCAGGCTGCAGGGCGGTTTCTGGGGTGAACTCACCGGTAGATTTCAGGCTGAAGGTAAGTTGTAGCTGAACCGTAACGCCTTCGTAGGCAAAACGTACTTGTTACGGATGTGACGGAAAGCAAGATGGTGAGCATGGGGAACGGACGATCGGCGGTTTTCCGCAGACGCAATGTGATCGCCCTGGCTGCTGCCGTCGTGATCGCCCTCGTTGCCACGTTCTACGTCGTGTCCAACCGGCCGGAACCGACCGCCGACTCCGTCGTGGAGGATTTCATCGCGGCCCTCGGCGACGGTGATGCGGCAGCGGCCGCGGAACTGACCACTTACCCGAACGCCGCCGAGGAGACGATCGGGCAGATGTTCGAAGGTCTGGACCCGAAACGGGCCTCGTTCGACCTCAGCCAATTCGTGAAACTCAACGAAGACACCGGCTTCTTCACCATGGCCGTCAACTGGAACTTCGGCGATGGCAAGGACTGGGGCTACCAGGTGCAGGGCGGGGTACGTGCCCTGTCCATGGGGTGGCGGGTTCAGTGGGATCCCTCGGTCATGGCTCCCGACCTCGGCGCCGGGAGCAAAGTTCGCTACGACCGCACCGACGCCGCACCGCCGCTGATCTTCGACAACACCGGTACGCTGCTGATGAACGAGCAGATCATCAACGTCATCGTCCTCGACCCGGCGACGATGCCCGATCCGGTCGCCACCACGCGTCGGCTCGCCGAGGTGATCAAGCCGGTGGCCCCGCTGGTCACGTCCGAATCGATGCTCTCCGAACTGGACAAGAAGCCTGGCGAGCGGGTCGTCGCGGTGAAACTGCGGGACCAGGATTTCAACTACCTCGACCGCAACAACGCATTCGCGATCCCCGGCGTTCTCGTGGACAAGCGGCCCACCCTCATCACTGCGGACCGTCGCATCACTTCGCCGTTGGAGAATTCGCTCAGGAATGTGTGGCAGGCGAACCGCGACGAGACGGCGGGCTGGGCCGTGCACATCGTCAAGCCGGACGGAACACTGGATCGTCAGGCCGGGTTCCAGGGTCCTCCCGGACCGAACATCAACGCAACCATGGATTCGACCATTCAGCTGGCCGCCGAAGACGCGGTGGTCAGTGCCGGTACTCCGTCGGCGATCGTGGCGATTCAGCCTTCGACCGGTGCTGTGCTGGCCGCCGCCCAGAACAATCAGGCGATCGAACAGGGCCCGATCGCGTTCGAGCACCTCTACCCGGCGGGCAACACGTTGGATTTGGTGAAGAAGGCCGCCGGCCTGCAGAAGGGGGTCGACCCCAACTCGTTGTCCGCCGAAGAGATCGAGACGACCGGCCATCAGCTCGGCCTTGGCAGAAACTACGACATTCTGGGCATGGACCAGGAGACGGCGGTGTTCACCGCGAGTAGTTCCGGCATGGATCAGGCGATGAACACGGACGGCGCCTACCCGGCCGTCACACCCTTCGGCATGGCGATGTTGGCGGCATCCATCTCGCGCGGCAGCGCCCCCGTGCCGAAGATCGTGCACGGTCAGCCTGCTACTACGGAGATCCAGGCGCCCCCGCTGTCACCGGAGATCAACGAACAGCTTCGCAACATGATGCGCGACAACATCGCGCGAGGCGGCGGCTCGTACCTGAAGGGTCATCCCGGACTGATGGGCATGACCGCAGAGAGCGGTGACGACCGCTGGTTCTTCGGTTCGCGCGGCGATTTCGCGTTCGCCGTGCTTGTTGCCGACGCCGACGGCAGCGATCGTGCGGTGAAGATGGCAGACCGCCTGCTGATCGAGATGGCGGAGCGCGCCAACAAGTAGACGGCCCGCGACCGGCACGTCATGCGCGCGCTAGTGGACGCCCTTCATCATCTTCTTGATCCACGGTGAACAGATGGCCAGCAGGACACCCACCGCGATGGACCCGATGCCGATCCACAGGTAGTACGGCACCTCGTTCGTTTCGTCGTAGTACCCGGCGAGCGTGCCGGCCATCGCGGTGCCGAGGGCTACCGACAGGAAGAACAAGGCGACCATCTGGGTGTGGAACACCTTCGGGGCGAGCTTCGTCGAAATGGACAGGCCGACCGGCGAGAGGAACAGTTCGGCGAAGGTGAAGAGCAGCAGGATGCCTGCCAGGCCGAGGAGTGGTGCGCTGTTCGGTCCGCCGCCTGCCATGGGGATGAAGGCCAGGAATGCCACACCCATCAGGATCGTGCCCGCGGCGAACTTCAGGGGGGTGCCGGGCTGGCGAGGACCGAGTTTGGTCCAGGCGGCCGCGAATACACCGGCGAAGATGATGATGAAGACGGGGTTGATCGATTGCACCCAGGCGGCGGGAAACTCCCAGCCGAACAGGGTGCGGTCGAGGCGCTTGTCCGCGTACATCGCCACCATCGTGAACTGCTGCTGGAACAGCGACCAGAACACGGCGCTGGCGATGAACAACGGAATGAATGAGATCACGCGGCTGCGCTCGATCGACGTGATGTGCTTGCTCGCCAGGATGACCGCGAAGTAGATGACTGTTGCAACGACGGTGAGTGCCACCACGACGTCGGACATGTTCGCAGCCGTGATCAGGCCCGTCAGGGAGAGCACCGCCACGGCGAGGACGGCGGCTGCGCCGATGCCCATGAACTTGTTGCGTTCGTGCTGTGGCAGCGGGTTGGGCACATTGCTGCCGATGCCGTGGAGTTGCTTGCGGCCGAGCGTGTATTGGATCAGTCCGAGCGCCATGCCGACGGCGGCGAGAGCGAACCCGGCATGGAACCCGATGCGGTCTTGCGCCCAACCAGTGAGCAGTGGGCCGATCAAGGCGCCGATGTTGATGCCCATGTAGAACAACGAGAAGCCGGCGTCGCGTCGGTCGTCGTTCTCCGAGTACAGGTCGCCGACGAGCGAGGTGGCGTTCGCTTTCAGGCCGCCGCTGCCGAAGGCGATCAGGGTGAGGCCGATTCCGACGCCCCACAGTCCGGGGAAGGCCGCCAGTGAAATGTGGCCGAACATGATGAGGATCGCGCTGTAGAACAGGGTGCGTTCGGAGCCCAGGACGCGGTCTGCGATCCAGGCGCCCAGGATGGTCGACAGGTACACCGTGCCGCCGTAGGCACCGACGATGCTGGTCGCGGACGATTCTGCAATGCCGAGACCGCCGTCGCTGACCGAGTAGTACAGGTAGTAGATGAGGATGCCTTGCATCCCGTAGAAGGAGAATCGCTCCCACATCTCCACGCCGAACAGGTTGGCGAGGGGGAGCGGCTGGCCGAAGAAGCGGTGGTCCTCGCTCTTCGATTCCTGCGGTTGATCGACGGTCTCGCTCATGTTGAAGACTGTTCCAGTTGAAGGGGCAATTCGTGCCGTGTCAGCGCTGTCGTTTCCGAATCGCTGCCACAACCGCACGCCACCCGATCAGGAACACCGCCAAGACGGTACTCGCCACGATGATGAAGCTGAAGGCGGTCCCCTGGCTGCTGACCACGCGCAACAGCATTCCCACGCCGACGGTGGTGACCCACACGATCACGCCGGTCGGCAGCATCAGATATGGGTCGAACTTGTCCCGGTACAGGGCGATCGTGGCAATCCACCCGAGTGCCAGGCCGGACAGGAACGGCCACGCGGTGGTGAGCAGGCCGACCAGTGCGTTGGATTCATCATGTGTGCTGCGTCCGATGGCACAGAAGATGAGGACGAGCACGACGTCGACCAGTAGAGCGATGGAGTACTTCTTCACAGCGATCGACTCTACTTGTGCAGCCGAGTGGGACTCAGTGCACACAGGCAGCGTTCCGTGACGGAATCCGGTCGGTGAAGTCGATTTGTGTGCACTCAGTCCCGCAGGACGGGCGTGGTCCACACAATCGATCATCGGGGGCCGTATCCCCATCGCTGTCGTAGTTGCGGGACCGGAAGCGGCGGGGGCGTGCTCGACCGGACGAAGACGTGCTCGATCTTGTATCTGGTCCACCTGGACGGGCGATCGCCGACATAGTGGTAGCCGTAGTGGCCGGCAACCTGAACCCAGGGCCCCGGCAAAGTCGTTTAGACCCATGTCAGGTGGTGTGAAGTAGGTCGATCGGCCGGTGCGGGTTGCGGCTGTGGTGTCGTAACGCGGCGGCGATGTTGTCGTGGCCGGCGAGCCGGAGA
>NZ_JBUYWD010000023.1:0-127823 GCF_055231015.1 Rhodococcus quanlei | reverse complement strand
CATCGTGCGCCAGTTCCAAGAACGGCACGACATCGCCGGGGTGGAGATGGTGATCGCCGCCGACGCCGGCATGCTCTCCGCAACCAACCTCAAGTCTCTCGACGAGGCCGGGCTCAAGTTCATCGTCGGCTCCCGCGTCACCAAGGCTCCGGGCGATCTCGCCTCTCATTTTCATTGGAATGGAGACGTTTTCACCGACGGGCAGATCATCGACACGGTCACACCCCGGCACGCGAAGAGCACCGTCAACAACGTCCGACACCGCGCCGAGCCGGTCTGGCGCCCCGATACTCATTCGAAGTCGTGGCGGGCGGTCTGGAAGTACTCGAAACGACGCGCCGTCCGCGACAACCAAAGCCCCAAAGTCCACCCGGTTCGTCCGTGTCCACAGCCAAAGGGCGCAGCCTCGACACCGCGAGCATCGAGCGAGCCCGATCGCTGGTCGGGCTCAAGGGCTACATCCACCAACCTGCCCGCCACGATCATGGGATCGGCCGAGGTCATCGGCAAGTATCACGACCTCTGGCACGTCGAGCAGTCGTTCCGGATGTCGAAAACCGACCTGAGAGCGCGGCCGATGTTCCACCACACCCGAGAGGCGATCGACGCGCACCTCACAGTCGTGTTCACCGCACTCGCCGTCGCCCGCTACCTGCAAGACGAGACCGGGGCCTCGATCGGGCACATCGTGAAGACCTTGCGCCCGCTGCAGGAAATCAGGCTGACCATCGCAGGCCACCCGCACACCGCCACCGACCCCATCACCGCCGATGCCACGGCCATCCTCACCGACCTGAACATCCCACATTCGTAGTCAGCGTTGGCACACTAAATCTGTGCAAGTCAGGACAGATGGGGCATCGCATGTACTCCCCGGATATGACGACGACGCGACCGAGGTCGCGCTCGATGCGATCACCGACAGAGTCGTCAAATCGATCCTCGAAAGCGCCACAGCCCAGGACATCGACCAGCTGACGTCCACCATGACCTCAACACATCGCCAGATCCCACCCGAAATTGATCGGGCTCTCCTTCAGGATGCATCCGAAGCGCTCGGAGTGTACGACCTCGATCACACCACTCGGTACCGCCTGCGAGATTTGTTCTGGCTCAAGTGCGACGAGTCCAAGGCCGAATCCAGGTGAGCCTGGCACCTTTCGCTGGCACTTGCATGTTCCACGCAGTCAGCGAGGACGGAAGAATCGACACTCACTCGCCGTCGGGTGCACTGCCCGTACAGAATGCGGCAGACGCCCGTCGCCACCGGAATGGGCGTGCAGGGTGCGGCCGAGCGGGCAACCTCGGGCACCGTGTTAATAATAGACTTCCGTAGGGCCCTGAGCTGTGCTGACCACATCGCTGAGTCGCTGCAGTCACTCATCGAGCGCCTTCACGAGGGCGTCTTGGGCGTCGCTGTAGAAGAGGAACGAGACCTTCGTCGCGACCTCGTCGCTGACGTCAAGTAGCTGTCTGCGTGCGGACACCGGGAGTAACAGGGCGGTTGAGCCCTTCTCCATCGCGTGTTCGGCGAGAGCAGCCGCGTTATGGACGGTCTCTACACCGCCTCCGAGCGATAGGTTGCCAACCGCGATCAAGCCGCCACGAACGGACCGCTGGAGCATGGCCGAAGCAAGCGCGAGAAGAATCGGCAGACCGAGACCGGCCCCACTCTTCGCAGCATCGAGAGCACGAACCTGCGCGGTCAGGTTGTGCTCGCGAGGGTCACGGTCTCCCACAATGGCGCGCGCCTGAGCGACGAGATTCTGCTCGGCGACCTTGAAACTCTCGCGAAGCGGTGCCGGTGCAGCCTGGTTGAGGAGGCCTCTGGTGCCGGCGCCCGGAGTGTCGGCGGCTTCGATCCGGTAGAGGCCAGGACCAACTTCACCGCCTCCCTCGGCGATTGCCCACACCTGCCCCGGCGGCAAGGGATCCAGTCCGATGGAATCCGGGCTGGCGAGCTCCGGAGTCGAGACGAACTGCTCGACGCCCTCACCGATCCGGTAGCCGAATTGCGTGTTGCGGAACTCGGCTGCGCCGATGCGGCGTTGCTGCTCCTTCACGCGCCGGCGGCACTCGAGTGCGATCCGAACAGCCCACTCCAGGTCCTCGTCGGAGATCGACGCCTCAGCGTCCGGAGAGAGCAGTTTGAGAAGGCCGTCGACCGTCTTGTTGACAGCTGAGAGATCACGCCCTGACAGGGCGTCCGAGTAGTTGACGCGCCCTTGGATCGACGCCAGCCGCGACTGCGTCCGCAGGTGTGACCAGCACTCGGAGAGGAAGTCGCTGACGAGGCCGAAGTGATGGGTGAAGTACGAGGGGTTCAGCTTTGGGACGTCCCAGCCGGGCAGGTAGGCATGGATGCGGTCCATAAATGCGGTGTCGTCGCGCATCTCGGGCGGCAGCGGGGAGAGCAGATGGCCGATCCGCTGCTGGTGCGCGACGTCGACGTCGAAGTTGCCGACGAGCACGATCGAGCCATCTGCACGGATGGACTCGCGTCCCCGTGAGAACTCGCCGGACTCCATGTAGCCTTTCATGATGTTGACGCCGTCCTTCTGATCGAAGGAGACACCAGAGACCTCGTCGAAGCAGACGACGTCGAACTGCGCCACGAGTCCGCGCTGCCCCGTCGCATTGTTGACGAACATGCGGGCCACGGTGGCCTTGCCACCTGAGATGAGGTGGGCGTACGGCGAGACCTGCTGGAAGAGGTGCGATTTACCGGTGCCGCGGGGGCCAAGTTCAACCATGTTGAAGTTGCGCTGCACGAACGGGATCATGCGCAGCAGCAAGACGTCCTGTTCGCGGGCCGAGAGTTGTTCAGGCTCGAAACCCACGGAGCGGAGCAGGAGGTGCTTCCACTGTTCGGTCGAGAATCGGGAGCGGCCTTCGGCCAGTCGCTCCAGTGAGTCGCGGGTGGAGAGCTGGATAGGACGAAGGGACCCGATGGCGAAGGGCTTGCCGTTGCTTTCGTCCGCGATGACCGCGTCGTAGGAGAGGTCGACCTCGGCGTAGAAGCCGCCTGTCAGCATGCGCTCGTGATCGCGCACGACCGCATCGTCGATGCGGACGTCCTTGAGGCCCAGGCTGGGCAGCTCGGCGACGTAGACGTTCGACTTCGCGTCCAGGCGCGCCTTGACGAGGTCGATGAGCTTGATCGTCGTACGTTCGCGGGCGCGGGATTTGAAGAGTTCTTCTTCGCCGGCGCGAACCGTTCGATCCGAGAGTAATCGGCGGACGACTTGTAGGCCCTCTTCGATTTCTTCAGGATCGGTGGTGGCGCAGTATCGACCGATGAGGAACTCGCCGACGTAGGTCGGCACGGGGTATGCGCCCTTGAACTGCTGCGCGAGATCCTTGCGTACTACATAGCCCTCGAATGCCGACGCTGCGAGTTCGTCAATCGAATCGAGCGTGATCGTGTCGGTCATGCGGTCCCCCCTACCGTCGTATGACGTTGTGCGACGACGAGGCCATCTGCAGAGAGGAGGACGACGTAGGCCGTTGCCCCCTCGGCGGCCTCGTCTTCGTCGACGAGCACCTTGATTTCGCCGGGCTCCGAGGGCGACTTCGGGCCACCGACCGTGGTCGAGGGATCGGCGGGCGCGAGACGGACTTCCGCGCTGACGTCGGCCTCGGGAGGCTCGAAGTCGATGCGGCAGCGTTGGCCGGTCCAGCGGATGCCCTCGATCTGTGTAGGGCCGGACGTGCCCGCGCCAGCGGAGATCTCGATGACGGGAATGACGCATTCCTGAGGGCTCAAGCCGCCGTGGTCGTAGATCGTTCCCGCCTCGAAGGCCGCGGCACCCGGGGCGCTTACCATCTCGACCGAGCTGTCCCACGTCCAAGGCACGATCGGGAAGTCGGGTCGAGAAGCGCCCGCCTTCAGCCGGGCAACCCGTGGCTTGCGCGAGGCGTCGCCTTCGGTGACCGCGAGCGGCAGATTCACCTTGAAGGCTGCCGCGGCGGGCATCAAGAAGCCGTGGTCGGTTACCACCACCACGCGCCGCCATCCGGCTGCTAGGAGGCCCTGAACGCGTTCCGCCACGAGGTCGAGCTGTTGGTCGAGCATGTCGGCAAGGGCATGGCCATGATCGTGACCAAGCGCGTCAATCGTGTTGGTCTGCGTCCACCCGATCTTGTTGATGTCGCCGCTCTCGGCCGCCTTCCAGTCGAGGTACTGCACCCCGGCCTCCGACATGGCCGACCGGAAGACCTGGCCCTTCACCGAGCGCCCTTCAGAATCCGCCGCGTCGAACGCTGGCCCAGCACCGAAACTGGCCGCCACGGGTGCAACGGCAGGTTGTCCGGTCGGGGTCACCGTGGGGAACGCCGCGAGCCTCGGCGAAACTGAAACCTCGAACGATGCCAGACGTTTGGCAAGTCGCTGTGCGAGGTCGAAGCGTAGTGCGTCAACGAAGACGACGCATGTACCGGCGGGGACGTCGAGTCCGGTCTCGCCTGGGTATCCAGCCACCGCTGCCGCCTGGAAGGTGCGCGCTGTCGCCTCGACCCACGTCCCGTAGATTCCCTTGAGTGCCTTGCACACGGCGTCGCGATCCGATGCTGTCGTCGCCGCAGCGATGGCACGCAACGCCAGGTCATCGACCTTGTAACCCTCGGCCGAGTACCACACTGTCTGCGCCTTCACGTCGCCGGCGGGCGCAGGCGTCATCGACAACTCGGCCAACTCCGCGAGGTATCCCGTCGCCCGGGCCAACGGCGCCTGCTCGAGCTCCGCCCAGACACTCTCTTCTCGCCGCAGATGCGCGGCAGCGAGTTCGCTGACCACTGTGCGAACCTGGCCGAGGTCGTTCTGTTTGTCCAGGTCTGCGAGTCCTTTGCGAAGTTGGTCCTCCTGTTCCTGGTTCCACGATGGCCACGAGTCAGGGTGTGGGTCCGTGCTACCGAAGAGGTCGCCATCCGGACGAGCCTTGTCCAAGACGGCTGGAAGGCTCGGATAGCGACGCGGATTGTCGGCGAAACGAGCCCATACATCACCCCAGGCGCCCTCGCGAGCGCCGAGACGCGCGGCAGCGGTGAGCTGTCCGTCTTTCGCGGGATCGAATCCGTAGGTCGAATGGCACGCCGCGACGAAGGCTTTCCAGCGAGCGCCTTCAAGTGCCTGCTGCGTGCCCTCCGGGTCGTCGAGCCACTCCAGGAGGACGCGAACACTGTCCGTCATCACAAGCGAGTGCAGGCGCGATGCATCGAGACGCCCCATGCGGCGCAGTTCATCGACGTCCTCTGCGAGGAGACGGTCAAGCACACTCGTCAGCGCAGACTTGGTCTTGGCGTCGCCTGCCATGTCGAGGCCGGCTCCGTTCTTCGAGCCCAGGAATGAATGCGGCGTCCACGCGGCATGGCTGTGCGCTGACGGCCACCAGTTCGAGCGAAGTACCGCCTCCGCGAGAGGTGACACGGCGGGATCGAGAGCTGTGACGTCGGACAATGAGCTTCGGCTGTGCCCGGGAAGGTAGATCACCCAAGGGTTTTGATCGTTGTGTGCGGCCAGATGTGGGGGGAGTTCGACTGACTCGGATGCGGACAGTACTGCTCGAATCCAAATCGCAGGCCCCTGCGCCTTGGCCGAGTCGTATTCGCCGAGTACGAGGATCGGTGCAGCTTCTTGTAGGAGGCTGATCACCGACTCCCACGCACGGTCCGGGTCAGGCCAGAAGACGGCCGCCGGCGGGATGCTGGATTCTGCGTTGTACTCGGCGGTCTCACGGAGTGCGTGCGCGACGACAGCTCGAACATCGCTCACGGCTTCACCCCAGCCTGCCGCCGCGCCTGCCGACGCTCCTCCAAAGTCGGGTGGAGGTCGTTGATGCGCTCCGAACCGTCAGCGTTCTTGCCCCGGTCCTTCTTCCAGTGGACGTTGACTTTGGACCGCAACACCCCTGCCGTCACGAAGGGGCGGACGTTGAGCCGCACGCCGTCGACGAGATCGGGATTCCACCCAATCGGCTGCTCGTGCAACTCCTTCCAGCGGACATAGACGTCGTGCGGCGGCGCGCCGTCGAGGATCAACTTGAGTTTCTCCTGCAGGGTCTCCGCCGCTGCGAGGCGCGTGTCGGCGCCGGCGCGACCAGCAGCGGCCTCGTGCTTCTGCCGCTCGATCCACGCGCCGAGCGAGGTGAAGGTGAGCTTTTCTAAGGTGCGGTGGTCGAGCCGGTGGTAGTTGACCACTGCCGAGAAGCCGTCCTTGCGACCATCCCAGATGTGCCACAGGAAGGGACGGTTGTCGAAGACCTTGACATGTTGCGTGAAGAAGGTGTCCCGAAGCCAGTCCTCCAGGCGCCCGTTCTTCCCCCCGGCTTCGCTGACCAGCGTCCGCTCAAGCGCACTCGACCACCTGACTCCGAACGCAGCAGCAAGAAGTTCGCGTAAGCGAGTGGCGAGGTCGGGCTCCCCGGGAAGCGACTGTAAAGCGGCAATGCCGTCACTGTCAGCGAACTGGTCGATCTCATCGGGCTTTTCATCGGGCCAGCGGTAGCCGAGCAAACGCGCAACAGCGACTTGGAGCGGCTGGCTCGAGTGAGGAAGCTCGCCATCGAAGAGCCACTGAGTCGGGTCGATCGAGGAGGGCGTTGGCAATGGCCCGGCCGCGGCAGCCTCGGCTGCCCAGCGTTCTCGATCGAACCGCACCTTGACTAAAGTCGCGTTCGTAACATTGAGTTTTGAGTCCACTTCACGAATGTCTCGGACGTACTCATCACTCGAAAGATACGCCCAAAGGGCCGGCAGATCTGCGGCGTCGTGCGGGAACACAACCGCGGTGTTCATGTCGAAAATCTCGCCGGTGTAGCGCGTGACAGGTAGCGCCCCCATTTGTGATACGGCAACCCCTGGTTTCCCCCATGCTGCAGACCCCTTGATTCCTGCGCGTTCGCTCGGAACCCAGCCACCACCAAGTTCCCACCAGATGACCTGGTCCCGTCCACTGAACGGAGCTGTTTGGCCGACTGAACTTTGCAGCAACCGAAAGTGCTCGTGAGGAAGAGGAATTTCCCACATCTTCCGGATGTACTGAGGGTTGTCACCCGTCGCGATCCCTTGAACAGACTTCGCAACAGCCGAAAGGAGAGCGGAGCCGTCGATGGCTTTCATCGCGACCCGATGATCAGGGTTTGCGATCTGGCTGTCGGCCGACACTTCAGTCAGCGGCTTGCCGGCGAGCAAGGCACCGACCTCAGCGGGCGTGTCGCCCGAGGAAGCGTCTACAGCGACGATCGTGCGAGCAGAACTTGCACTCGAAACAACCAAGTCCGTATGAAAATCCCACATGCTTGTCGTGAAACCGTCGACGCCGAGCGCAGCGACCAGATGCCGTTCATTCTCAATGAGCATTTCTTTGCGCAGCCCAGCGTACGAGACCTGGAAGCGCCAGTTTTGCGGCACAACGAACGCGCGACTCGATCCGCTCCAGCGTCGCCACATTGAGTAGGCGAGGTTTCCACTCGCTGCACTATCACTCTCCTTTGTGTAGTCCTTCAGACTATCGGCTTGACGGCTTGCGGAGAGGAAGGGCGGGTTTGTCGCTGCGAGTACATATGCACGTCCTAGGAGACCAGCCGAGTGCACAACATCGTCCGCGGCCTGACCCAGGATCGAGCCAATTCGCTGTTCACTTCCGATCGCCTTCGCAAGGAGGCTGCGGACCTCATCCCACGCGACCCCAATGCTTAGGTCTCGACCGAACAGACCACCATCTCGATTCACCGCTGGCTGTGGGTTAACTAGCGATCCGAGAGAATCAGCCTCACGGAAAAGGCCATGAAGGTGGGTCATGACTTTCCGCAGCTCATCATCATCGCCTGCGAGTGCTTCCCACTCCGAACGCGTACCTCGAACCGGCACTCCCGAGCAGGCGATCTGCGGCGCAGGAAGATCTCGGAATCCTCCCTGCTTCCATGCTTCCAGCGCCACGTTGAAGGTGGCAATCTGGGTGCATCGGTGATCCAGCTCGAGACCGTGGAGGTTGTCGCGCAGCACGGCATCCTGTGCACCCGCCGGGGACAAGCCCTCCTCCTCGGCTCGCATCCGCCAGAGCATCCCGAACATCGCGATGAGAAAGTGGCCGGAGCCGCAGCACGGGTCCATGACCGTGACCTCCGCCGCGGTTGCGGGCCACTCCTCGAAAGTCCCGGAGGCAGGAGCACCATCACCGAGTCGGCGCAGGTACTCCCAGGAGTCGACCAGTGGAGAATCCGGATGACGAGCGGCCCACCACGCACCGAGCGAGTTCTCCAGCAGGAAGCGGACCATGTAGTTCTCGGTGAACAACTGTGTGACGGGCGACAGGTCCGCTCCGCTGATCCTGATACCGGAGTCGGTGACCCGCTTCTTCTCTGCGGTCTGCCAGAACTGGTAGACCCAGCCAAGAGCGTCCTCGGTGACGAATACCTCCGGCGGAAGGCTGAGGAGGATCTTCTCCAGTTCGAGGCGGTGCTCGGTCGCAAAGCGCACTTGGACAGCCGGGTCGTCTAGCCGGAAGACACCCGGAAGAATCTCCGAGGCGAATCGAGCTGCCACAGACCAGCTGTCGGGTTCGCCCAGGTCGTCGGCGAGATCCGCACAGTCGTCGAAGGTCAAAGAGGTGTCGCGAAACTCGGGATGGCGAAGCAGTCCGTTGACTTCGAGGAACCGTGCGAAGAGCAACCGGTGCCACTGCTCGTAGGCAACCTCACGCACCAGGTTGGTTAGGTCGGCACCGCTGGGTGAGGTGTCGTCACCGAGCTGGCGTGCCTTCTCCCGAAGAGCAAGGCGAAGGGAGTTGTCATCGTCGCTCAGATACGCCGGGCGACTCGGCTCGGCCACCGCAAGCGCGAGCAAGACATCGGCAGCGGCCTGCTCAGCTGCGGTTCGGGCTTGTTGCACAGCGCGGTCAAGGTGGTTCCGTTGGCCGCTGTTAAGAACTTCGACGCCCATCAACCCTTCACCACCACTGTGTCGTGTTCGGAAAGTGCCTCGGTCAGCTTCGACCGAAGGCCCGAGAGATACGTTTCGACGTCCTCGGCGCTGCTGATCGTGGCTGTGGGCAAGGCGACGGTGCCCGCCTTCGGCGCCGTCAGCCGAACCGCGGCCTCCAGCACCTTCGCAGCCCGAGCCGGCACCGCATCGAGAACGGCATCCCACGACGCCAACGGCCTCTGTTGGACTGCCTTCAGGACTGCATCCGTATCGCCCAACTCAGGCTTGTCCTCTGGGGCCAGGCTGTGCTCGTTCAGGAGCTGCTGCTGCCTGTCGGAGTCAAGGGCAACCCATGCTGACTGATGCCCCAACCCATCGACAGCGGCCAGCCGAGCTTGCTCCACAGCCTCAGCCGCCCGGCTCACCGATTCGCGCACGGCACTTGCGAGGTCGGTTGCGATCGGACTGATCTGGTCCGTGTCCGAGAGGAGTTCGCGCGTCTGCTCGAATGCCTCCAACCGCGTTCGAGTTGCGGTGGCACTACCGAGGTTCGTAGCGGCACTCGACAGTGCGTGGGCCGTTGCCAGAGCATTGAGTCTGGACGGGCGCCGCTTCTCGAGCGCGTCGAGGCGATCCGCGAAGTCGGTCAGCTCGTTCTTCGCTGCCAGGAGGGCATGAACGCGGTCGTTGCCAGACGCGCTTTTGACCTGCACGATGCTGGCTGGAAATGCAATGTCGGGAAGGGGTGCAGGACCGCCGATCGAATCAGCCCGCTGAGCGAGCCCGCTGACGGCCTGCTCGGCACCGGGGACAAGCGAATCGTTGTCCGCGGTCACGCCGAGCTTGCCTAGCAGGCTCCGAGCGGCGATCTTCTCGGCAGCCTTCAAGACCGTGGACTCGCGCCTCAAATTCACGGTGCCGAGACGGGCCAGAGAGAGAACCTGGCTTGTCGACGCGTCGGACCCGTTGATCGCGGCTCGGACGAGTCCGTTGTCGAGCAGCACACCGATCGCTCCCACGAGGGCATCACGCGGCCACCCGAATTGAGCAGACAGAACCGCCTTTTCCACTTCGCTCGCTGGAGTGCCGGCACCACCGATCCGGCCGAGGATCTCCTTGACCACGGGATGCTGCTCGGGACTGGCCTCGTACCCGACCGCCTTGAGCGCGTCCGCACCGGAGCCCTTCTTGATCCGGTCGATCACTTGGTTCCATCGAGCGTCATCGGCTACGTCGAACTTGCTGAAGAGGCGCGTGGCTGCTGACTGAGCGCCGTTCTCGATGCGGTCTCGCAACACTGTCCCCGTCGGCGCAGAACCTCCGCCGAGCTGAACACCCGCCTTGGACAAGACGTCCCGGATGTGGTCGCTGACCCGTCCCTGGGCACGCGAGAGCCGAGACTCCATCGCTCGCCTTGCCTGCCTACCTTCATCGTCCTGCGGGATTCCCTGCTGATCGAGGGTGCGCTGTGCAGCCATCTGGTTGCGCAACGCCGCGGTGAACGCCTGGGCTTGAACTCTCGGGAGGTGTACGAGGACGACTGGCGAATCAGAGCCGAGACCCCGTGCCAGATCCTCGAACTGCTTGGCCGTTGTGCCGTCGTCCCACTCCGAACGGAGCCACACCGGGATCGTGTCGGAGGCGGCCGGCGGTGAGCTGTCGGTGTGCAGGCCGAGTTTTCGCGCGACCTTCGCCTTGCCTTGTGGGACGGAGACCGGCAACGCCTTCTCGACTTCTCCGCGCATTCTGGTGTCGCGCTCAGTGCTGATCTCGCTGTCGGTGAGCTGAGCGGAGTGCCTTCGGAATGCCTCGTCCCACATCCGGCCGGCAGCCGTCTGAAGTCGGTACTCGTCACCATCCTGCTGGAGGATGCCCGCTTCGGTCAGGGCAGCCAGTACCTCAGGGATCTCCTGGCGAAGAGCGGTTCCGTCGTTGGCCAGATCCTCGACGAGCAGGTCGACCAGATGGTCAACCGTGGCGCGGACGCCGATATCACCGGGAGGAGTGGTCGGCAGCAGGCTGATCAGGTGAATTAGCCCGAGGATCCGGCCTCGCAGTGGCTCTTTCTGCCCCTGCTCGTGAATCAAGCGCTGGGTCTCCTTGAGCAGCAGTCCGGCACCGTTGAGGTCCTCGTGTTTCGCCGAATACAGGTAGTCGGCACCGACGACAGTTCCGACAGGCTTGTTGGCAACCAGCCGGTTGGCGTCGTGCACGATGCGAAGCTGTGACCGCAGTTGTCCGGCTCGACCCGCGTCGGCCTGGCGCAGGACGCCCTCCCAGAACCGTCGGCGACTGGGGAGCAACGGGTAATCCTCGGGCAGATCCTTGTCATCCTGAGCCGTGTGCTGAACCTTACTGCCAACAAGCTGGCGAGAGATCTGGCCGGCAACATCGGCGAGCGTCTTCTCGAGCGTTGAGCGCTCGGCGGGCTCCTTGTTGAGAAGAACTCGGCGGACGACAGCGTCAACGTCCTGGTTCTTCAACACGACCTTGACCGTGAAGCGATCCTGAATCTTCTGCAGGGTGGCGTCGGCGGTGAGTTCCTGCTGACCGGTCGCCACGAGAAGGACTCGGCCTTCAAGTTCCCGGGAGACCGACTCAACGAGGTTTTGCACCTCCATCGCGCGGCCGCCATCTCCGCTGATGTACTGTTGGACCTCATCCAGAACGATCAACGTCGGAGGGATTGCCCCGCCACCAACGTGCTGGAGAACCTTGCGGAGAAGAGTGATCGTCCCGTCCATGTTCGGGGTCGACTCGGGTGGGAACTGGCTGCGCAGAGCCTTCCTGACCTCCGCGCCGCTCGAAGCGAAGCTCGGATCGACAGCAAGAATGGCATCCGCAAGTCGGGTGCTGAGGTTGTACTCGCTGAGCTCCTCGATGAAATCCGCACCGTTCGCCTCGACGTGAGCGCGCACGGCGTCCAGATCGCCCTTGCCTGCCAGCCAGAGCGCGACCTGCGCTGGCTCGACGCGGGTGGGAAGACAAGCCGCCCCAAGCACAATGGCAAGAAAGACCGCATTGAGCGTGTCGCCGCTCCGATCGAGCGCACCAGCGGCCGACCACGGGGCGACACCGTCGCGCTTGCCGACCGTGGAGAGTTCGACGAGCTGGTCCTTGATGCCCTGTGGCGGGCTGGCCAGCCCGCGGGCAGACGCGCCGGACGGGAGAGCGGTGTCAGCCCACAGGTGTTGGAGTACCCGCACCAAGTGCGACTTGCCGCTGCCGTAGAAGCCGGACACCCAGACCGCCGGCTGGGTCGTGCTACTCCGGTGACGAAGATAGGAGTCGAGGATGCGCTCGAGGCCGTGTTCGTACTCTCCTTCGCACACAAAGCTCGTGAGTTCGTAGTCCAGGACCTTCCACTGGTTCGAGTCGTCCGGCCGGTCAACGTTCGTCACACCGTCGTTCGGGATCTCGAAGTCTAGCGGCCGGCGGGTGAAGAGTTCGTTGTTGATGGTCACGCGATGTCCTTCTGCGGGTCGATAACGCGAGCGCGGTAGTTGAAACCATCCCGAGCATCCAGCAAACGGAATGAGTGGGTCTCGGGATCGTGAAGGCCAGGGAACAAGACGAGAAGCCGCCCGCTCACTTTGTCGTCGATTGCTTTGATCACGCTCGACGCACGAAGGAAGGGGAAGATTGATCCGATCCCTACGAGTGCCACCACGTTGCCTTCAGGTGCGGCGGACAGTTGCTCACGAATATTCTTGACGAGTTCTGTTTCGAACTTGTCGATAATCGAGGGAGTGAGGTCACTGGGTTCCTCGAAGAAGGCCTCGGCATGCCGATGTGAAGCGAGCCAGCGGCCGAGCTCATCGGTGATGTCGATAAGGGTCCAGTCATGACCCCCTTGGCCTGTGACCAGCTCCAGGCGCGGGAGGGCTGCGCGCATGGCACGCTCCATGTCCGGCGGATAGACGAGCATCCATACGCGTTCCCCGCCGGAGAGTCCTGAGCGCCACGGGAGGCTCAGCTCCCCGGCATAAGCATCCACGAGGTCCGATACCCGACTCATCAGCGGGTCCCGTCGATGATCGGAAAACTGACGTCGACCACGTTGCCCGCGACAAGGAGATCGACGAGTCCCTGGGTATGGGCGGTGCGCAGAGCATCAAGAGCCCCTCCGCCCCGAAGATCGAGCAAGGCTGACCAGGGAGTATCCAGAACACCGATGCCGCGGTTGGCCGCCAGATGTCCGAGGTAGGCAGCGAAGGCAATAGCGGCCGGGAACGATTCGACCGTCTGGCGGACTTTCTTCGTTCGTCCGGCGAGATGACCTGTCTGGGTCCAGCAAGCGCCCGTGTTCCGCCCCGTCTTGCCGAGCGTCGACTCGGAGAGGCCAGCACCATAGACGGCGGTCACGGCCTTCGTGAGGTCGTCGGAGGTGACGATCGTCCCCGGGGGTGCCTGCTGGATAGCCGGGAATGAGGCGCGGAGGATGCCGTCCCTCGTGAAGGCCAAGATGCCGGCCATGAGGGGCTGGGCTGCGGCGTCAACATCCCAGAGTCGTCGCAGCGCCGCGAATTCCGGCCGTAAGGGATCAAGGAAGTAGAGTTCGCGCAGATGGCGGAACGAGCGTTGACGCCCAGCCTGCGTAGGTCGGCCGAGCACGTTGTCGTCGACGACTGCCTCGCGGTAGCCCCCCTGGGGTGCGTCTGCCGGCACTGCTCGAAGCAACTCGATGAGGTGCGGGACAGCGATAGTATGGCTCGCCGTGGTGCGCAACGACCCCAGGGCAAGCTGTCCTCCCGGGGCATCCGAAACAGGCATCCTTCGACCAACTCCCACGTGTAACCAGATCACTCCTGTACGCAGGAATGAGAACTCGGAGACGGGCTGAGCCCCGAACTGAACAATAGTGGAATGTCCTGATATCGGCTGCCAGGAGGCCCGGTGTTTCGCATGCAAACTGCCAGCCCCAACCGGACTGAATGCCGCCGCAGGAAATCCGCCGAGCGAAGGCATGCCAGGGTTCACATGCCCTCGCCCCCTTTCCAACACCACCACAAGTCCGATAGTTCGACCACAACCACAAAGGTCACGAACTCGATAGAGTCCGTGATCTTTGTGTCGCAGTTCGTGGAACTACATGTGTTGGGCTGTTTGCGAAACCGTGTGACCACCACTTGATCCGTGACCTTAGCTGGCGCCGTCCCACGTACACCTGAACGCCGTCCCATAGTTGATACCTCAATACACCGTGCGCTCGACTGTGCCAGCCACAATGCCACGTCTGCGTCCGCGCAGGTGACCGATAACGAGACGGCCCCGTTGAACGTGAAGACGGGACAAACACGGCGTCCGCTGCCCACCGGGCTCGGCGACGCCGGCGCCCACGCCTCGGACGAGCTGATCGAGGACCACGCAATCCCGTGGTTCGAACCGATCTTGGATGCCGCGGTCGATGTGATCGAACGCGAATCGATCCGCATCGCCTTCGTCGACGCCCTGCAGTACCTTCCGGCGCGACATCGCCAGAATCCTTCTTCCCCGAACGCAATACGACTACACGGCCGCGGCGGCCTTCAGTCCACGCATCAAGGTGCGCCGCACCCGTGCAACGTCTGCCGGTCTATCGATCCCGACACACCCGACCACCTGGCCGTCGCGCATACACGTCACCAACCCTTCACCGTCGTCGACTTCGTCCGCATTCGCGGTATCGCCGACGATCTGTATGCGCCGACCATGCCAGGTCGACCACGCGAACAGGACAGCGTTGAAGCGTTCCCGGGTGGCATCTCCGTCTGCGATATGGCCCGCAGCGTTCGCGCCCGCGATCCGGCCCTGGTCGGCGGCGGCCATCCAGTGCTGGCCGTGGGCCCCGGCAACCGCTGCGACGTCCCCGGCGGCAAACACCCCAGGCGCCGTGGTGGCGAGTTCACGATCGCACTGCACTGCACCGGACACGGGATCGAGCGCAATTCCGGCACCCGGCCCGGTGCGCAACCACGAGGTGTCCGGCACCGAACCGACACCGACGAACACGGCATCCGCCGGCAGTTCGCGTCCGTCCGCGAGATGAACTGCACACAGGCGCCCCTCCTCGAATTGCGGGGCTGTGGCCGCGACGCCGCAGAGGATGGGGACGTCCGCGTCGGCGTGCACACGCGATAGCTGCGCTCCCGCTACAGGCCCGACTGCACGCGCCAACGGCTGCGGTGCCGCTTCGACGATCGTGACATCGATTCCTCGGGCGCGAGCGGCAGATGCGACCTCGGAGCCGATGAAGCCACTGCCGAGCACAACGAGGGTCCGTACCGTCTCCAATGCACGACGCACGGCCAGGGCATCGGTGTAGCTACGCAAGGTGAGCACGTCGGTGTCGTATGCGAAGCCGGGAAGGTTCCGCGCTCGCGCACCGGTGGCGATGACCAGTGCGTCATAGCCCACCGGTCCGGCGACAGTGTGCACAACACGGTTTGCAACGTCCAACCCGGTCGCCGCGGACCCGGTCCGCAGATCGGCATCCAAAGATGCGAGGGCCTGGTGGTCGCGCAGGGACGGCAACTCGGTCGACCCCTCGACCTCCAGCAAAGTCTTCGACAATGGTGGCCGGTCGTAGGGCGCGTGCGATTCCACCCCGAGGACGGTCAAGGGTCCCGTATGTCCTGCGGCGCGGGCACTTTCGGCGGCACGGATGCCGGCCAGTCCGGTACCGAGTACCACCAGGTGCCCGGTACCGGCAGACGCAGCGGGTGGGCGCCAAGTCACCGAAGAATCCATCGTTCATCCCTCCAAGCGAAGTGCGGCGACGGGGCACGATGCCACCGCGGCAGAGACAACGGCCCGATCGGACTCGGGCACCTCGCCCTTCTGGACCTCGACGAATCCGTCGTCCCCGACCATGAAGTACTCGTCGGCCTGGGCTTCGCACATTCCGATGCCGTCGCACAGTGCGTGATCTGCGTGGATGTGACTCATAGCGTGGACTCCTCCAATGCGATGAAATCGACCTTGTCGCGGACCCCACAGTCCGGGCAGGTCCAGTTGTCGGGGATCTGCGACCACGGGGTTCCGGCCGGGAAGCCTTCCGCTTCGTTGCCGACCGCAACCTCGTAGACGTACGCGCAACCGGGGCAGCGTGCCGCCGCGACCTGGTCGCCGGTGTTCTGGCGTGCGGTGTCGGTACCGAAACTGCTCGGTTCTTCGGCGTCGACGGGCAGCGGGTAACGGCGGACCAACTTGTCGAACTTGCCCGGGGCGACGTTCGCCAACCGGATGTCGCCGTCGTAGTGCGCGACCACCTTCGGGTCCATCACCCGTTTCCATACCGGCGGAATCAATGCGATGAGGATCATCCCGGCGTACCCGGTGGGCAGTACCGGCGACTCCTCGTAGTCACGCAGTGTCTGGTAGCGCCGTGTGGGGTTGGCATGGTGGTCGCTGTGCCGCTGCAGGTGGTAGAGCAGAACGTTGGTGGCGATGTTGTTGGCGTTCCAGGAGTGCTCGGGCAGCACCCGCTCGTAGCGCACCCGCTTACCCTTGCTCACCTTGCGGCGCTTCATCCCGTAATGCTCGAGGTAGTTGACGACCTCGAGTAGCGAAAAGCCCACCACCGCCTGCAGGATCAGGAACGGCAGTATGCCGATACCCAGCCAGATCAGCAGCGCGCCCCACAACACGGCCGTCATCAACCAGGCGTTGAGTACGTCGTTACCGAGACGGAACGGGTGCATGTCCTTGCGGCGGTACCGGTTCCGTTCGAGGTTCCACGCGGACCGCAGCGAGCCCCACACGGTGCGCGGCCAAAAGCGGTAGAAACTCTCACCCAAACGTGAGGACGCCGGGTCCTCCGGGGTCGACACCCGCACGTGGTGGCCGCGGTTGTGCTCGATGTAGAAGTGCCCGTACGCGGTCTGCGACAGCGCGATCTTCGACAGCCAACGTTCGTGCGCCTCGCGTTTGTGGCCGAGTTCGTGGGCGGTGTTGATGCCGATGCCACCGACCATGCCGATGGAGATGGCCAGACCGACCTGCGCCATCACCGGCCAACCCTGTGTGGCGATGAGGTACATCGCCAGTACGAACGCGGCGAGCTGCAACGGCAGGAACGCGAAGGTGAGATAGCGGTAGTAGCGATCCTTTTCCAGCGCTTCGATGACATCGTCGGGCGGGTTCGACGTGTCCAAGCCGGTCAGGAGGTCGATCGCTGGGACGATAACGAAGATCACGATCGGTCCGGTCCACAAGAACGCTGTCCACCCGGTCAAGGTGAACATGCCGATGGCGACGAACGCCAGCGACGGTATGACCAGGCCGATCAACCACAGGTAGCGTTTCTTGTCCCGCCACCGCTCGGTGCTCTCGGCGGCGACGGTGCCGCTGGCGGACAGGTCGGGCGATGTCATGGCTCCTCCTCGCATCTCAGGTCCGGCCCGGGTGGCTGGTCGTCCCGGATAACCTGGTGTTGTCAGAATGCGCGGGATGTGGATCACATGTCACCGGTCGAAATGGTGAAAGTCGCCGCGTGGATTGTGAAAAAATACAAACAAGGGGGACGGGTGTCCGAGCAGACCGCCTGGCTCGTCGAGTTCGAGGCTCAGCAGCGCGACCCGGCGGAGATCGCACGCTGGACCCAACGCACGGTCGACGCCATCGTCGACGAGGTCGAGGAGGTGCGTGGCGATCTGCGCCCGCTCGTCGAGCGGGCCGTCGAGGAGCACTGGCTGGCCTTTCTCGACCAACTGTGGCGACCAGATGTCGAATTCGTGTTGGTCGATTCCGCGGGCGAGGCTGCCGGTGAATTGGCTCGCAGACACCTGGGCCTGCCGGTGCTGCTCAAGGTGTACCAGCTCGCACAGGAGGCCACCTGGTCGTTCGCGATCGACGTGGTCGGGCAAGCGCCGATCGAGGAGGGGCGCGAAGAGCTGTTGATCTGGTTCTGGACCAAAGCCACACGCTGGTTCGGGCTGGCCGTCGAACAATCCGTCCTGATCCACCAGGCCGAATCCGAGCGCGTGCGCCGACGCGGGGATCGGCGCCGCTACGAGACAGTCGCCGAACTGCTCACCGGAAACACGGTCGGCACAAACGAATTGTCGGCGGCGCTCGGCGGTTACCCGGTCGCCAGCGAACACGTGGCGCTGATAGCGCACGCAGTCACCACCGAAGCCGTCGACGAACTGGAGTCGGCCCTCACCCACGTCGCCCGAGCAGCGAACGGCGCCCGACTGGTGATTGTGCGTCCTGGCGGGCGGCAGGTGTGGGGTTGGCTCACCGGCGGCACCGGCCGCCTCGGCGATGCGCGGATCGATCCGGATCGGGTGCGGATCGCCGTCGGCGGACCGGCTCCCGGTGTGGCCGGTTTCGTCGACGCACACACCGACGCGGCTGCCGCCGAGACCGTGGCATGCGCGCCCGGTCGGCGGACGGCGGTCACCGACCACGACGACGTGATGGCGTTGACGATTTTGGCTTCCCGCCCGGACGCCGCGCGGCGATTCACCCTTCGGACACTCGGTGTGCTCGCCGACCCGCCAGCGGCGCACCTTCGCGAGACGGTGCACGCGGTGCTCACCGCGGACGGGCCCGCCGACGAGGTCGCGGCGACGCTCGGCGTCCACAAGAACACCGTGCGCTACCGGCTGGAACAGGCCGAACGGCTGCTCGGGCGCACCCTGCGTACGCGCGCCGGCGACCTACTACTGGCTCTGGATTACCACGAGACGTTTCTGGTGTGAGCGTTGGTGATCACACTGGTTCAGGATCTTTCGGCGGCAGGATGCGAATGTCCACCGATATCGCTCTGACACCGCATCTTCCGACAAACACAAAGGTCACGAACCCTTTCGAGTTCGTGACCTCGTGTGTCGCAGTTCGTGGAACTGCTCGTGGTGGGCTGTTTGCGAAACCCCCTGACCACCGCCTATGCACTACCCACTGACACCGCTATCCCATGCGTCTCGCCGAGCTAGCCCATAGTTCAAAACTGAATCAAATGACGGTGTGCGCACTGCCCGCGCTGGACCAACCCCCGCTGGACCAATCAGATCCCGTTGCCAACCGATGCGGCGCAACGTGTTCACCAGGCAGCCCATCATCCGTCGGCCGACACCGTGGCGCTCGTCGGCTCGGCAGGGAGAATATCGGCCTGCGCGGTCCCGACACCGTCGCGAGTTATTGGGATTCAGCCGGGTCTCGAGAATGTCTCAGCGCCTCAAGCTAAAGGTATGCGGCTAGCGCTACTTCTGCACGTGTACAGCAGTCTGCGCACCGCAGTCGAGCGCCCCGCCATAACCAACAAAGCGGCCGGTACCCGGATTGGTCGGAAGTGCTTCCGCTTCCGCAGCGCACACCGCTGCGAGTTCAGGAAGGGACTCACACGCCGCCACGCTCTCCGGGACCGCGTTGGGGGTCGCCGGCAAGGCGCGCAATGGTGCCCTGAATTCGCCCAACTCTTGTGCCGGAACCCGGCGATATTCTCCGGTGGGAGTGGTGTGTTCAGTTCGACTCTGTCGCAAGAAGGGATGCATTCGAAAAGGGGCGTTCGTCACGCTGCATGTATCCGAGCACGACTGAAGGCAATCCCATAGTCGCAGTGATGTTGGCGAAAAACTGGCGGACATACGGGTAGGCGATGAAGTAGACGTTCGTTTCGATCCAAGCTGAAATCGCTTCTGGCGACACTCGGGCATCACCGATGCACTCGAAACGCACCAGGTGGACAACCGTAATTTTCGTCGGTGGCTCATCGCCACTCGCTTCGTCCCCGACCGCACCGTTTGTGCATGTCAGAGTGTGCTGCAGGCGCACCGCCAGTCCAGCGCCGTCGTCGATCAGGGCGAAGGCCGCATCTTCCGGAGTTAGCTCCGCCTGAAACTCGGATTGCCGGATGGGACCAACCGGGCCTGCGTGCACTTCGTCGACCCGAACCTCCAGCGGACGAGTGGCATCGATGATCTCCCGAACGTGCTCGGGCGACACCCCTTCAGTCGACGCATCACAGAGTTCAATCAAAAGTCCGACTCCTCCGTCGCCTAAATTCCGCTGGCCGCGCCCACAAGGCCGCTCTGGTAAGCGGCCCTCTGGGCGCGGCCAGCGCTGGTGCGCTGTGCCGCGGTGACAGTTCGTGCGTGGCTCGCACTACGCGCTGAGAACGCGCCGGACACCTGATGCCACTGAGTCGTGGTGTGGTCGGGATTTTTCATGAGGCAGTTCTCGATCTGAGTCATCAACTGCAGGCTCGGCAACTGCTCGTCTATGTCCAGGCTGCGCTCTTTGCGTAGCCAGGAGACAACATCAGTCCATGCCCACACCGACATCGACGATGATTCCAATGCGCCGAACGCCTCCGGAAAGCCATCGACCTGAGTCCATTTGCGCGCACCCTCACGGCTCACACCGATACGCAACGCGATGTCAGAAATGTTCACCAGGCCACGGTCCACACCGTGCACCTTCAGGTTCGGCAGCGCTGCTTGCATTTTGCGGACCAGTTCAACGACGACCGCAGCGGCATCGGTCTCGTCTACATTGACGATAAGCACGCACGGCTGGTGGCCCGAGATCACGATCTGCGGAAACTTGTCCACAACGATCGTTTCGACCTCTGGCGCATCCCAATCAACCCCGGAAACACGGATACCGATCTCCAGGTCCATACGCTCACCCCTCTCTTTTGCCTACTATGACACACGAGTTGGCAGATGCCAACCAAAAATCGTGATGGTGATCGATAGTGCGGTCAGAATCACGCGTGACCATCCGATTGCCAGCGAACCTGCAGGTCTGAACGCCAAACCTTCAGATGCTCGACCCGGTCCTTGAGCTTCTGAAAGTCGTCGTGCCGTTTCGGAACTTCCCTCAGCTTCTGGTCCGCAGTGCGAATGTTGCTTCCCGCACCACCGAGCCAGTCGTGGGCGTCTCCGCCCTCAGGAATCGCTTCTCGGTGTTGGTCGCGGGCTGCTTCAGCTTGGAGCTGTTCGTCTGCCGCCGCCTCGAACTCCTTCTCGAGCTTGTCGATCGCCTCCGCCGCTAGCCCGAGAGTGGAGTCCGCATGCTCCAGCAACTCGTTCGCGTGACGCTCCGCTTCGATGTATTTCAGTTCCGTCTCAGCAGCCTTGAGGAGTCGCTCTGCTGCATTCAGGCAGTCCGCGATCTCGTCCAGGGCGCTGGCTGGCACAGCGTGCGGACATCTACTCACCTTGCGATGGGTCGTCTTGGCGACGGTCTCGGTGCCGTTGCCAGTGGAGAAGATCTTGGTCCTGCATCGGGGATCAGCCTCCGGGCAATTCAGGATGATTATCCCGTGGCTGGTACCGGTCTCAGGAGTCGGCCAGCCCCGTGCGCGCGCAAAATCGAGGGTCTTCTGCCACTCCTTGTTCGCATGGGACCACGGATCGCTCGACACCCCCCACCTCCCCTCGCTTCGGTCCGCCAAGTGTAGTAGCCGCTAGCGCTACGGCATCCACAGCCCAGAGTCTGCCAGTGCACCTATGCGAACGACTCAGGCGTGTCACACATTGGATGCCCGCACTGGCCGACCCGATCGACACCATGGCACCATAACGCGACGCGACCGTTGAAGCCGTCGACTCAGGTCAAGCCATTCGGCCGTCGGGCACGAGCTTCGTTTTCCATGCCGTCGATCCGCGCCCATCTGGCATCGAGATTCCGGCGTAGCGCTACCGCCCCGCTGGCTGACGTCCCCGCTGGCTGACGTCGCCGACGCCCAGAGCACGAATCAGTAATACATGGTTGGCTCGCGCCTCGCGCTGCGCCGAGACCGCACGTGCAATTTCTTCGAGGGCCTGGCAGCTGCTGGCAGGCACGTCGCCAACTCTCGGTTCCTCAAGTCGTGCTCATCGCTCGGCGGAACGGTTTACTCGCTATGTAGCGGGGTAAAGTTGCGGCATGACGATGGGACAGGCAATCCGCCAGGGACCATCGCCCTGAACGGCGGAGCGACGCGGACAGCGGCGGCGGTCAAGGCAGCGAATCACAGCAGCCAGACCCGCACCGCGCGCAGTTGGAACAGTGTCGGAACATCCCTTAACAAGCGCATCAGCCAGCACACGACGTAGCCGACGCCGAACAATTTGCCCTGCCACGTACGGACGGCCGGCAACCCAGGCGGGTGCCACTCGGAAGACTGTCAGTCTACCTGCCGATCACGAGGGGTTGTCGGGACTCCACTCCGCTTCGCTGAACTCCCGTCGCAAGGTTTGCCCGAATTCCCAGAAGGTGGTTTCTCGGGCTCGGAAGCGGTGCCTCTGCTTGTCGGCCTTATCCTCGACCGGTATGAGTAATCCACCTTCTTGCAGTTGCTTGATGACCGCGCTGACTTGATTGTCGGCAGCTTCGGGCACCATCTTCGAGATCATCCGAGGGTAGAAGTCCTGACAGCCGTCATCGAGCGCATCGCCTATGGCGGCAACGACTTCCAATTTGTGCTTGTTGCCGAGGAGGCCCTTTGACACGCTTCTCATGGACTCGCTGTCCATAGATGCTCCCGTAGACTTTGTCAGTAGTACATACTAAGTTCTATATACGAAGTTAACAGTAGTAGACAGATTGGATGGGCGTCTAGTGAAGGAGCCGAAGCGGCGGCAGCCTCGACCACCGAACTCGGCTTCGCGTGACAAGGACGGCCGACTCAAAGACACACCTGCCAACCGGGCGCTGCACCCCGAGACCACCAGCCAAGAAGACTTCACCAGACGGTCCCTCGTCAAAGACGCGTTCCACCACGACGAACACTCAATCGTGTTCAACGGTGATGTAACCAAGTCGCTTCAACACATGGTCAACGAAGGCATCAAGGTTGACTGCATCGTCACCTCGCCCCCCTTCTACGGCCAACGCGATTACGGTGTAGATGGACAAATCGGACTCGAGCCCTCCCCCAAAGAATTCATCGCTTCGCTGGTCGAGGTATTCGAACTGTGCGGGCAATTGCTGCGGGAAACCGGGAGTCTTTGGGTCAACCTCGGCGACACATACTGGAGCGGCAAAGGCGCGCACCGCAGTGCCGAACTGAAGCAGGGCGCACGAAGGTTCGGCATCAGGCCGCAAGACCTCCCCGGCGACGGCCGCTGGGCTCGCCCAAAGCAGCTGCTACTGATCCCTCACCGGTTCGCGATCGAAATGCAAGACCTCGGTTGGTTGATACGCAACGACAACGTTTGGATCAAACCTAATCCGATACCGGACCAGGTCCGAGACCGCTGCTCCACCTCACATGAGTATGTCTTCCATATGACGAAGAGCCGGTGGTACTACTTCGACCAGAAGCCGGTGGGTCGGCCCACCGCAGCGGGCAAGATTCTGCCGCCGAGTGATACGTGGCGGGTGGCGCCATCACGAGGCAACGGAACGCACCGCGCTGCGTTCTCGGAGGAACTGGTTCGTATCCCGATACTTGGGTCGACACCCCCAGATGGGATTGTTCTTGACCCGTTCGTCGGGTCTGGAACTAGCATGGCGTTTGCGCGGCGCCACGGGTTCCGTTCCATCGGTATCGACCTCAACCCGGAGTATTGCAAACTCGCGACAGACACTGTTAAGGAAGCGACGCCGGTCCCCTACGACGACGAGGAGTTCAATGAGTAGCTACCTCGATGCGGACACGCTACGAGCTGCGGTCCATCGACTTGGAACAAGTCGCGCGAAAAGCAACTTGTCGGATTACCTGGTAGTCAGGCGGACGATGAAGCTCAGCGGTCAGGCCAACGCCACCCTGTCCCTACGTGATGAGCATTTCATGCAGGCCATCGAGGAGGTTGCTGAAGTCACTGGCATGGCCGCCCCGTTCTTCTCTCCGTTCGGCGCAACTCGTGATAGGAAGCGCGGCTTCAAGAGCCCTAAATACGATTCCAACGGCCCTGCGGTCGCGGTGCCGAATTGGCACGGCAGATTGAACAGTCCAGTTGAGCGTGTTCCTGACACCAGTCCGGCCCAGGTAACGCTCGTTCCTCTGCGCAAACCGACACAGATCGCCGCTTTCGTTCATATCAACAAGGGTGAAGTGCCTCGCGCAATCGACGTTGCCTGCTGGTGGTTTCGCGATACCGACTTGGATGAACGCTTCGATGACGAGCCCACGGAGGAGCAGTTGGTCGAGGCAATGCTCGATGACCTCGGCCTAAGCAAAGATGAAGCGGAAGCCATCTTCGACACTCATACGCCGGTGGTCTGAGTGCCCCTTACATTCGACACAAAGCGGGCAGCGTCGGCGGACTACCTGCCCGACACTGTCGTGAGCACGACCGAAACCGTGAGCCGGATAGCTGTCGGTAACACTGATTCACAGGTTGCCGCTCTGGTGGAGTACATCACCGGGCGCGGATTCATATTCCAGCCGTGGCAGGTTGCCGGTTTCGTCACAGCCGCCCGGACGAAGCCGTTCGTCATCTTGGCTGGAATCTCGGGAACGGGCAAGACGAAGTTGCCACGGCTCGTGGCAGAGGGAACAGGCGCCACGCCCATCGAGGTGATTGCTGTTCGACCGGATTGGGTCGACAGCAGCGACCTCCTCGGGTACCACCGACTGGACGATACGTTCGTCCCAGGTCCACTACTGCGTGCTGCCCACCGCGCTTCGCAATATCCGAGCGAACAGCAGTTCGTCCTACTCGATGAAATGAACCTTGCTCGGGTCGAGTACTACCTCGCCGACGTGTTGTCGAGACTCGAGGACAGGCAGTGGCAGGACGGACACTTGCGCAGCGACCCTCTCCTGCCCGCTGCTGGCAAGGTTGACGACGTGGACTGGTCGACAGTGTGCTGGCCATCGAACTTGTGCCTCGTCGGTTCAGTCAACATGGACGAAACGACGCACGGCTTCTCACGGAAGGTGTTGGACCGAGCATTTGTCATCGAGTTCTCCGACATCGACCTCAACGCGGTAGCAACCACTAAGGACGTGGTGCACGCCTCTACGTGGCCTGCATCAGAATGGGAACAGCAGTACCAAGGACTCGGGGAATTTCCCCAACCCGACGACGCCCTGATACTGGATGTGATCGGTGCGCTCAACGCGATCAATGAACACCTCGCGGCAGCGCAACTCCAAGTCGGGTACCGCGTTCGCGACGAAATCGCACTCTTCTGCGCGAACGCCCGATCCAGCAGCACGTCTTTTGTGACGGCAGACGGCGAGTATGTCGACCCTCTCGACCTTGCCATCACGATGAAAGTGTTGCCGCGCATCCAAGGCAGCGGATCAGCTATCGGTGGAGTCCTGGGGTCGCTGACAAAGTGGGCAAACGGTGACACAGGCACCGGCAGCATTGAAAACGACGGTGACGCCGACCAGGCCGTGACCACCGCCTCTGGATTCCCCATGTGCGCTGAGCGGCTGGCACTAATGCAGCAACGCCTGGATGACACCGGCTTCACGTCCTACTGGCTGTAACAAAATGGCACGCCCCGCTCTCTTGCTACGCATTGCTACTGAGGCCATCCGCGTTGAAATATACGGCCCCCGAACACAATCCGATGCAGCCAATTCCGCCGACCCCCTCGTCCTGGAAGTCGACTCCGGTGGCATCGAAGAATGCGCAGTCGACATCAACGGTGAACTCATCCCCTGGCAGTCAGGCAAGCCCGGGCCTCATCTGCGCGAGGACACCGCGTATCAACTGACAATCGAATCCGTTGACCTCACACAACCAGTTCGGGCAACTCATCGGGACCCGTTCTTTCTGCAAAATGTGCAACCCATCGGCGGGCGCCACCACCTTCAGGCGGGCAGCATCAATTTCGGACGACAGGTCGGGCGGTCCGTGTTCACGGTGAACGCGGGCCGCAGATGGCTTCGGTTCACACTGGAAGTCCGACCGACCAAACTCGACTACCGCACCGATTACGCTGCACTACTTCACGACCTTCACTCGACTGCACGCGGACTCGCATTCGACTACTTGAAGGCAACACAGTCTGGCGTCGCCCCAACCAAGAACAGCACACCAACAGCCATCGAGTGGCTGTCCGTTCTCACAAGTGTTGTCGACGGTCTCGAAGCTGCCATGGAGTACGTTGCAGCCCACCCCCATCGCACGTTGATCCGGGAAGTCGTTGAACAGTCCGCCCATCGCGCACGACGAAGCAACTCCGCGATGCGTCGAACGGTGTTGCGCGGCCTCGGCTCGGGACCCTGGATTCACAGCGCTCGAATCGGCCCGGTCCGCTCAAAGCTGCCCAGTGCCCGCCCACGGGAGACCCTGGACAACAACGAGCACCGGTGGATACGTCAACAAGTCACCGCCGCGAGTTCGAGGCTCAGCGAGATCCTCCAAGAACTCAACGAGTCCCGGTCGCGACTGCTGAATGGTGGGCGCCCAACTCGACGTGTGGATGCAGAAATACAGGAGGTCAGAGCCATTCGTGCCCGGCTCACCCGGCTGACATCGGCGCAGACACTTGTAGATGCCGTGGGTCCGGTTCCTCACGGTTTCACCTCACTCACGCTCGCAGGGGCACCCGGCTACCGTGAAGTACACCGGAACCTTCAACTACTTCGCCTCGGTCTCAACGTCACCGGAGAACCACTCGACGTGTCGATGAAGGACATCGACGTGCTCTACGAAAGCTGGTGCTTCGTTCGCGTCGTCGCTGAAGTACACACAATCCTCGGCTCGACAATTGACCCCACCACCCTCATCAAAGTGCACGACTCCGGTGTACGAGTGCTGCTCAAACAGGGGAAGAAGAGTGCAGTCGAGTTCACAGGCATCGCAACCTCCCCGAACACAGTCGTCAGAATCGTGTACAACCGCAGATTCGAAGGACTGACCGGCCAACAGAAACCCGACATCGTCATCGAGGTACACCATCCTGGCTGGCCTGCGATTGTGCTCATCCTCGACGCGAAGTACCGGATAGACGTCAGTCGCGACTACATCAAGACATTCGGTTCACCGGGTCCACCCGTCGACGCAGTAAACGTCCTACACCGCTACCGGGATGCAGTCACTCAACGCTTCGGCGAGGCGCGACGCGGCAGGCCCGTCGTGCGGGGTGCGATTCTGTTCCCCCTGCCACTTGGAGACGACGACTTCCGGGAGCATCGCCTGTGGCAGTCCCTGGGTGAGTTGGGTATCGGTGCAATACCGCTACTACCCGACGCGCCTGACATGTTGACGGAGTGGCTGACTCAAGTGTTGGCGCTGACACCGTACGAACTAGCAACCCCAGGTCCACCATTCATGGCCTACGAACATGCACGAACACAAGCCCCCGGCGCCCAAACCCCTGGCGTCCCGTGAGCATGCGACTGACTGCCGAAATGATTGGCCCCCAGTTGCATCGCGAGTCTGGTCTGCAAGCACGAGTTAGATTCCACCAATCCTGGTACCGGTACGCGGTCCTGGGACTACGCCGATACGGAATGACCAGCGGTCAGAATCCGAAACCGTTGGGCAGCATACTTTCCGACTGCGATGCCGCAGCGGGAAAGAACTTCGTTGCTGCGACAAGCGCTCAGTTGTTTGCTGAGCGCCGAACCCAAGGGTGGGGTGTCGACCCAGTCAGATGCACCAGTCACATGACATCGAGCCAGACGCTGACGCTGAACCTGTTCGGTCCTATGTTCGCGCAACCAAATCAGTTGCCCGACATATTGAATGCCCTCTTGGGACGTGATGACATCCGTAATGTCACCGCCGCACGTGTCGAGTTCGCTCCCGAACGGCGAAGCGAACACCTGGGGGACATGACGAGAGTCGATGCCCTACTGCACTTCGAATCATCGCTAGGGCGGGAGGTCTGCGTGGTCGAGATCAAGTACGCGGACCGATTCAACAGCCGACAGGTAAACATCGCCGACAACGACGCATACCTAAGACTGGCCGACACTACCGGGTTGTGGAGAGAACCCCTTCGAGTATTCGAAAACCGGCAGTTCAACCAGCTCATTCGTTGCCATGCCCTGGGGGCTTCCATGCTAGGTGCGACCGTAGCGCGACACTTGCCCCCAACCCTGCTCGTCGTTCATCACCCCGACGATACGAACGCACCTCACTTGGTCGACAAGTACCGCCAGAATGTCAGCATCCCGTCCACCGTTGCGTGCATGCCGTTGGACTGCGCCCTCGACGCTATTGACGCGGCCGCTAACGACCCAGCTCTCTCGAAGTGGTACCGCAGCATGTGTACCCGATATGTAAGCCACGAGGAAAGCGAAGACACTTGGACCGCGTTGTGCCGCAACACTGACACCACGACGATGGATCGTCTCCAAGCCACGTGATTCGGTGTCAACACGCGGGTGTCACTGGCGCGTCCCCAGTGAACGATACCGGGCGGGAGGGCTTTCACTCCACACGATGAGGTCTTCACAGCCCACCAGCGCGGCACACAGGGTGTCGCGCATCGCGGTCAACTCGGCAAGCTTCGTGTCGATCTCGGCCAGCGTCTCCACCGCGTGCGCCTGCAACCCTGCATCAGCGCGAAGGTGGCCGTCGAACCGGGTGGCTGCGAGCAGGTCGTCTACCTCGTCGAGGGTGAAACCAAGGCCTCGAGCGGCTTTGATCGCTCGCACTACGGTGACGGCCATCTCGGAGTACAGGCAAGGATCTGTCCGGTTCAGCCAGCAGACTCGACGGCAAACGGATACTCGCCGGGGAACAATCCGATGACCAACCGCATCCGAACCGCCGCGTTCACAACAGCGCCGGCGAACACGGGGACGTCCATGTCGCCAGAACCCACAAAGCAACAGCGCCGCCCAAGGATCCACCGAGAACACCGGGACCCTTGTCGACGGGAAACTGATCTCGAAGAGACGCCAGCACGGCCGGACTTCCTCGCTCGCCTGCTGCACGAACGGGAACATCGCCGGCATCAGAACGTCCTCCTCGATCAGCCGCAATCCGGCCTCCATGGAGCCGCCCACCATCCGTGCACCACACATCGGCATCCCGAGGTGCACCGGCCACACTGGCACCTCGCTCATCGGCACCGCAGCCGCGAAGGCCGCGTCCGAACGCGTCGGGTGGAGTATGGCAATGGCGCGTGCGAGCGCAAGCTGAAGCTGATCGCGGAGCAGATCTTCACCCCCGTCGATGATCGAGCCCGGCACGCCCAAGGCGGCGGTGGCCAGGAGCGCGGCGTCAGCCGATATACCCCTCTACACGGCACTGACCCGTAAGGGTATTCGGCGAGCCTCTGAGCACGAGCAGTAGGTCAGAGCGGGGCGCGCCTGTGCTCGTCGACAATCTCACGCAGCCAAGTCTGCAACGGCTTCATCGCCCGGTGCTGGCCCAACCCGGCGCTGAGGTGCTGCCGCAGTAGGGCAGACGGGACATGCGGCTTCGCCTTCCCGGTCTTCTTCCGGTCGGAGTTCCAGCCCTTCGCACCCAGGTAGGACGCCATTGCCTCCTTGCCTGCCCTTCCGTCAGCGAACTGCTCGGCGGTCGTCCCGTCAACCTCGCCCGCTTCGTCGGGACCGAGCATCTTGGCCAGCCGCTCCTGCCCCACTGTGTCGAGAAGCAGGCCTTCGAGGTCTGAGCTGAGCACGAATGCGTCCCACGGCTGCAGCGTCTCGTTGAGCTCGTTCTGATGCTCGATGGCCGCCGTAAGCGTCGTCACCTGGCGGTCGGCCAGATCGCGCAAGTGGTTGAGGTAGATCGTGGTCGGCTTCGGATCCTTCGCCCTGAGGATCTCGATGAGGGCCCGCTTCCTGTTACCCGACTTGTGTAGACCATCCTTGTCAGTGAGGACGTAGGCACGCACTCCGAACAGCTGCGCGAGACGAAGCAGATGCGAGATTGTCGTGATCCCGGACGCCTCGATCACCGCGATGCCCAGGGCGTAGTGGCCGCCAGGGCCACCGGTGATCTTCTCCAAGAGGTAGTCGATGACGAGCTTGTCGCCGTGGCCTTCGACAAAGATCGCCGAGGTCGCGAAGACCAACTCGCTGTTTGTGGCATCGCAATAACGGGTCAATCGACCTTCCTCGTCCACACCCAGGTCCGGGGTGTACGCCTGGTAGCTCATCCCAGCGGGACTGAGCGGCAATCGCGTGATCCAATTGACGGAGAAGGAATCGACGAGGACCGGACTATGGGTCGTCACCAGCAGCTGGGCCTCCGCGGAGATGTCCTTCAGGATCTTGGCCATGGCTCGCTGCGTCTGCGGGTGAAGGTAGGCCTCGGGCTCCTCGATGGCGAAGACGACGTTTGCTCCCGACTGTGCGCTCTTCGATGAGACGTAGCGGAGAATGCCGAGCACCAGGGCCGATTGGAAGCCGGTGCCGCGCTCGGCGATCGAGACCACTACGTCGTCGTGACTCGTGATCACAGCCTCTTGCAGCAACCCCCTCAGAGCGTGGCGAGGCGAAGGCAGTGCGACCCCCAGCACGGGGTCCTGAAACGGCAGTTCCATGGCCACAGCGCCAACCGACTCCGTCAGTACCTCCCGCACGAGCTCCTCGACCGGTTCCATCGCCTTCGCGAACTCCTTCTGAAGCTGCGTGGAGCGCGAGCTGCCCGTACGAATGAGCACGCCTTCCAGCGTCTCCTGAAGCCGGGCCAGTGATTGGTCACCATCACTCTGCTCGCCCCCACTCACTCGAACCGAGGGGATCTTGACGAAGTCGAACGACTGGAGAACCCGTTCGTAGACCTCGCGGGAGCGCGAGGTCTTGTCCTTGTAAGTGCTGTAAGTGATATTGCCCTTCCTCGTGCACGAGATCTGAACCCAGAAGGTGCCGTCGCGCGCGATGATGTTCCCCAAGCCGTCCGCTTCGTCCGCAGTCAGGCCGCCGAAGTGCACCTTGATTCTCGACAGCATCCGCGGGCCGCCGCCGACGTAGTAATCGTTCAGGGGCTGCATGAGCTGGAAATCATCTGGCGTCGGGTCGGAGAAGAAGCTCTCGAGCACGCGGATGAGTGACGACTTACCGGCGTTGTTGGGCCCCGCGATGAGTTGCAGGCTTCGATCCACGTCGAGTGTGAGCCTTCTGAACCCAAGGAGTCTCTCAATGTGGACTTGGGTTATGTGCATAGCGTCAAACTACGTGGGCGACCGCGTTCGGTGTGTGCCGATTGCGTCCAACCACTGCAGCGCCATGCGGCCGCCCGCCGACAACCGATTTGGTGACGTGGAGCAGGCGCCGGGTGATCATCCGCGGCAGCCGGCTCGTGCCCGGCTACCCGCAGACCTCACGGACGTGGAAGCTCTCGGCCCGGGCGACCGCAGCAGGTCGGACGCGTCGTCCGAGGCGTACGGGTCGGTCCACAGCCTCAGCCGGGCTCCCTTGGGCCCGACCTGGGTGACGACGCAGTCGCCAAGGATCTCGACGAGCTCGGTGCGGACGTTGTTGAAGGTCGTCACCGAACCAGCGGGCAGGTTCCTGACGGGATCGCCGGCAGCGAGCCGGACGGTGGGGTCGACGCGCTCCGCAGCGCCTCGGCGTACAGCGGTCGGTCGTGGAGGTCCATCACCCGCCCATCTCTGTCAACTGAGCTCGACGGTATGAGTGCCTGCGTAGCGCGATTCGTCGATGAGGGTTTCGCCGACGCCGAAGACGAGCGCACCTACACCCTCAGGTAGTTCTCCGGACGCTGAGGTGGTTCGTTCATCGCAAGGTAGCACTTCCTGGTCGTCGGTGATGCGCTAGCGTCACCGTATCGCGTGAGATACATTCAGGTTGCGAGGTCCCAGAACTCGCCCCGGGGCGATCCGCATAAGGGGCATCTCGTGGGATGATGCGGGCATGCCGGTCCCGGAAGCGTCGCTCACCCCTCACCAGAGGAGGCTGCGGAAAATGCGACGAGATGCGGTGGGCCTGGCCATCCGCCAGGCGAGGGAATCCGCCGGACTGACCCAAACCCAACTCGCCAACGCCTCGGGGGTCTCGAGACCTGCCATCGCCCGTATCGAACTCGGCACCAGCACCGTCGCCATCGACCGACTATGGGAACTCGCCGAAGCCCTGGGCACCGCACCATCAGCGCTGCTCACCGACGCCGAACACCACATCCACGCAGAGCACCATCACTGAAATGCGCCCCACATCTACTCGATGCGCACCGTGGGCTTGGCTGGACAGACCGCCGACGAACGATCATCGACATGACATCCCGACACCGAACGCCACCAGCAGAGTCCACTCGTAACAGCGCCCACCGAGCCGCCGGTTCGGGGCCCGCAGTGGCGCAACTGAACCACCTCACCACAGTATTTCGCGTAGTCGCGTTGGCCCGGCTTCTCGGCGTGACCCCGACGCGCGTCAGACTCTGGACGTCCGGCCAGCAAACCATCGCCCCCGAGGTGGCACCAATCGTGATCGACCTCGATCACATTCTGCTACGCGCCCGCCTGATCTGGGGAGGCAGCGCAGCCCAAGCGTGGATCACCAGCACGAACATTCACCTCGGCGGTGCGCGCCCCATCGACGTACTGCACGTTGCGGGACCGGCGCGTGTACTCGAAGCGCTGGACGCCGAGATGTGGGGCGGCACCGCCTGATACAAAGGACGCAGCCCAGACGGTGCGGGGATCGTCGGCCGGACGGATCAGCGCGCCGCCGTCGCAGCCGAGCTGACCGGTGTCGAGAATCAGGTATCCCGTGAACTTACGCTGAATCGAGGTTCCCTCTCTACAGCCGTATCGCACCCGTCCCAGACTCAACACGGAGAGATCTGGATTACCGTGGTTACACTGGCTGCGAATCGCGGGTCCGTTGCTTCCGAATCACGGATCGGCAGAGGGGGATGTTCATGAGCGTGGTACTGCAGGCCGATATCGAGGCACTTCGGGAGCTCGCCAAGACTTTGGCGGCTACCGCCGAGACCATCAATGGGATCGCTGTCTCGGCGGCGGTGACGATGCCGGGCTCACCGGTGGCAGCGGTGTCGGCGCAGGGGACTCGCGCGGCACTGGACGCGTACCACCGCATCGGCGACAACGTGAGCGGCATGTCGGCAACGTGCGAGTCGAACGCAGCCAGCTACGACGATGTCGAGCAGGCGTTTCGTACTCAGTTGCAGCGGTACACGAACGGACCGGCGTCGTGACCACCATCTCCCACGTGCGCGGCTGCCAACCGGATTCGATGATCGACTACGCGACCTCCTTGCGGGCATCGAACACTACGTTCACCGACCAGGTGCAGCAGATGGATCGTGCGGTCGACACCGCGATGGGCTCGTGGCAAGGCGACGCGGCGTCCGCAGCATCAGCACAGAGGCTGTCCGAGAAACTTGCCAGTTCGCACGTCGCTACCGCGGTGCTTGCCATCGTGGACGCCCACGCCTCGCACGGCGCAGTGTTGGACGGTATCCGCACCTCGTTGCTGGTGCTTGTCGATCAGGAGGCACCTGGCGCTGGCATGACGGTCTCCGACGACGGCGCCGTAACCGCGCCGAAAGTCCTCGACGGCGACACCACCGTGGCCGGCATGCTGTTGCAATCGCAGCTCGACGGGCAGGCCCAGGGATTCGAGACACGCATCAAAAGCCTGCTCACCCAGTTCAGTGACGGCGAGAACCTCGCCGCGCACGATATTCGCGCCGCGCAGCAAGACCTGGACACTGTCCGGAATGCACCCGGCTCTGCACCGATCAGCCCGACCGTGCAAGCAATCGTCGACGGCACGGCGGTGTTGCCGTCGGACCCGCAGCAGCTGCACGAGATGTGGGTGGACCTGTCGCCGGCCGAGAAAGACTTGCTGTTCGAACACGACAACTACATCGGCAACCGCGACGGCATACCCGTAGCCGACCGCGACCACTACAACCGCATCAAGCTCGGCGACGAGTTGACCCGCGCCCACGCCGGTGACCCGGCCGTGGCGGACCGGCTGGAAGACTTAGAGGCAGTCAAGGCCACGATCGACACGGACCCGAATCGGATGCTCATGCTGCTCGACACCCAGTCCGGGGTGCAGACCCACGCGGCGGTGGCCGTCGGCAACCCGGATACCGCCGACCATGTCGCGGTCACCACACCCGGGTTGAACACCACCGTCGGGGGGTCGATCGAGGACATGACCGAAGAAGCAAGGACCATGAAGGACACCGCCGAGATCCAGCTGAGCAATACGGACGATCACAAAGGTGAGACGGTGTCGACCATTGCGTGGATCGGGTACGACGCCCCGCAATTGGACAGCGATGACCTGGCCTCCGAAAAGACTCTGGAAGGGGCGATCCGGGTGTCCGAGCCGTGGAACGCGCAGGCCGCCGCACCGCACCTGTCACGGTTCTACGAAGGTATCGACGCCACTCATGACGGGGGGGACCCGCACCTGACCGCTGTCGGGCACTCGTACGGGTCACTGACCACCGGCCTCGCCCTGCAGCAGACCCCGGAGGGTGTCGTCGACGACACCATCGTGTACGGGTCGCCCGGACTCGGCACCGGGCACGATCTGTTCGACGATCCCTTGGACGAGCTCAACATCGAACCCGGGCACGCCTACGAGATGACCGCGCACAACGACATCGTTGGGCACATGAACCGCTTCGGCTGGAGTCCCGGATACATGTCGGAGTTCACCCACCTCGACACCGATGCCACGGAGACCCCCGACGGTGTGCAGCGTGAGGGAGCCACCGGCCACAGCGAATACCCCAGAACCGGTGACAACGGCCAGCTACGGACATCCGGCTACAACACGTCCATCGTGATCGCCGGTCTCGCAGACGAGGAGAACAAGCTCATCGAAGGCGACCCGGCAATCGAGACCGGTAGTACCGACATATTGACGAACCTTGCCGGGATGTGGCGCTGATGACGACAACGCGAACGAGACGGCGCACAGCAGGTTTGGCCGTGGCCGCACTACTCGCACTGACAGGATGTGGATCGGACGTGCTCGACAACCCCTACGAAAAACCCAGCGAAGCCGACACGGCTCAGGCCGCTGCCACCCTGGCGACCCTGCCGTCACTCGAGGACACCGAAGCCCGGATGCAGCAGGCGGTGGAACAACTCGCCGAGTACATCACCACCCTCGTACCGGGAATGCAGTGGACGTGGATGTACGACAGAATGGGCGGCGGCTGCAACCGGCCCTACAACGACACCGAAGGTGAAGACACCATATTGCAGAAATATGTGGCGTCCGGACCGATCCCGGATCAGGTGTGGTCGCAAGTAGTCGAACGTGCTCGGAATACTGCGGCATCGTTCGGAGCGACCGGTGTACAGCTCTTCCACGATGAGCCCGGAAATCATGAGATCAGGTTCTACAGCCCAGAGGGAACAGCCATCCATATCGGAAGCAAGGGAGCTGTCATCGGAAGCAGGACCGGGTGCCGTCTGCCGCAAGCGAAAATGGCGGTGACGCCACCTTCGTCCACCCCGCGTCCGTGAACCGTTTGCATAGCGAAGACAGTGATCGACCGTTCCACCACTCAACATCGAGTTCGATGACGTTGGCCGCTCGTCCACATCGTCGGTCTCGGTGGCGAGGAGAACGCCCTCGTCGAGGGCGACCCAGCAATCGAGACCGGTCGCACCGACATACTGACAACGCTCGCCGGGATGTGGCGCTGATGAACACAACACGACCGCGACGACGAACGTCCGCCATAGTAGTAGCCGCACTACTCGCACTGACAGGATGTGGATCGGACGTGCTCGACAACCCCTACGAAAAACCCAGCGAAGCCGACACGGCTCAGGCCGCCGCCACCCTGGCGACCCTGCCGTCCCTCGAGGACACCGAAGCCCAGATGCAGCAGGCGGTGGAACAACTCGCCGAATACATCAGCACCCTCGTACCGGGAATGCAGTGGACGTGGATGGGCGACAGAATGACAAGCGGTTGCTCTCACCCCTACAACGGGGGCGAGGGGAGTGCCGTATTTCTCCAGGATTACGTCGCCAAGATCAAGATCCCTGACAGCGTGTGGCCACAAATTTTTGAGCGGGCGAAAGAACTCGCGGCGACGCTGGGCGCCACCGGACTGGAGCGGTTCCACGACGAATCGGGTAACCACGATGTTCGCTTCTACTCCAAGGAAGGAACGGCGATTCACCTAGGCGCTGCAGGGAACACAGTGATCGATGCGTCCACCGGGTGTCGCCTGCCGCAAGCGAAGATGACCGCGACGCCGTCGACCTCTAACCCACACCCCTGAACCGCACGGGCGCATCAACGAAGGGTTGATCGATCATGACTTCATCCGAGAGTGAGTTCGACGAATTCGGTCTGAAAGTGCAACGCGCACAACATGAGGTTGCCGGCATTCGGGGTGTCGGAACGGTAGATGGCATCACCGTCGAGGTCGACGCCGAGAACCGTCTTAGTGCAATCGTTCACCCGGACGCCCAATCCATCATCGCGGCCTACCAGGCGGCGCTTCGCGACAAGCAACCGCAAGTGGATGCGGCGATGCGAGACGTCCTGAATGATCCACAGGCACAGGCCGTGACGACGTTCGTGCACAACAACAATGAGCGTGAGGAAACGCGACGTCAGCGGGTCGCCAACAAGGACGAACGGTACTTCGAACAGTTTCGGAACGACCCACTCGGCCGAAATCGCTGACCTGCTCAGCGGCGATTGCTCTTCGAGTCCACGCGTTGCGTGGCGCGGCGTTGTTGTCGTGACAGGCCCGTGTCGTCGGCGGTTTGGCGGCGGTAATCGTCGAGCAGTGGGGCAAGCCAGGGTGCAGTCTCGTGCAGTGGTCCGGTCAGTGTCCGGCCGGCGAGCCGGGGCCGAGACTGGCGCTGACCGAGTCCAGGGTTTTTGCGAGCAGGTCGGCATTCGAAGGGACGTGCGGTACGAGCTCGTGTTCGTCTATGTACCGGGCAGGAGTGGCCGTCGGGTGCCGCGCCGGGTGCTCGATCGTGGGAGCCTTGACGGGTTTTTCGATGGTGCGGGCCTGCCGGATCACCTGCACGCCGACGGGCGCCGTCGCGGGCGGTTTTGCGGGCGTTGTGGGCGTCGCGGCGGCACTGATCGCTGCACCACACCCGCGCGGCCGGCCGCGCCCCGAATGCGGAACCGGCGTTCGGCACCACGGTGAATCGGTAGCCGTCCACACAACCTGTGTGTGGACGAGGGTCGTGCACGTCTAGAGTTCGGGTCGAACAACCTGACATGTGCAAGCGGGCTAGTGCCTCGACCTAGAGATGGGAGGATCGTCGCGTTATGCGTACCGCTGGCAAAGATTTCGGGACGTCCCGCGATCTGCCGTGGGGGGAGTTCACGGACGCCGAGAAGAAGCCGGGTGCGCCGGAGCATGCTGCGGCGATGTTGTTCGTGGTGCGGTGGACGGTGTCGTGGAATGTTCGGGAAGCGATGCGCGCCAAGGGGTGGAATGACGGACGGGGTGGGATTCCGCGGTTCGATTCGGTGTCGCGGCGGACGGCGACAGAGATGTCGCGGACGACGGTGGCGAACGTCGTGTACGGCCTCACCGTGCCCGATCTCAAGTCCGTGATCGCTCTGTCGGACGTGCTTGGGGTGTGGTTGCTCGATGGTGTCGAGGAAAACTTGAAGGCGTTTCGCCTCCTGACGTGACTTCGAACAGGGCTCTGCCCTATGAATTGGCTCAATTGAATGAACCAACCCAATGCTCCACTCAGTTGGTTCATTCCTCTGGACCATTCTGCCGACAGGAACTTACACACTGGCCCACACAGTTTGTGTTGGAGTTGTATGTGGAGGTGATCGGCCATGCAGGCAGATTGGGATTCGGCGGTAGCGGACGCGGAGCGTGCGTCGGTGAAGGCGCTCGGCACTGTGTCGGATGTCGCCGCGCTGGCTCGCCAACTCGGTATCGAGTGGGTGCCGTCGGAGCAGCTGTGCGCGGCGTGCGAACGGGTTCTGGCGCTACGTGTGGCTGTGTCGAATACCCGCGCCGCGGGCGAGGCCGATCCCCACCCGCAGGATGCCCATTCGGGTGAGGCATCGTCTCCGCGCACGTATCTGCCGCGGCGATCGGTGTCGAGCATGGTGCTGGCAATTCTGCGGGAACGACCGGGCATCGAAGTGCATGCCAGTGATCTGGTCGAACCGATGCTCGACCGCGGGTGGCAAGCGGGCGAGCGTCCCACGAACACGTTGAACACGAACTTGCTGCGACTGTCGAACGCTTCGGGCAGCGGTGTCGTGAAGACGACCCGGTCTCACTACACGTACCTGCCAGAAGGCAGGTCTGAGATGAATGGAGGTGGAGGGGATGAGTCCTCCGTCGCCGACGATTCGGCGCACACCACACCAGGTTAGGCAAAGAGAAAACCCCACCCAATGCTTTGGACGGCTTCAGGGTGAGGCTTTACTCGGACCGATAGCAAACCAACCGGCTACGCATAATCATAGCGGGATTACTCCGGTGTGGCAGAACTTTCTGCGCACCGGCGCACCCTCAGTGCGGATGCCGGGATCGACGGGGCCGCGTGATGCGGTCCTGGTGCGGTGACCGGGCCGCTGACCGCCGAAGTCCGCGCTCTGTTCCGGCGTGCCCCAATAGCGGGGGCCGCTGGACTCGGCACTTCGAGCGGTGAGAACAGCACGGCCACTGGGCGTCATGTGGCCGCGGATCGCGCCCGATCGGGTGCTCGCGGGCGGCGCGCTGTGGACGCGGCCGTGGGACATCCACGGCGTGGATCGTCGGCGCGTCGGCCGGTCCGACTGACCGGCGTGCCGAACTCACCCAGCACTGACGAACATGTCATCGAAGTTGACACACCTGCGACGTGTATCGCACGTGATACACTTTGTGTAGCCACACGTTCCGACATCGCGAGTGAGGCGGCCGCGATGCTCGCTGATTACCGTCCGGCAAATATTCCGGATCGCGACTGGGACACCATCGGGCCCTTCCTCCGTGCCGCTGTTGCCGACTGCGAACCAGCCACCTGGATCGCGGCCCGCGAGTATCTGTGGCCGGCCAGTCGGCACGTGCACTGGTGCTGGAAGTCTGCCGGTCTACCCCTCGAACGTGACAGCATCTTTCATCCGGCAGTGGTCACGGAATTTCTGGTGAACGAGTGCGGCGGGATGTCCGCCCGCTCCGCCGGGAACGTGAAGCGGTTGCTGCAACGAATGACCGAGATTCTGGTGCCGCACCTGACTGCTCCGCAGCTGCCCGGGTTGACGCGGTTCGTGCCGTCCGCGCCCTACAGCGACGCCGAATGCGCGGCATTGTCTGCGTGGGCGTCCGGGCAGGCGACGTCGCACCGCCGCCTGCAAGCGCACGTGCTGCTGGCTTTGGGCTTGGGTGCCGGTCTGTCGGCGGTCGAGGTCGGGGCCGTGACCACCGGAGACATCACCGTCGACGACGACGGTGTGCTGATTGATGTGCGGGGGGAGCGTTCGCGCACGGTTCCAGTCTTGGGGCGGTGGGAACAACCGCTCGCGGACCTGGCCACCGCCGCGATACGACCCGACATCCATGTTTTTCGGCCGCAAGCCGGTCGCACCCGAAACCTGATCACCGGCTTCGTCGCCACCTGCAACGGAAAGCCCGGGGCGAATTCTCAGCGGATGCGAGCGACGTGGATCGTCGGGCATCTGGTCGCCGGTGTTCCGGTTCGGGCGCTGATGACCGCCTCGGGTGTGGACACCTTGCACGGGTTGACTCGTTTCGTCGCCCACACCCCCGAAATGACAACCAGGCAGGTTCGCGCCGCACTCCAACGTCCAGATCATCAGGATCTAACGTGAGCACCCCGACCAAGCCCGGGGAGACAGTGTTCGACGAGCACGCGTCGCGGTTGCTGCAGCTGGCCACTGCCGGGCGTGGGGCTCACCGCTCCATGTTCAAGGTCGACACCGTCCGCGCCGTCTGTGATTTCATCGACAGCTCCGGCATCATCGAATGGCTGGCCGAGTGGCGCAACCAGGACAACGGTACCCACTCGGACGGGCGCCCCGTTGGTCGCCGCCCGGTCCTTCGCCATCGCGACCGAGTGGTGCTCGTGCTGAGTGCGCTGCTGGCCATCGAGTGCGAGGACCTTCTGGTGACCCGTATGGCCGAGACGTTGCGGCACCGCCTCGACGACCAATCACTGCGACTGCTCGACGTCACGCCCAGCACCCTTCCGGACTACGAGCCATCGAACCTGCCCGACGGCCGCGAACCGGCCGACCCGCTCTACGACGTGCTCTACCGGGCGTTCAAGCGGTTTCTCGCCGTCATCGACTCGGCACCGAACACACCGGGACGACGACTACCCCTCCCACAGGTACGCGAGATTCAAGCCGCCCGCGATCCCGACGAATGCCGCACCAAGCAAGACCGCGCCCTGCAGGTGGCAAATGCACTACTGCACGCGACGTTCATGGCAATGCCGGAAAAGGCACGCAACGCCTGGCGCGGCGACATCTGCGTCGACGCCACCCCCGTACCCGTATGGGGCAAACGCGGCACACCCCCAGCTGCCCACGAAGACGAGTCCGTGTTGTGCAGCCCTGACATCGACGCCGCCTGGTACGTGCGCGAAGCCGACCACCGCGACCCCACCGACGGAACCGGACGCAAACACTCCAAATCCATCTGGGCGAACGAGGCCACCTTCGCGGTCATGACCCCCGGCAACCCCGAACAGGAACCGGAACACCCACTACTCGCCGTCGCCATGTCCATGGACAAGCCCGCGGGCCGCGTCGGCGAAAACGCCATGGCCTGCGTGAACTCGATCCGCGGCCGCGAACTACCTGGCCGCTACTTCGTCGGAGACCGCGCCTACCTACCCAACAGCAAAACCGACAAACTCCAGCTTCCCCTCCGTGCGCTGGGATACGAGTTGGTCGCCGACTACCGTGACGACCAACTCGGCATCCAAGCCACCCACGCCGGTGCCATCCAAGTCGAAGGACACTGGTATTGCCCCTCGATGCCGCAGCCCCTCATCGATGCCACACGAGACTTGCGCGCCGGACACATCGATCACGACACCTACGATCAGCGCATCGCCCGCCGCGCCACCTACCTACTCAAAAGCAAACAATCCCCTGACAGCGAGGGCTATACCCCCATGCGTTGCCCCGCCGCAGGCCCGTCCCCCACCGTCGCCTGCCCCCTCAAAACGACACCCGGCAAAAAGACCACGCTGGGAATGCCCACCATCCTCACACCCCCAGTGGACCCACCGCGGATCTGCACGAACAAGCAGACCGTGACCTTCGGCCCCGAGGACGGCGTGAAGTACGGACAATCCCTGCGCTACGGCACCCCCGAATGGCGCGGCAGATACGGGCGCGACCGCAACACCATCGAAGGATTCAACGGCTTCGTCAAAGACCCCGCCTACGGAGACCTCGCCCAACCCGGACGACGCCGCATGCGCGGCTACACCGCCCAACTCATGTTCACCGCGATCACCACCGCCGCCGCCAACATCCGCAAAATCTGGCTCCACGCGCGCAACGCACGCCATCACGACGGACGCACCAAACGGAGCCCCGACGACCGGAGGCGCCGAACCACCAGCCTCCCTGCGCACAAACCGGACCCGAACGCAGCACCCGGAGTCGGACCACCCGCCGACCAACCCGCCGCACACATCAGCTGACCGCCACACACAAACTGTGGCGGCAACAACCGTGTCTAACCACCAGAAAACACCCTGACAGGACACCAAACCAACCGACAAAAACGAAAAAGGCCCGATCCGAAACATCGGATCGGGCCTTCTCGCTTGCTAATCGGGGTTCATGCGACGGCCAAATCGAGTTTCACAAACGTGAACCCAGCCGTTTCACAAACACCCCGTGGTGGGCGAAGGGGGACTTGAACCCCCACGTCCCGAAGGACACTGGCACCTGAAGCCAGCGCGTCTGCCATTCCGCCACTCGCCCGGAGTAACGCCGAAAAGATTAACACGACGCATCGGAGTTTAACGATTCGTGCAGTTCAGGAAGCAGATCTGTCGCGGGGAGGGCTGGTTCGGCGGAAGACGGATATCATGCAAGAGGGTGAACTCGCGCCACTTTGCCAGGCGATGACAGTACCGTGGGACGCTGACACCCTGGTGTCACGACACGCACTGCCACGACAACCGCCACGGCGGCACCGAGAGGAGGTCCCGGAATGGGTATTGTTCAGCGCTTCGAGCGAAAGCTCCAAGGGGCTGTCGGTGACGGGTTCGCCCGGGTGTTCGGTGGCAATGTGATGCCTCAGGAGGTGGAGTCTGCACTGCAGCAGGAGGCCGCCGATCGGGTGCAGCAGCTCGAGGGCGGGCACCGGCTCGCTCCCAACAGCTATGTCATCACCGTCAACAATTCCGATCATGACGCGTTGGCCAAAGACAGGGACTTGACGGTCCGGGCTTTCTCCCGGCACCTTGAAGACTTCATTCGCGATCAGGGCTGGCAAACGTACGGGCCGGTTCAGGTCGCGTTCGAGCCGTCGGAAACACTACACACGGGGCAGTTCCGAACCAGTGGTTCGGTAGATCCGGATGCCGGACGCCCGAAAAGTACAAACGCCACGTCGAAACCAGGAGCTGGCCCCATGACGCAGAACCCAGGCTACGACCCCAGCCGCGAACCGGCCGCGGGCCGCAGGCCCGAACCCGAGTACGCGCGTAACGGTCACGCCCACGTGGGTCAGGATCAGCGGTACGCCCAGGACGGGCCCGCCTACCAGAACGGTTTCGACCGTGGTGCCGGCTTCGAGCCGCCCGCGTACCCGCCCCAGAACCAGGGGAACCCGCCCCCTGCCTACGACCAGCAGGTCGGCCGCGCGGACGCGTACGACTACGATCCCAACTTCCGCGACCCGAACTTCCAGGATCCTGCCTACCAGCAGGACTTCCCTGCCTACGACCAGCAGGCGGCTGCTCCGGCCCGCTACCCGGACGGCTCCTACGCCGACTCTCAGTACCAAGAGCAGGGCTACCAGCCGCAGGGATACCAGCAGCCTGCGTACGACCAGCCGGCCTACAACCCGCCATACCAGGACCCGGGCTACCAACAGGGCGGCTACGGGCAGCAGCCTGCGTACGATCAACCCGCGTACGATCAGCCCGCATACGACCAGCAGGCGTACGACCCCGGCTACCAACAGGGCGGCTACCCGCCGGCCGGATACGGGCAACAGGGGCATGCCTTCACCGCCACCCTCCAACTCGAAGACGGCAGCGGACGCCACTTCCAGCTCCGCGAGGGCAACAACATCATCGGCCGCGGCCAGGAGGCACAGTTCCGCCTCCCGGACACCGGTGTGTCCCGTCGCCACATCGACATCCGCTGGGACGGTCAGGTCGCGATGCTCTCCGACCTGGGCTCCACCAACGGCACCACCGTCAACGGGGCACCGGTTCAGGATTGGCAGCTCGCGGACGGTGACATCATCCGCGCCGGCCATTCGGAGATCCTCGTCCGCATCCTCTGAGCGTTTTCCAGGAGTTCCGTAACGTCCGACATCACAGTTCGATGTGATGTTCGGGCGCGCGATGGTGTCGAATCCGTTTCGTCGGTACCTGTACGTATCCTGATGTCCGGGGCCGATGCCCCCTATGATTCGCGGGAAACAGAAGGAGGTGGACTGCTCGATGCAAGGCTTGATTCTGCAACTCACCAGGGCAGGCTTCCTGCTTCTGTTGTGGCTGTTCGTCTGGGCGGTCCTGCGCGCCCTCCGCAACGACATCTACGCGGGCTCGGGAGTCCGCGTGCCCGTGTCGCGCTATGCCCGCGGAGCGGCCAACGTCCTGCCCTCGATGACCAAGTCGAAGTCGAAAGGCGCCAAGTATCTCGTGGTCACCCAGGGTGGTCTCGCAGGTACTCGCATCACCCTCGGCACGCAACCGGTGCTGATCGGCCGCGCCGACGACTCCACTCTCGTCCTCACCGACGACTACGCCTCCACCCGGCACGCCCGTCTGTCGCCCCGCGGCGCCGACTGGTACGTCGAAGACCTCGGCTCCACCAACGGGACATACCTGGATCGGGCCAAGGTGACCACTTCTGTTCGCGTGCCGCTGGGTACTCCAGTACGTGTCGGCAAGACGGTAATCGAGTTGCGCCCGTGACCCTGGTTCTCCGCTACGCAGCCCGCAGTGATCGCGGTCTGGTCCGCTCCAACAACGAAGACTCCGTGTATGCGGGCGCGCGACTGCTGGCGCTGGCCGACGGTATGGGCGGTCACGCCGCCGGTGAAGTCGCCTCCCAGCTCATGATCGCCGCCCTCGCCCACCTCGACGACGACGAACCCGGCGAGGACCTCCTCCGCAAACTCGAGGCCGCCACCCGCGACGGCAACGACACCATCGCCGACCACGTCGAAGAAGACCCCGAACTCGAGGGCATGGGCACCACGCTCACCGCCATCCTGTTCTCCGGCAGCAAACTCGGCCTCGTCCACATCGGCGACTCCCGCGGCTACATGCTCCGCGACGACACCCTCACGCAGATCACCCGCGACGACACGTTCGTGCAGTCCCTCGTCGACGAAGGCCGCATCACCCCGGAACAGGCGCACACCCACCCGCAGCGCTCGCTGATCATGCGTGCCCTCACCGGCAACGAAATCGAACCCACCCTCACCGTCCGCGAAGCCAAGGCCGGCGACCGCTACCTGCTGTGCTCGGACGGCCTCTCCGACGTCGTCAGCGGCGAGACCATCGAGAACACGCTGCGCGAGGGCTCCGAGGACGAATGCGCCGACCGGCTCATCGAACTCGCCCTGCGCGGCGGCGGTCCCGACAACATCACCGTCGTCGTCGCCGACGTCATCGACCTCGACTACGGGAACAGCCACCCCATCGTCGCCGGCGCCGCCTCCTCGGACGACGAGGAAGACACCCCGCCGCCCAACACCGCTGCCGGTCGCGCCGCGGCCATGCGCCCCCCGCGGGCCACCCCGAAACGCATCGTCGGGCCCGCCCCGGAAGAACCGAAGCGCAAGCGCAGCAAACTGAAGTGGGCGCTCGTCGCGGTCACCCTGATCGCAGTGGTCGCCGTCGCGGGCGTCGTCGGCAGGTACGTCGTGCGCGGCAACTATTATGTGGCGGCAGACGACGACCGGGTGACCGTGCTTCGCGGTGTCCCCGGATCCGTCCTCGGCTACTCGCTGCAGGAAGCAAGCCTCGTCGGATGCATCTCCGACTCGGACACACTCGAACTCGTCTCCCCCGCCGAGATGCCCGCGGAGTGCGACGTCCTCGAAATCGACGACCTCGCGGCAACCGCCCGTGAACAGGTCCGCGCCGGGCTCCCCTCCGGCAACCTCGACGACGCCCGCAGCCAGATGAACAGGCTCGTCGAGAACGATCTGCTTCCGGTCTGCGTCGAAGAGGAAGAAACCACCGAGGCCCCCACTCCGTCGCCCACCCCGGCTCCCGCGCCGCCGCCGATACCGCTGCCGGTGCCGATCCCCCCGCCGGCGGTACCCGCTCCTGCGCCCGCGCCGCTGCCGGTGCCGGTGCCACCACCCGCGCCCGCTCCAGCACCCGCACCGGAAACCACTGCGCCGCAGACGCCTGCGCCGGAAGCACCCCCGCAGGTGCCCGGCCAGAACTGCAGGGCGGCTGGCTGATGTCGGTTTCTTCAGCAGCATCCGGGTCCTCTTTCCCGAGTCCCCCCGGAGGCTTTGCACCGGCACCCGTGCAATCGAACGGCCGGAACGTCGAGCTGCTCCTGATCGGTCTTGCCGTCCTCGTCACCACGGTGTCCCTGATACTCGTCGAGGCCAGTCAGGAACAGAGCATCACCTGGGGCCTGGGCAAGTTCGGTGTGGCATACGCGGCACTCCTGCTGATCGCGCACCTCGCGGTGCGGCGATTCGCGCCCCACGCAGACCCCCTGATCCTGCCGATCGTGGCCCTGCTCAACGGCCTGGGCCTGGTGTTGATCTACCGCCTCGACCTGGCGGACCAACAGTCCGCCATCGCCTTCGGGCTGCCGACACCGTCCTCGGACGCGAACCAGCAGGTACTGTGGACGGCCCTCGCCATCGCCGGATTCGTGCTGGTCCTGATCTTCCTGCACGACTACCGGCTGCTGGCGCGCTACAGCTACACCCTCGGTCTCGTCGGCCTGGTGTTTCTGGCGATCCCGGCACTGCTGCCATCTCAGTTCTCCGAGGTCAACGGCGCGAAGATCTGGATTCGGCTGCCCGGATTCAGCATTCAGCCCGGCGAGTTCTCGAAGATTCTCCTGATCATCTTCTTCGCCTCCGTCCTCGTCGCGAAACGAGATCTGTTCACCACCGCAGGCAAGCATTTCCTCGGCATGGACTTCCCGCGGGCCCGCGACCTCGGTCCGATCCTCGGCGCCTGGATCGTGTCGGTGGGCGTCCTCGTCTTCGAGAAGGATCTCGGAACGTCCCTGCTGCTGTTCACCACCATCCTGGTGATGCTCTACATCGCCACCGAACGTGTCGGCTGGATACTCATCGGCACCGGCCTGTTGGCCGTCGGGTTCGTGTTCGCCTACAACATGTTCGGTCACGTTCGCGTCCGCGTGAGCACCTGGCTCGACCCGTTCGCCGACTACAACGACACCGGCTACCAGATTTCGCAATCCCTGTTCGGGCTGGCGACCGGCGGCATCGCCGGCACCGGCATCGGAAGCGGGCGCCCGTCCCAGGTTCCGTTCGCGAAAACCGACTTCATCGTCGCCACCATCGGTGAGGAACTCGGCCTGGTCGGTCTCAGCGCCGTCCTGCTGCTGTTCCTCGTCCTGGTGATCCGGGGCATGCGGACCGCCCTCGCCATCCGGGACAGCTTCGGCAAGCTCCTCGCCGCAGGCCTGGCCTTCACGCTCGCCGTCCAGGTGTTCGTGGTGGTCGGCGGCGTCACCAAGCTCATCCCACTGACCGGTCTGACCACGCCGTTCATGTCGTACGGCGGCTCGTCGCTGGTGGCGAACTACCTCCTGATCGCGATTTTGCTGAAGGTGTCCGATTCGGCCCGCCGGCCGGCGCAGCCCAAGAAGAAGGGCCCCGCCCCCATCGCCGACGCCACCACACAGATGTTGCCGCGGTTATGAACACACCACTGCGCCGCGTGGCCATCGCCGTCATGGTGATGGTCGTCGCCCTGCTCGCCAACGCCACCTACGTGCAGGTCATCAAGGCCGACAGCCTGCGTGCCGACCCACGCAACTCGCGGATCCTGCTCGACGAATACTCCCGTCAGCGCGGTCAGATCTCCACGGACGGGCAGGTACTCGCCGCGTCGGTACCCACCACCGATCGCTACAAGTACCTGCGCACGTATCCGGAGAACCCGGCCGCACCGTCGAGTCCGAAGGCGTACGCGCCGGTCACCGGCTTCTACTCGATGCAGTACGGGAGCACGGGCCTCGAACGCGCCGCCGACTCCATCCTCAACGGCTCCGACAACCGTCTGTTCGGCAAGCGGTTCTTCGACCTCGTCTCCGGCCGCGACCCACGCGGCGGCAACGTCGTCACCACCGTAGACCCGTTGATGCAGCAGGTTGCCTACGACGAGCTCACCTCCCGCGGATACACCGGTTCCGTGGTGGCCATCGAGCCGGCCACCGGTGACGTGCTGGCGATGGTGTCCACCCCCAGCTACGACCCGAACCTGCTGGCCAGCCACGACGGCGCCGTCTCCACGCAGGCGTGGGAAGAGCTCAATGCGGACCCGGCGAATCCACTGCTCAACCGGGCCGTCTCGGTGACGTACCCGCCGGGGTCGACGTTCAAGGTCGTCGACACCGCGGCCGCACTCGAGGCCGGCGTCACCCCGCAGGACCAGTTCACCGCTGCCCCCCAGATCACCCTTCCCGGCACTTCGACCACCCTCGAGAACTACAACGGCACCACCTGCGGCCCCGCACCCACCGCCTCGCTGCTGGAAGCATTCGCCCGCTCCTGCAACACCGCGTTCGTCGAACTGGGCATCGAGGTCGGGGCCGACGCGATCCGCGATCAGGCGGAGGCGTTCGGCATCGGCCAGGACTTCGCCGACTTCGCGCTACCGGTCGCCGACAGCACCGTCGGCCCCATCCCCGACGACGCGGCCCTGGGCCAGACCAGCATCGGCCAGCGTGACGTAGCGCTGACCCCGCTGCAGAACGCTGTCATCGCCGCCACCGTGGCGAACGGCGGGGTGCGCATGGAGCCCAAACTGATTTCCGAGCTGCAAGGACCGGACCTGTCCAATCTCGACACCACCGACCCGGTTTCGGCGGGTCAGGCCATGTCACCGGAGGTGGCGGCCACCCTGACCGATCTGATGATCGCGTCCGAGAACCGAACGAGCAGCGCGGGCAAGATTCCCGGAGTCCAAATCGCCTCCAAGACCGGCACCGCCGAACACGGAACGGACCCGCGGAACACACCACCGCACGCTTGGTACATCGGCTTTGCACCCGCAGAGAAGCCGACGGTGGCGATTGCCGTCATCGTCGAAGACGGCGGAGACCAGGCCTTGGCCGCGACCGGCGGCTCCGTGGCAGCACCCATCGGGCGTGCTGTCATCGAAGCCGGACTACGAGGGGGCTGACTGTGGCATTGAACAACGGCGCACTCATCGCGAACCGGTACCGCCTGATCCGGCTCATCGCCACCGGCGGCATGGGTCAGGTCTGGGAAGCGACGGACCAGCGTCTCAATCGTCGTGTGGCCGTGAAGGTACTCAAGTCGGAGTTCTCCTCCGACCCGGAGTTCCTCGAGCGGTTCCGTTTCGAGGCGCGCACCACCGCGCAGCTCAATCACTCCGGCATCGCCGGGATCTACGACTACGGCGAGATCCGCGACGCCACCGGTGAGTCCCTGGCCTACCTGATCATGGAACTCGTCAACGGTGAACCACTCAACACCGTGCTCTCCCGTGTGGGACGTCTGGCCGTCCCACACGCCCTGGACATGCTCGAGCAGACCGGGCGCGCCCTCCAGGAAGCCCACGACGCCGGGGTCGTCCACCGCGACGTCAAACCCGGAAACATCCTGATCACCCCCACCGGGCAGGTGAAGATCACCGACTTCGGTATCGCGAAGGCCTACGAGAACTCACCGGTCACCCGTACCGGAATGGTGATGGGCACGGCCCAGTACATCGCACCGGAGCAGGCGCTCGGCGAGGACGCCACCGCCGCCAGCGACGTGTACTCGCTGGGCATCGTGGGCTATGAAGCGCTGTCGGGGCGCAGGCCGTTCGTCGGAGAGGGTGCCCTGACAGTAGCGATGAAGCATGTGCGGGAAACCCCGGCACCGATGCCGGCAGACCTGCCCGTCAACATTCGCGAACTGATCGACATCACGATCTCGAAAGATCCGGTCACCCGGTACTCCAACGGTCACGAGTTCGCCGACGCCGTCGCCGCCGTGCGTGCCGGACGTCGGCCGCCGCCACCGGGAGCCGGCGCCGTACCTGCGACAGCACGGGTCCTGCCCCCGATGGGCACCGCTTCGACGCAGAAGATGCCCACCTCGCAGACGTCCTACACGGAAGAGCCCACCGGCTATGCCGCCGATCCGGAGCGCGACGACGACTCCAAGGGCGGCCTGACGAGCGGGCAGAAGGCGATGGCCTGGGGCGCGGCGGGACTGCTCGCGCTCGCGGCGATCATCGCGCTGGCTCTGATCCTGTTCGACACCGGCGGTGACGACGGACCGTCACGCCCTGCGCCGTTGACCACCACGCTGCCGACCATCACCACCACGGAGCCGCCGGTCACCACCTGGGAACCGACGACGACGCAGCAGACCACCACGCAACAGACGACCACCGAGCAACCGACGACGACCACCGAGCAGACCACCACCGAGCAGCCGACGACGACCACCGCGCAGACCACCACCGAAGAAGAAACCACCACCACCACCGAAGAAACCACGACCACCACCACCGAGCAGCCGACGACGACCACCACCACCGAAAATCCGCAAGGACAGCCATGACGACACCGCGCAACCTCTCCTCACGCTATGAACTGGGTGAGATTCTCGGCTTCGGTGGCATGTCCGAGGTTCACCTGGCCCGCGACGTTCGGCTCAGCCGCGACGTCGCCATCAAAGTTCTGCGAGCAGACCTCGCCCGCGACCCCACGTTCTATCTGCGTTTCCGCCGCGAGGCGCAGAACGCGGCCGCGCTGAACCATCCGGCGATCGTGGCCGTGTACGACACCGGTGAAGCCGAGATCGAAGCCGGTCCGCTGCCGTACATCGTCATGGAGTACGTGGACGGTGACACCCTGCGCGACATCGTGCGCGCCAACGGCCCGATGGCGCCGCGGGAGGCGATGGAGATCATCTCCGACGTCTGTGCCGCACTGGATTTCAGTCACCGCAACGGGATCGTGCACCGGGACGTCAAGCCGGCCAACGTGATGATCAATCGGGCCGGTGCGGTGAAGGTGATGGACTTCGGCATCGCCCGTGCCATCTCCGATGCCTCGAGCCCGATGACGCAGACGGCCGCGGTGATCGGCACCGCCCAGTACCTGTCGCCGGAGCAGGCGCGCGGCGAGCAGGTCGACGCCCGCTCGGACGTCTACTCGCTGGGCTGCGTGCTGTACGAAATCCTCACCGGGGGACCGCCGTTCAAGGGTGATTCGCCGGTAGCCGTGGCGTACCAGCATGTTCGGGAGGACCCGAAGACTCCGTCCACGATCAACCCGGAGATTCCGCCCGAGCTCGATTCCGTGATCCTCAAGGCGATGGCCAAGAACCCGGCCAACCGCTATCAGAGCGCCGCGGACATGCGCAGTGACCTGGTTCGCGTTCTCGGTGGGCAGCGCCCCAGCGCACCGATGGTGATGAACGACGAGGACCGGACCACCATGCTCGGTGCAGCCGAGCACAGCGGCGCTCATTCGCACAGCGGTGGCGGCGCTGCCCCCGTTTCCGACGAGGAGCGGCGGTCCGACACGAACCCCCTCAAGATCGCGCTCATCGCGATTGCGGCGATCGTGGTGGTGGGCATCGTCGGCGCATTCCTGTGGTCGGTGACCGGTGGCCGAGAAACCATTGCCATCCCCGACGTCGCCGGTCAGAGCGCCGAGGAGGCCACCACCACGCTGCAGAATGCCGGACTGAGAGTGTCCCGGCAGGACAAGCCCGATCCGGTGGTGGCGGTCGGCAACGTCATCACCACCCGACCGGTGTCCGGTTCGCAGGTGGAGAGTCAGAGCATCGTCACCCTTGAGGTGTCCACAGGCCCCGAAGAGGTGCAGATCCCCCGCTTGGCGGGTCTGACCCGTGAGGAAGCCCAACAGGAGCTCGCCGCGGTCGACTTGCGTCTCGACACCGAAATCGCACGGGCACCGTCGACCGAAGAAGAACTCGACAAGGTCGTCGCGCAGGAGCCGTCGTCCGGTACGAGCATCGCGGTGGACTCACCCATCACCATCACCCTCGGCACCGGTCCGGAAAAGATCCGTGTCCCCGACGTCACGGGGCAGGAAGCCCGGGTCGCCAAGAAGAACCTCGAGGCCGCCGGCTTCGAGGTCACCGAAACGGAGATCGACTCCGGCCGCCCCGCCGGTGAGGTGGTCTCGACAGCGCCCGCCGGCAGTTCCACCGCAGCCAAGGGCGACACCATCGAGATGCGGGTGTCCAACGGTGACAACATCACGATGCCGAACCTGACCGACAACACGGTCTCCCAGGCACTGTCCGAACTGCGGTCGGCCGGATGGCGCGGTTCGTCGTCGCAGCTCAATCAGACCAAGACATCGACGCTGGACCCGGAGATGGTCGGCAAAATCATGTCGCAGCAGCAACCGCCGGGCTCCGAGATCGGCAAGGACGCGGTAGTGACCGTCAGCGTCGGAACCCTGGGTATCCCGCGCTGATCGGTCCTCGACGAACGACGCCGGTCATGGCTCAGGTGCTCAGCGCCTGAGCCATTTCGGCTTCGAGGGCCGCGACCAGCGCCTCCTTCGGCGCCTGCCCGCACACGCCGAGCCAGTTGGCGAGCATCCGGTGCCCGCACTGGGTGAGCACCGACTCGGGATGGAACTGAACACCGTGAATGGGCAGCTCGCGGTGCCGCATCGCCATCACGATGCCGGTGTCGGTTCGCCCGGTCACCTCGAGTTCGTCGGAAATGGTCTCGGGCAGCACGGTCAACGAGTGGTACCGGGTAGCGGTGAAGGGCTGCGGCAGGCCCGCCAGTACGCCCTCCCCGTTGTGATGAACGATGCTGGTCTTGCCGTGCAGCAACTCCGGCGCCCGGTCGACGGTGGCCCCGAACGCGGCACCTATCGCCTGGTGACCCAAGCACACCCCCAACAGCGGGGTTCCGGCCTTCGCGCAGGCCGTCACCACATCCATGGTGGCGCCCGCGCGCTGCGGTGTTCCCGGTCCGGGACTCAGCAGCACACCGTCGAACTCGGCGGCGACAGCGGCGATGGCATCGGGGCCGGTGACACGCGGATCGTCGTTGCGCCAGACCACGGCCTCGGCTGCGAGCTGGCCCAGGTACTGCACCAGGTTGAACACGAAGCTGTCGTAGTTGTCGACGACGAGAATCCTCATGAAACGAGGATATTGGGTCGGTCTACCCGCCGGTGTACCCGGGGATCGTCAGGTCAGATGATGTGGCCTGCGTATACCCCAATCCGAACCGCGCGGCGTACTGCTTGTACAGACGAATCCCGGGTTCGTTCGCGAGGGTCGCCTCGAGCCGGGCGGGATCGCCGATCGCCGACACCACATACGGAGGACTGTAGGTGCGCCCGTGCAGCAACAGGGTGTTGCCGATACAGCGCGGCGCCGACGTGTTCACGATTCGCTGGTCCTGCATGCTCACCGCCTCGGCCCCGCCTGTCCAGAGCGCATTGAGGACACTTTGCACATCCTGTTGATGTACCACCAGGTCGTTGGGGGTGGCGTCGACGGGATACTTGCCGTCCGCGCCACGCGGCGCATCCGTCAGGGTGACGGTGATTCCGGGGCCGGTGACGGGCGTGAGCCCGGCGTCGTCTGCCAAGGCGTCCGTTTGCCGGAGAGCTTCGGCCACCCCGGTGTCCGACTGGGCGGCCTGTTCCTGCAGCGTGGCGAGCGCTCCGGCCAAATCGTCCCGTGTCGCGGCGACGGCGTCCACCTTGTCCTGCGCGTTGCGCACCAGATCCGACAGCCTGGTGGAATCGGAGGCCCGCAATTCGAGACCGTTCGACACCTCGCGAGTGGTCGAGATCAGCAACCCGGCGACGAGGCACGCCACGAGCACCAGAATGCGCCAGAACATCGGCCTACGCGCCCGCTCACCGGTCACTCGGGTGCCCGCCTCCCGTCGTCGATCGTCGCGTCCGCTCGTTGTCGATCGTCGCGTCCACCCTCGGCGCTGTTAGCGTGTACTCGAGAGCAGGTGATTCGAATCTACCTGCACACACACTCCTGTACACCCGCACGAACGAGGACGACATGCCCAAGTCGAAGGTCCGGAAGAAGACCGATTACACGATCAACCCTGCAACCCGCACGCAGAAGGTGAAGGCCGGTCCGTCCAGCACCTTGTACGTATCGGTGATGCTCGGCTTCATGCTCCTCGGCCTACTCTGGCTGATCGTCTACTACTTGGCCGCCGACCAGCTTTCGTGGATGAACGACCTCGGTGCCTACAACTTCCTCATCGGCTTCGGCTTCATGGTGGTCGGCCTCGTCATGACGATGAGATGGAGGTAAAGGTAACCGACGCCGTCGGTTACCCGGAGGTGGAGACAGCACCAACGCGCGGTGCCGAGACAATTACACCGTTGTCATTCATCCCCACTGTGGACAAAGCCTGTGGACAAATTGGATAGGTCGATGCCTGAACAGGGAAAACTCGAGTGGGCCACCCCGATGGGGGTCGTCGCCGCGCTCGCGGTCGGTGGGGTGGTCCTCGCGGGTGCGTCCTTCCTGGTTGCCAACGAACCGGCCGGACGAGTACTCGTTTCCGTCGCCGCGATCGTGATGCTGGCGTCGGCGGTGTCGGGGGCGGTGCAGCGTCCACGCCTGGCCGCGCACACCGGCGCCGACTCGCGCATCACGGTTCGCAAACTCACCGGGCACCGCAGCTTCAGCAGTTCGGAGATCACCCGGGTGCGACTCGTCCGGTACCCGCGTCTGGGACGCCGGGTTCCGATGCTCGAGATCGACGTGACCGACACCGAAGGTGTGGAACGACTGTTCATCTTCGGCCGATGGGACCTGGGCACCAACCCGCAGGATGTGTTCGACGCACTCGCGGCACACGGGTTCGTCCCTGCCGAGAAGCGCTGAGCGAATCGGCCTCAGAGGCCGAACATGACGCGCATCTGCATGATGCGCAGCACGATCACCCCTAGGGCGACAACGACGACAGTGGCCACCGCCGCCCATCCGATCCGAACCGCCTTCTCCCGGTTGTTACCGGCCCCGAGAAGTTGCGGAGCGTAGAGAAGCCCGGCCGCCGACGCCGCACCGGCGAGCAGACCACCGAGATGACCCCAGAACGAGATACCCGGGATCGACACACTGATGATCACGTTGATGGCGATCACGGCAAGAATCGGTGTGGGACTGCGCCGCATGCGAAGCAGAATCACCACTTCCGCGCCCATCAATCCGAACACGGCACCCGACGCGCCGGCGGTCAGCGCGTCGATCTGGAATGCCATCACCGCAGCAGAACCACCGAGGATCGACGCCAGATACACGGCGATGTAGCGGGAACGTCCGAGAATGATTTCGGTGTCGCGCCCGATGATGTACAGCGCGAACATGTTGACGGCCAGGTGAATCAGGCCGAAATGCAGGAATCCGCTGCCCAGTAGTCGCTCGAAGTCGCCATTCGCGACGGCCGGCGGAAAGAGCGCCCACGCTTGGAAGATGCCCGACCCGGCGGCGTTGCGCATGATGCTGCCGGACTGCGCAGCCGTCGCCAGGTAGATGGCGATGTTTGCGGCGATGAGAATGTACGTCACCAGCGGGGTGGGTTGCTGCTGCGTCACCGCGTTACCGGCAACGCCACGCACGGGCCGCACGTTCTTCTTGCCCTGTGCGACGCAATCGACACACTGATAGCCGACGGCCGCCTCGTGCAGACAATCCGGACATGCCGGACGGCCGCACCGATTGCACGACAGCGCTGTGGGGCGATCGGGGTGGCGAACGCACCGCGGCTGGGGTGCAGACCCCTCGTTTGCAGCCCCACCCCAGCCGGGGTTCGTCATACGGTCTCGTTTCTCAAGCGATGGTGACGCTGTTGATCACGACCGGCTCGACGGGTCGGTCACTGCGGTCGACCGGGGTGGAGGAAATCGCGTCGACGACCTTCTTCGACTCCGCGTCGACGACCTCACCGAAGATCGTGTGCCGACGGTTGAGGTGCGGAGTGGCACCGGTGGTGATGAAGAACTGCGAGCCGTTGGTGCCCGGGCCGGCGTTCGCCATCGCGAGCAGGTAAGCGCGGTCGAACTGCAGTTCCGGGTGGAACTCGTCCTCGAACTTGTAGCCCGGTCCACCGGCACCGGTGCCGGTGGGGTCACCGCCCTGGATCATGAAGCCGTCGATGACGCGGTGGAAGATCGCACCGTCGTAGAACGGGCCCGACTCCGTGCCACCGGCATTTGCGGTGGTGTATGCCTTGCTGCCGTCCGCGAGACCGGTGAAGTTCTGCACGGTCTTGGGAGCGTGGTTACCGAAGAGCGCGATGGAGATGTCGCCACGGTTGGTGTGCAGCGTTGCGGTTGCTGTCTGATGAGGTGAAGTCACCCCACCATGTTGCCACGAGTCCCGAGGAACACGGGTGGCTGGTGCTCCGGATTTGCTGGACGAACACGGTTGCTGTGACAAGCTGGGAACATGACACGCGCGAATTCGTCACTCGACACACGATCGCTCACCGCACCGTCGCTCACGGCGCCGTCACTCGGATTGCCCCGTGCCGTCCGGGACGGACTGCTCGAGGCGAAGGACTCGGAGAAGGTCGGCGAAGCGATCCGAATCGCACGCTCGGGAGCCGTCACGGCGGGACGCGGGCTCGGTCGTGCAGGCGTGATCGTCGGGCAGCGTGGCCTCGACCTGGCCAGGAAGGGGGCCGAACGCGCCCAGCGCGTGCCCGTGGCTCGAGTCCAGGCAGCAGCAGGCCGCATCCTGCCGCCCGAGCCGAAACCCTCACACCGCCGCCGCAACATCGCGATCGCCCTCGGCGTCGCCGCGGTCGCCGCGGGAGGGTTCGCGTTCTACCGCAGTCGTCGCAGCGAGCACCCGCCGGTGGCACCCGCTCCCCCGACTCTCAGCGAGACCAGGCAGCCGGCTGCGCCGTCGGTTCCGCCGGAGCCCACCACGCCGACCGTGCGGACAACGGCCGAGAGCAACGGCAAGCACGCTTGGAAAGACGACTCGACCTCGGATACCCCGGGCCCCCAGGACCAGCGGGGCTACTGACCGCGACGTGCCTGCCGCCGTTGCCATGAGGCACGTCGCAGAGCGCCATCGATTGTGACACGGGTAATGTGACCTGCGTCGCGCCGGAGACCTGCGCGCGGCCTCGTTCGGTCGGTACGGCACGTCCCATCCGGATATGGGACATCGACCCGACGTGCCAAACGGAGATGGCATGTCGCACGAACTACACCACTTCACGATGGGACACTGGGTCCTCTTCTTGGCGTATGCGGTCTCGGTCATCGGATCGTACGTGGGCCTGTCCTGCGTACGGCAGTCCTTGAGGGGCGGGGGTACCGGCAGACTGCGATGGCTCGCGATGGCGGCACTGGCCATCGGCGGCGTCGGTGTCTGGTTGATGCACTTCATCGGGATGATGGGTTTCGCCGTGCCGGGTTCCACCATCCGGTACGACATCACACCGACGCTGTTCTCGGTGGTGCTCGCGGTTTCCGCCACACTGTTCGGTCTCTGGATCGTGGACTCGCATGCCGCGCGCAAGACTCGCGTGCCCCGCGCCGTGCCGCTCGCCGTCGGCGGGCTGGTGATGGGTCTGGCCGTCAGCGCCATGCACTACAGCGGTATGGCGGCGATCCGGATCGAGGGCAGAATCGAACATGATCAGGCGTACGTCGTCGCCTCCGTCGTCATCGGCATCGTCGCGGCCACTGCCGCGCTCTGGCTCGCCGGCGTGGCGGAACGCCTCACCGCCCGGGTAGTCGCGGCACTGATCATGGGATGCGCTGTGGTCGCGCTGCACTACACGGGTATGGCCGGAGTGACGGCCACGCTCGATCCGACCGCCGCGACCCCCGAGGGTTTGACGGTCATGTCGCTGTTGCTCCCTGCATTCGTCGTCGGCATCGCAGTGCTGGCGGTACCGATCGTTGCCTTGCTGCTCGCCCCGGGCCGTGAGGACCTGCAACGCGAGGCTGTGATCTCGCAGTGGATGGACGGAGACGGTGACGCCGCCGCCCGGGCCCTGTCGGAGACGACATCGAACACCGCACCGTAGGAGGGGCTCGATACCGGCGCACCCGGCCGACAGCGCTACACATCGCCTCGACTCCTATCCCCGCACCCACCCGGGCGAATATGATGAAGATCACTGCGTCGGGAATTCGGACGAGGAGGGCGCGATGTCCGCTCTACGTACCACCAGCCGTTTGATTGCGCTCATCGCGCCTGTCGCGGCAGCCGTCCTGTTCGCCGGGACGGCCACTGCTGCGCCGCCACACCCCTTCGGTGGCCCCGCCTGGACGCTCGGCTGCCCCAACCAGGGAAGTCTGATGTCTGTCACCGGGATGACCGGAGAGACGATCGCTCCGGGTGTCATTCGCTTCAACTCGTTCCCCGGCGCCTTTCCCATGCCCGCCGCCGGACAGGTCACTGTCGCATGGGTGAACACCAACACCGGTCAGTCGGGTATCACAAACCTTTCCGGCGTCTACCCGAACCTGTCGGCCACCGTCGACACCGGAGTCGGCAACGTCATCGCCACCGGCTTCGGATCCATCAACTGGGGATCGAGTCCCATCTGCCAAAGCAACCCGACGATCGGAACCTTCATCGCCTGAGGTGGTTGGATCAAGTGACGAATGGAACATCCGTCCGGTCAGATCGGACGGATGTTCCATTCGTCCGGACACAGAGAAAGCCACTCCCCGGTTTCCCGGAAAGTGGCTTATTTCTGTGGAGCCTAGGAGATTCGAACTCCTGACATCTGCCTTGCAAAGGCAGCGCTCTACCAACTGAGCTAAGGCCCCGTTACCTCGTGCCAGACCTCACCGCCGCAAAGCAACTTGGTCAACCCGAAGACTACCAACACTGCGACTCCCACTGCGAGGAGCATCTTCATGCGTGTAGTCCTTCCTGCACTTGGAGTGGGCCTAGGAGGACTTGAACCTCCGACCTCTTCGTTATCAGCGAAGCGCTCTAACCGCCTGAGCTATAGGCCCTCGAGTGCGGAAACAAGACGATTTTTCCTCGTCTCGAACCGAGTGGGAAGATTACCTCACCGGACCGGCCGATACCAAAACCGGTCCGATGAGACGCACTTTTCCCAGGTCAGTCACGATCAGCGAGAGTGACCTCGACACCGCCCACCAGATCCGAACTCATGTTGTAGATGAACGATCCGATGGTGGCGAGAGCGGTGATCAGCACCATGTTCACCAGGCCGATGACGGCCGCATATCCGAACACCTGACCTGCGGTGATCAGCCCCTCGGTGCCCGAAGCGGACACGATATCGGTGAAGGCATTGTTCAGCCGGTCCCACACACCCATACCGTCGAGAACGAGGTAGAGCAGACCGACTGCGACCATCCAGACGAAGAACAACGAGACGGAAATCACCGAGGAAATCTTCAGCATCGACCACGGATCGATCTTCCGAACCTGCACGCTCGCCCGCAACGGTTCGCCCTCGGCGACTCGCTGGGGCATCGCCACCGCCGCAACCTTCGGCTGCTGGCCCGTCGTCGACGTCTTCTCGACCGGCGCCGGATGCTTGGCATCGGACAGGTCCGGCATGTCCTTCGGAAGGGACTTGCGGTCGATGTGACGAGTCGGGCCGTCGATTCCCGCGGCCTTGGCCTTCGCCGCCGCACGCTGCTGAGCAGGAGTCGGCTGCGCGCCCGTCGCGGGTGCACTCTGCGGCGCAGTGCCCTTTCGCGGCGGAGCCGGACGTGGCGGAGCCGTCTTGGGCGCAGCACCCTTCTGTGGCGGCGTGACACGAGGCGCAGCTCCGGTCGGCTCCTGCTTCGGCTTCACCGCCGGAGCTTGCCCTGACGGGGGCTTCTGCGCCGCGCCAGGAGCCTGCTTGGACGCCTCCTGCTTCGGGGGCTGCCGCTGTGCGGGAGGCTGCTGGGGGGCAGCACCGGACTTCGGCGGCGCCGGACGCTTCAGGTTGGTCTGCGGCTCACGTTGAGGACTCGGGGGCGCTTGCTGGCCGCCCTGCCCCTGGATGCCCTGGGCGCGCTGCCACGGCGGCACCTGAGTGCCCCGAACGCTCGGCTGCCCGGAACCTTCTCCGGGCTTGGACTGCGACGCCGCGCTCGATGCCCCAGCGGAGCCTTTGGTAGCGGACGACCCATTGGTACCGGACGACCCTTTTGCACCGGCCGACGTCGACGATGACGACTGCCGAGGCGGCAACGGCGGCAACGGCGGCCGACCGTTCGTCGGCGCCTGCTTCGGCGACGCAGAATCTGTCCCCGACGGCGCCTTCTGCCCCTCCTTCGCCTTCTGTCCCTCCTGCGGGGACGTCGATGCGGTGGGAGGACTCTGCCGCTTGTCGTCCTTGCCAGGCTGATTGGGAGTACTCACTCAGGACTCCTTGGCTCCGTTGTCGGCATTGTCGGCAACTTCTTCCGGTTCGTCGGCGTTACGGGCGATCGCGAGGAGGTTGTCGCCGTCTCCGAGGTTCATCAATCGAACACCCTTCGTCTGCCGACCCGCCTTGCGTACCTGCTTGGCGGCGGTGCGAATGACGCCGCCACCCGAGGTGATCGCATACAGCTCGTCGTCGTCGTCGACGATGAGCGCTCCGACCAGGGTGCCACGTTTCTTGTCGTACTGAATGGTCAGCACGCCCTTTCCGCCGCGCCCCTGCGCCACGTAGTCCTCTATCGGGGTGCGCTTGGAGTAACCACCCGAGGTCGCAACCAACAGGTAGGTGCCCTCTTTCACCACATTGAGCGAGAGCAGAACGTCTTCTTCGTTGAAGCGCATTCCCTGCACACCGGAAGTCGCGCGGCCCATCGGACGCAGCACCTCGTCGGTGGCGGCGAAACGAATCGACTGGCCCTTGGCGGACACGAGAAGCAGATCGTCGTCCGACGAGCACAACACTGCGCCCACCAGTTCGTCTTCTCCACGCAGGTTGATCGCGACGATGCCGCCGGAACGGTTGGAGTCGAAATCGCTCAACCGCGACTTCTTCACCAAACCGTTCTGGGTGGCGAGCACCAGGTACGGGGCATCCTCGTACGTCTTGATCCGGATGACGCTCTGAATCCGCTCGTCCGGCTGGAAGGCCAGCAGGTTCGCGACGTGCTGACCGCGAGCCGTGCGGTTGGTCTCCGGCAACTCGTAGGCCTTGACGCGGTAGACGCGGCCCTTGGTGGTGAAGAACAGCAACCAGTCGTGCGTGGAGGTCACGAAGAAGTGCCGAACGATGTCGTCCTGCTTGAGGGTGGCGCCCTGCACACCCTTGCCGCCGCGCTTCTGCGAACGGTAGAGGTCGGTGCGGGTGCGCTTGGCGTAACCGGTCTCCGTGATGGTGACGACGACGTCCTCGCGGGCGATCAGATCCTCGTCGTTCACGTCGCCGTCGGAGGCGATGATCTTGCTGCGGCGCTCGTCGCCGTACTTCTCGACGATCTCCTTCAGCTCGTCGCGGACGATGCGGCGCTGCCGTTCCGGGTTGGCGAGAATGTCCTTGAGGTCGGCGATCTCACGCTCGATCTCGGCCAACTCGTCGACAATCTTCTGTCGCTCGAGGGCCGCGAGGCGACGCAGCTGCATCGCGAGAATCGCGTCTGCCTGAATCTCGTCGACGTCGAGCAACTCGATGAGGCCTGCCCGGGCGATGTCGACCGTCCGCGACGCCCGGATCAAGGCGATGACCTCGTCGAGCGCGTCGAGAGCCTTCACCAGACCACGCAAGATGTGCGCGCGCTCTTCGGCCTTGCGCAGCAGGTATTCGGTGCGCCGGCGGATGACCTCGATCTGGTGGACGACGTAATTCCGGATCATCTGGTCCAGGCGCAGCGTGCGCGGCACCCCGTCGACGATCGAGAGCATGTTGGCACCGAAGCTGGTCTGCAGCTGGGTGTGCTTGTACAGGTTGTTCAGCACGACCTTCGGCACTGCGTCACGTTTGACGGTGACCACGATGCGCAGGCCCGCACGATCCGACGACTCGTCGTGTATGTCGGAGATGCCGGCGATCTTGGCGTCGCCCACCTGCTGGGCGATGGAGGTGATCAGGTTGTCCGGGTTGACCTGATAAGGAAGCTCGGTGATGACGATCGTCGTGCGCCCCTTGGCGTCTTCCTCGATCTCGACGACTCCACGCATACGAATCGAACCGCGTCCGGTGGTGTAGGCGTCGTGGATTCCCTGACCGCCGACGATCAGGCCCGCCGTCGGGAAGTCTGGGCCCTTCACGCGCTCCATGCACGCGGCGAGTGTGGTCTCTTCGTCGGCGTCGAAGTGCTCGAGTGCCCAGTAGATGGCCTCGGCGACCTCGTTCAGATTGTGCGGCGGGATGTTGGTCGCCATACCGACCGCGATGCCGCCCGAACCATTGATCAACAGGTTGGGGACACGGCTGGGGAGAACCGTCGGTTCCTGTGAGCGGCCGTCGTAGTTGCCCTGAAAATCGACTGTCTCGTGGTCGATCTCGCGGAGCATCTCCATCGCGAGCGGCGTGAGCCGGCACTCGGTGTAACGCATCGCGGCCGCACCGTCGTTGCCACGAGAACCGAAGTTGCCCTGCCCGTCGACGAGCGGGTACCGCAGCGACCACGGCTGCGCCATACGAACGAGGGTGTCGTAGATCGAGGAGTCGCCGTGCGGGTGGTAGTTACCCATCGTCTCGGCGACCGGACGCGCAGACTTCACGTAACCACGGTCGGGCCGGTACCCGTTGTCGTACATCGCGTACAGGACGCGACGGTGCACGGGCTTGAGACCGTCTCGCACGTCGGGCAGAGCACGCCCCACGATCACGCTCATCGCGTAATCGATGTAGCTGTTCTGCATCTCCTGCTGAATGTCGACGGGCTCGATGCGATCGTGTCCCGGACCCTCCGGAGGCAACGTTGTGTCTGTCATGAGCTCCTTCTTCTACTCGGCTAGACGTCTACACAGGCAACCCGGCCTGGTTGAACGTCGCGCAACCACCCGAGTCTATAGGTGCAGGTCAGCTGAGGGCGTGAAGGACTCGGATCTATGCCCTTTCGAACTCGTGATCGATCGGTTCCTCGGCGAGAGCATCGGCCTCGAATTCGAGTTCTGCGGCAATGCGGTCCGGTGCCATCAGCAGCGCCGTGATCGGAATGGTGAGGATCAGCAAACCCAGCACGTAGGCAGGGAACAGCACCGAGAAGATGTCGATTCCATCCGGGAGCGCGATGTTCGGGTCGACCGTTGCCACGAGTGCGTAGACACCGATGTAGTGCGCTGCGGCGAACCCGAGACCGGCCGCGAACGACGCACCGAGCCGAATCACCCGTGAGTTGGCTGCCTGCACGGACCACACGACGAGAGCAGCAGCGACCACGCCCACCAGGGCCGACACTGCGATCATCACGAAGTCGTATTCGATCTCACCGCGAATCTGCACACCGCTGATCAGCGCGAGGTGTGAGAGGGTCGTGCCGACTGCGAGGATGGCTCCGCCCGTCGACAGGCGTCCGAGTTCCACCGAACCACTCGGCATGCGATGACGATTCGGTACCGGGCTCGCTACGTACAGCGCGGCGTAGCTGGAGGACACCGAGAGCAGCAACGACCCGACGATCCAGAGGAGGTCGTAACGAACCGCGGTTTCGGCGACTTCGACGCCGACCAAACCGATGATCTTCGGCAACCAGAGTCCGACGCCACCAATCGACAACGCACCCCACACCAGCCACATCATCCGGTGGCGCCCCCCGAGCACGGTGGCAGCTTTACGGGCGCTGGCGATACCGACGAAAACACCTGAGAATGCGGTGATCACAACGAGGACGAGGACCCACATCCCCATGGCAAGTTGTTCCGGATGTTCAGTCAACGTTCATTCCTCACGAAGGCGTTTGCGGGGCAGTGGACGTCAGTACGCGGGTGTGTGCAACTTCCGCAGGGCGTATTCGGTGATCGCCACGAGCGCTTGCTTCGCGGATTCGCGGTCGCGAGCGTCGATCGGAATGATCGGAACGTCACTCGAGATCGCGAGCGCTGCACGAATATCCTCGGTCGGATAGCGCGGCGCATCGTCGAATTCGTTGATGGCAACGAGGAACGGCAGCTGCCGCGCTTCGAAGAAGTCGACGGCCGCGAAACTTTCGTCGAGGCGGCGCGTGTCGATCAGCACGATCGCGCCGATGGCACCCTTGATGAGGTCGTCCCACATGAACCAGAATCTGTGCTGACCGGGCGTACCGAACAGATACAGGACCAGGTCGTCCGCCAGGCTGATGCGGCCGAAGTCCATGGCGACCGTGGTGGTCGCCTTGTCCGGCGTCTCGTTCAAATTGTCGACACCGTCGCTGGCGTTGGTCACGAGAGCCTCGGTGCGCAGCGGCACGATCTCGGAGACCGACCCCACCAGCGTGGTCTTACCGACGCCGAATCCGCCCGCGACCACGATCTTCGTGGAGGTGACCTTGTTCTGAGAATCAGATTTCGCGAAGTCCACTGAGGACCCTTTCGATAAGTTCACGGCGCTCGGAATCTGTGGAGTCTTCCTTCAGCGTCGCCAGGATCTGGAGATGTCCGGATTCGACCAGGTCGGCAACCAGGACGCGTGCAACCCCGAGGGGCATGCCCACGCGGGCGGCGATCTCCGCAACCGAAGGCGATTCCTTGCACAGCGCCACGATGGCGGCGTTCACGTCGTCGAGTTCCCACTGACGATCAGCCGAATGCGGCAGCGCCTGAATGAGCGCTTCGAGTGCGAGTTCGACTGCGGGCCGCGTACGCCCGGACGTGAGGGCGTATGGCCGAACGATGTTCGGCCCCGCAGACGATTCGTAGTTCTGGTCATCCATGACGGTGCCTCAGGGTCATGTTCCCTGCGGGGTGCGGGCTTTCGCCTGCACCGTCGCACCGACGCGGTCGACGAGGATGGCCATCTCGTAGCCGACCTGTCCGATGTCGCACTCGGAGTTGGTGAGCGTGGCCAGGTGCGAGCCGTCGCCGACGCTCATCAACAGCAGGTATCCGTGCTGCATCTCGACGACCGACTGCAGGACGCCACCACCTTCGAAGAGGCGGGAGACGCCGGCGGAAAGGCTGGCGAGACCGGACGTCACGGCAGCGAGTTGTTCGGCGCGGTCGAGAGGCAGATGCGCGCTGGCCGCCATGAGGAGTCCGTCCGCCGACACGAGCACAGCGTGTGTCACACCGGGGACATCGCTGGCGAAGTTCGACACCAACCAGTCGAGCGGCCTCGTGTTATCGGATGCGTGAGCTGTATTCATCGGTCTCCTTCGATGTTGGTGCGCTCGGCCACCCCGGTGGCTCTGCCGTTTCGTACACCCTGCTGGTGTCTACTCAAGTTGGCCCGAATTGTTTCAGGATCGCGTACGCGGCGGAACGTCCCGGTGTTGTTGGCCCCTTCGACCTTTCCCGGCACCAAGCGCTCGCCGGGGCGGCGCTTGGGCAGGCCGATTTCAGGATCTACCTCGACCGGTGCAGACGCAACGCGGTTGGCTGCGTTCCAACCGGAATCGGCGGCGGATTCCCAGATACCCGGTGCGCCTTCTTCGCTTGTCGGGTCGGACAACCAGTCCGACACCATGTTCGCGAAAATAGGGGTGCCGTGGCCACCCTCCCCGTTTTCTGCGGGCGGAGGATCGATCCTCGACTGGAAGAACGACGCCGTTTTCGCAGGGTTGGTGCGGTAGCGGTGCCGAACCGGTGCCGATTCCTCAGCGGTTTCCGGCATCGGCGGCCGTGGCCGTTGGGAGCGGTCGGTGGGTAGGCCCGCGGAATCTGCGGGAGCCGCGGGAGCCGCGGGAGCCGCGGGAGCCGCGGAAGCCGCGGGAGCCGCCGGCTCCGGAGCCCGGCGTGTGGGCAACTTCGGCATCGGACGAGGTCCGTCGGCTCCGTTGGCCGGCGACGGCGCGGGGGCCACTCCAGCACCGGACGCGATGCCACTGGCACCCGGACGCCGCTTCGGCAGACCGGCGGTGGTTGTGGACGAGCCGCCGTCGCCGGAGGCAGGGGCAGGTGCCGGAGCCGCCGGAGCAGGATTGGTCGGTGCAGCCGGAGCAGGATTGGTCGGTGCATTGCGCTGCGGCAACGCGGGCGCACCGCTTGTCGGCCTGTTCGGCACGACCTCACGACGTTCCGGCATCGGACGATCGTCGCGACGCTCCGGCGGCGGGGACGGGATCGCCGGTTGCACCGGACGAGCCTGTACCGACCGCTGAGTCTGCACGACCTGCTGCGGTCGCAGCTCGCCCGGACCGCCGCCGGCCTGCGTGATGATCAACGAACTCGGGACGTGAATGCTGACGGTGACACCGGGGTTACGTGCGGTGTCGAAGGTGGAGCGCATCCGCACTGTCAGACCGTGACGATCCGCCAGGCGGGAGACGACGAACAGACCCATGTGACGGGCCGTGTCCGGGCCCACCTCGCCGCCGGTGGAGAGGCGTTCGTTGATCGCACGCATCTCGTCTTGCGGGATACCGATACCACGGTCGGAGATCTCGAGGAGAACGCCACCGTCCACGGCTCGCGCGAAGCTGAAGTTCACGTTGCTGTCCGGCGGAGAAGCGCGCAGCGCGTTGTCCACGAGCTCGGCGAGCAGGTGAACGACGTCCGTGACGATCGCACCGCTGAGCGAACCGTCCGGGGTAGCACCCATCTGGACACGCTGGTAGTCCTCGACCTCGGACATCGCGGCACGGAGCACGTCACCGAGCGCGACGGGAGCACCGGAGCCGCGACGCACCCGGGTACCGGCGAGAATCAACAGGTTCTCACCGTTTCGCCGCATACGCGCTGCAAGGTGGTCGAGTCGGAACAGGCTCTCGAGTCTCCGGGGATCCTTCTCCTCGAACTCGAGATTCTCGATGAGGCCGAGCTGCTGGTCGATGAGCGACTTGCTTCGGCGTGCCAACGTCTCGAACATGTCGTTGATCTGCAGGCGAAGGTTCGCCTGCTCGCCGGCGAGCTTCAAAGCCTGACCGTGAATGTCGTCGACGGCCCTTGCCAGCTGGCCGATCTCTTCACGTGTATGCACTTCGACCGGATCGAATCGCACATCCGCCACGTCGTCGGTCGACTTGATCTTGGCAATGGCTTCGGGAAGATCGCGGCGGGCCACCTGCAGAGCACCGAATCGGAGGCGACGAACCGGCCCGATGAGCGAACGTGCAACGAGGAGGGCGAGGACGAGCGCGGCCAGCAGCGTACCGAGAACGATCGCGGTGTCACGAAGTGCTGCGGTACGCGTTTCCTCCGCGCGGAGGGTGACGGTCTCGGCGATGTCGCTCGACGCCTCGTCGATCAATGCGGTGTAGATGTCGAGACTCTCGAGCAGGGAACTACGAAGCTGCAGAATCGGGAGAGGTGCTCCGGACTGCATGGCCTCGATGGCGTCGACACCTGAAGGCATGAGTTCGATACGTCGGGCGACGCCGTCCCGAAGCTGCTGAATCCGGGGATCGTCCTCGGGGAACGACGTCGCCATGATGTCGATGAGCGCGAGTTCGGCGCCATTGGTCGCGATCAGCTCGGTCATCGGCGTACTGCGATCGTTCATGATCTCGATCATCAGAGAGGCCTGGTCGAAGATCTTTCGCTGTGCCTCGAGGGTGTCCACGAGCAAGGTGTACTTGGTGAGCACCTCACGGTTGTCGATCGGTTCGACGATGTCGTCCATGATGGCGGAGATCTGACTCGCGAAGTCTTGCTGACGTTCGGCCAGCACCTGCATCGAGGTGGCACCGGGGGCGCCGGTGGTCATGCCTTCGAGCGCATGTGCGTCCGCGAGGGCTGCATCGAGGGCCGACGCGATATCAGCCGGAAGCTCCGGGTTGGCTGCCGCCTCGGAAACCCTCTCGAACTGAGTCGCCAGCTCCTCGCTGTCACCCTTGGTCATCGTTCCGGTTGCGTAACTACTGACCACGGTGCCCAGCGCGGCCTCGAGGTTCACCATGTCCGGCACGCTCGTGACCTGCTCGGCTGCCGTCGTGAAATGAGCGGCGTCGGTGAGCTCGTTCTCGACCCGCAATCCACCCAGAACCATGGCGACGGTCACCGGCACGGCAAGAACCGCGGTCACCTTCCACCGCAGGCCCCAGCCTTCGATATCCCAGAGCTTCGTCCGGGACGGCGACGCGTCGCTCATCTCTCGCTCTCTTTCAACCCTTGTCTTCAACCTCATGCGTCCTTCGGCTTTTGCCCTCGAGTTCGATGAACGGCCCCCGAATTCGATGAACGCATTACCGAGGGCGAGCAGTTACGTTCCCCACCGCAACTTTCGTCGCCTCGTCTGCCAAGGTAACGACTTCATCACGTTTTCGTATGGTGACGTTCTACCACAAAAACCCGTAATAACTTACTTCGGAGTAACTTCCGCACCCTTGGTCTCACGAGTAACGCGGGCCACACAAGCGTCAGATAACCGTACACACGATCGTCACGACACCCAAGGTTGGATGAACATTCAATGAGTTTCGGCGCATTCCGGAACAACTACGCGGCCACCGGGCCGTTGGCGATCAGACATCGAGGAAGCGCACATCCTTCGCGTTTCGGGTGATGAAGCTACGTCGCGCCTCGACGTCCTCACCCATGAGGACGCTGAACAACTCGTCTGCCGCTGCGGCATCGTCGAGAGTGACCAGGCGAAGCACGCGAACCTCCGGATCCATCGTGGTCTCCCACAGTTCCTTGGCGTTCATCTCGCCGAGGCCCTTGTAGCGCTGGATGCCGTCGTCCTTGTTGATCTTCTTGCCGGCCTCGAGACCAGCCTTGACCAGGGCATCGCGCTCACGGTCGGAGTACGCGAATTCGGGGTCGGCGCCGCGCTGCCACTTCAGCTTGTACAGCGGCGGCTGCGCCAAGTACACGTGACCGTGCTCGACCAGCGGCCGCATGAATCGGAAAAGCAGCGTGAGCAGCAGCGTTGCGATGTGCTGTCCGTCGACGTCGGCGTCGGCCATCAGCACGATCTTGTGGTACCGAAGCTTCGCGATGTCGAACTCGTCGTGAATGCCGGTGCCGAACGCGGTGATGATCGACTGAACCTCGTTGTTCTTGAGGACGCGGTCGATGCGAGCCTTCTCGACGTTGATGATCTTGCCTCGCAGCGGCAGGATCGCCTGGTACATGGAGTCGCGGCCGGACTTCGCCGAGCCACCTGCGGAGTCGCCCTCCACGATGTAGATCTCGGACTTGCTCGGATCGTTCGACCGGCAGTCGGCAAGCTTGCCGGGCAGCCCGCCGAGATCGGTGGCGCTCTTGCGGCGAACCAGTTCGCGGGCCTTGCGCGCCGCCACGCGTGCCTGAGCCGACGACACTGCCTTCTGCACGATGGTCTTCGCATCGGCAGGGTTGGCTTCGAACCAGTGCTGCAGGTGTTCGTTGCTTGCCTTCTGCACGAACGAGCGGACCTCGGTGTTGCCGAGCTTCGTCTTGGTCTGACCCTCGAACTGCGGTTCGCCGACCTTCACCGAGATGATCGCGGCGAGCCCCTCACGGATGTCGTCACCGGTGAGCTTCGGGTCCTTGTCCTTGAGCAACTTCTTGTCGAGCGCGTACTTGTTGACCGTCGCCGTCAACGCCGAGCGGAAGCCCTCCTCGTGCGTACCACCCTCATGCGTATTGATGGTGTTCGCGAACGTGTGCACCGACTCCGAGTAGCCCGCATTCCACTGCATGGCGATCTCGAGCTCGTGCCCGGTGCCCTTGGCCGTGAACCCGACGACCGAATTGTGGATCGGCTGCTTCGTGCGGTTGATGTGGCGAACGTAGTCCTCGAGCCCGCCCGGGTAGTGGTAGACGCGGGTCTTGACCTTGTGCACTGCCGGCGCCGCCGCCTCGGCGTCCTCTTCCTCCGCAGTCTTCGGGGCCTCCGCGACCTGACTGACGGCTTCGTCGGTCACCTCTTCGGGGGCGACCCGCTCGTCCGTCAGCGTGATGGTGAGTCCCTTGTTCAGGAAGGCCATCTCCTGCAGGCGCCGAGCCACCGTCTCGAAGTTGTAATCCGTGGTCTCGAAAATGGTGTCGTCGGCCCAGAAGCGGACGGTGGTACCGGTTTCCTTGGTCTCCGCCCCCTGGACGAGTTCTCCGGGCTTGGACTCGGTGTAGGTCTGGCTCCAGGCGTATCCGTCGACGTTGATGTCGACCTCGAGCTTGGACGACAGCGCGTTCACCACGGAGATACCGACACCGTGCAGACCACCGGACACCGCATACGAATCGGAGTCGAACTTGCCACCGGCGTGCAACTGCGTCAGCACGACCTCGACGGTGGGTGCACCGGAGGCGTGCATGCCGACGGGAATGCCGCGTCCGTCGTCGACGACCTGAATTCCGCCGTCCTCGAGAATGGTGACGTCGACTTTGCTGGCGTACCCGGCCATCGCCTCGTCGACCGAGTTGTCGACAACTTCCCAGATCAGATGATGCAGACCACGTTCCCCGGTGGAACCGATGTACATACCGGGACGCTTCCGGACCGCTTCGAGGCCCTCGAGAACGGTGATCGACGAAGCATCGTAATCCTTCTTGGACGTGCTCTTCTCTGACTTCTGGGCAGCCACGGGTGGGTAGCCCTCCTTCTACGTCCGATCGTCGGCACAGCCGACGAGCCGGCCCCACGGGGCCGCAGTGGTCACGGTGCCGGCAATATGCCGCTACATGTCACGATCATCTTACTGGTACCCCGAACATACAGCGGCGCTACGACACCCCTGAGAGCCCCGTAGGCGAACTATTTCGATGTACCGAGGGTCAATCCCTACACGGAATCGGCGGGATTACGTCCTGTTCGCGAGGTGTGTCACGAAACTGGCCGTCAGTTCGGCGATGTCCGCCGGATGCGAGATCGGCGACCAGTGACCGGCATCGAGTTCCGATCGCCGCAGGTCCGACACCCATTGTGCAGTGTCCTCGTACCCCGCAGGACGCACGGCTCTGTCGCGTTCGTTCACGATCAACTGAACCGGAACAGTGGTGCGACGAACACGCGGCGCCTTCAGTCGTGGGCGGATATTGGCACGGTATCGCTTCAGACCGTTCACCATGTCCCGCGCCAGCGTGTCGGCGGGCCGGACCGATGCAGGGTCGAGGCCGTCGAAGAATCCCAGGAAACGCGGCCAGTTCTTCGAGAACCACAGTTTCAGCGGCAGCGTCGCCACACCGGGGATCTGAAACGCCACCGTGTATGCCGACGCCACGGCCTGTTCGAGAGGCGCGCCGATCCTGCGTTCCGCGAAACGACGCCGCATCCACGAACCGAGATGGTCCAGGTTGGGACCCGACACAGACGTGAAGGAGGCGATCCGACGGGCGGCATCGGGCTCACACACCGCCTCCCACGTCTCGACCGAACCCCAGTCGTGTGCAAGAACGTGAACGGGACTGCCTGGACTCACCGCGTCGATCACGGCGCAGAGATCCGAGGCCAGCGCCTCGAGACGATAGGCTTCGACCGACGTCGGAACCGAGCTGGCACCAGCTCCGCGACTGTCGTACGAGATCAACCGGAATGCCGATTCGAGGTGCTGTGACACCCCGGTCCACAATTCGTGGGTGTCGGGCCAACCGTGCACCATGACCACGGTGGGTCCGTTCGGATTGCCGCGTTCGAACACGGCAAGGTCGATCGCCCCGTTGGAGACGGTGTGATGGGCAGTGTGCATCAGGTGTTCCTTCATGTAGCCCCTCAGAGGTCGAGTACGAGACGCCCGCCGTCGGCTCGGGAGACGCAGATCAACATCTCGCTCTCCTGTTCCTGTGTGGTGAGTCGGGTCTCGCGGTGATCCGGTGTTCCGGCGAGGACTTTCACCCGGCACGTTCCGCAGAAGCCTTGCCGGCACGAGTATCCGACGCCGGGCAGCTCCTTCTTCACCACATTCAGCGCGCTCTCGTCCTCCGGAACGGTCAGAACCTGACCGGTGCTCACGAGCTGCACCTCGAACTCTTTGCCGTCAACCACCGGTGGTTCGCCGAATCTTTCGAAGTGCAATGCGGTCGAGCGCGTCTGTGGAAAGTGGTTCCGCACGGACTCGAGCATCGGAGTCGGCCCGCAGCAGTAGACCGCTCCGCCTTCCGGGGCACGGCCGAGGAGATCCGCGGCCGAGGGCAGTCCGTGTTCGTCGTCCAACCGCACGAACACACGCTCCGGTTCGAAGTTTTCGATCTCCTCGAGGAACGGCATGGACTCGCGGGACCGTCCGGAATAGACGAGCTGCCAATCCATCCCGAGATCTCGTGCAGCGCGCACCATGGCAAGGATCGGAGTGATGCCGATACCACCGGCGATGAACAGCGCACTGCCGATGCCCACGAACGGGAATCCGTTTCGTGGTCCGCGCACCGTGACCTCGGAGCCCACGGTCAGAGCATGCATTTCGAGGGACCCACCGCCGCCGTCCACGATCCGACGGACCGCAACGGTGTACGTGTCTCGGTCGGCGGGGTCACCGCACAGTGAGTACTGCCGCCTCAGACCGGACGGAAGATGAAAGTCCAGATGCGAGCCCGGTTGCCAGGCAGGAAGATCTGCGCCGTCGACGGACCGGAAACTCAACTGCACCACGTTGTCGTCCTCGGCGACGGTCTTGCGCTCCGCGAGAACGAGATTCAGAGCAGTGTCCGGATTGTGTCCGGCGTCCGCCGGATCGTATTCGTAGGCGGACAACACTCTCAGATACTTGTCGGCCACCGCCTCGGTGATCCGCATAGCCCGGTCGGAACGGGGCTTGCCCGCACTGTCGACCCTGCCCTGGATGTCCAGGGGGGCCTGGTGTCTCGGCAACGGAGTGAGTAGCTCACGGACTTTTCCGAGGTTCATCGCACCGCCGCTCGTGCCGCAGGCGAGCTCGCGAGGTACCGCACCGCCTGTGCGGTGGAACCTTCGTTGCTCGGATGATAGGAGCGAGTGAAGTAGGTAGACATGCGCACCACTAGGTCCCGCCCCGTCGGAAGAACGCCACGCTTGCCCGCAGCATAGAAGTCCGACCAGTGCGGCTTGCGCCGGTGCGGTGCCCAATTGATGAGTTCGGGGTCGTGACGCATGAGGTAGCGGGTACCGCGCGCCCACAGCCAGACGATCATCGGTGTCACGATGATCTGCGTTCGTATCCTGCGCAGCTCACGCTTGTCGAAATAGCGCATCACGTCGTAGGCCACGCTGCGGTGCTCGACCTCTTCCGCTCCGTGCCAGCGCAACAGGTCCAGCATGGTCGGATGCACCCCGGCACGGTCCAGCCCTTCCGCGTTGAGAACCCAATCACCGAGGAACGCTGTGATGTGCTCGATCGCGGCCACCAGAGCGAGGCGTTCGATGAGGTGATTGCGCGCGCGTCCCCCCGTCAGCGGTCGCTGCCCCAGGATCTTGTCGAAGGTCCAGTCCATCTGCTCGGTGAAGGGCGTCGGATCGAGCCCCTTCTCCTTCAGGTGAACCAACACGCCCGAGTGTGCTTTTGCGTGCATCGCTTCCTGACCGATGAATCCGATGACGTCCTCACGCAACTGCTCGTCTTCGATCAGGGGGAGTGCTTCTTTGAACGTATCGACGAACCATTCTTCGCCGGCCGGGAGCAGCAGGTGCAGCACGTTGAGGACGTGAGTGCTGAACGGATCGCCCGGGATCCAGTGCATCGGAAGGTTCGTCCAGTCGAACTCGACATTGCGCGCCTGCAACACGAGATGATCGGGCTCGTTCGCGCGCGCAGATCCCGCCGATCCTGTTGAGACTGTCATGTCATTACTCCTCGTCCACGCCGTCCGAAGGGTTGCGTGTGACACAGTTCACCCTGCCGTTCAGGTTAACTGTAACACTGAGTAATAGGTAAATCTAGCCCTACCCGTAGGTGTCCCGAGGGCCTCGTCCGCGGATGTGTCGTTCACCCTTCCGCCAACTGGGTGCGGTCGGCCCGGTGATCTTCAGGCTCTTCACGACACCGTTGCCGACCGATGCCGCGATCTTGGCCAGGATGTTCGACTGCATCATGCGCAATTGAGTGGCCCACGCGGTCGACTCGGCCGAGATGCTCAGCACGCCGTCGCGCAAACTCGTCGGTTCGGCGTGAGCGGCAATGTCCTCTCCGACCACCTGTGCCCACCGGCCGATGACCGTTCCCTCGGACACGTGCCCGGTCCAGCCGCGCTGCTTGGAAATCGCATTCGCCAATGCGCCGAGCGGCTGGGGATCCCGATCGTCCGGTCCTGCTCCGGACCAGCCTCGACGGCGCCGGGAACGGAGTGCACGAATGCCGCCGGAACGGCGCCCCTGCCCCACCGACCGTCCGCTGGCCTTCGCGGCAGCACGAGCCTCCTCGAGAGCTCTGCGGGCCAGATCGACACCCTTCAGTTCCTGGTCCGGTACGTCCGGGTTCTCACTCGTCACGCGAGACCTCCCCTGGAGTCGTGCGGTCTGAAGTCACATATTCTGGGGTAACACGCGAGACGCGACCGTCGGCACTGTCATGCGCTTGCACCCCGAAGCGGGTGGCGCGCAAGTCCTCGGGGATGTCCTCCGGAACCGCGGCAGTGATCAGGACCTGCTCGGCCGACGTTGCCACCTCGGCCAATGCCTTCCGCCGGAACCGGTCCAACTCCGCGAAAACATCGTCGAGCATCAGCACCGGGTCGGTGCCGTCGGACCGCAGCAGCGAGAACGCACCGAGCCGCAACGACAACGCGAACGACCACGATTCGCCGTGACTGGCGAACCCCTTCGCGGGAGCGTCCCCCAATTCCAACTCCAGGTCGTCACGGTGCGGACCCACCAGGCACACCCCGCGCTCGATCTCCCGCGACCGCATTGCCGACAGCTCGTTCACGAACTGCTCCCGAAGGAAAACGTGGTCGTCGGGCTCCGGCGCCCGCTCCGGATCGCGATATTCGGGCGGCAGAGAGTCCCCGAGACTCGACCGATAGCGGATGCGAGCGGCCCGAGACGTGGGCGCCAACGAACGGTACGAGTCCGAAACATAGGGTGCTAGTTCGTGAATCAGTGCCAGCCGTCCGGCCAGTAGCTGTGCACCGTGAGTGGCCAGGTGAGAGTCCCACACGTCCAACGTGGCGAGCGCGCTCGCGCCCTCCTGCGACCGTGTCCCGCGCCGCAATGCCCCACCTGCCGTCTTGAGCAGAGCGGATCGCTGACGCAGCACCTTGTCGTAATCCGCGCGCACGGCCGCCATACGGGGACGCCGCGTGGACGACAACTCGTCGAGAAAACGCCGCCGATCACCCGGGTCACCCCGGACCAGAGACAGATCCTCGGGCGCGAACATCACAGTCTGCAAAATCCCGAGAATCTCCCGCGGTCGCCGCGTCGGAGACTGATTGATCCGTCCCCGGTTGGACTTTCCGTCATGGAACTCGAGATCCACCGACAACTCACGACCGGCATTGACCACCGTCGCGGAAGCGAAAGCCTGGGACCGTCCGATGCGAATCATCGGCGCATCCGAGGACACCCGATGCGACGACAGCGTGGACAGATACCCCAACGACTCGAGGATGTTGGTCTTCCCATGACCGTTGGGGCCGACGAACACGGTGCATCCTGGGCCCAGGTCGATACCCAACGTGTCCCACGACCGAAAATCCCGGAGCGAGAGTGCGCGAACGAACACCTATGACCCGTCAGTCGTCCGCAGGTTTGACGGCGTGCCCACCGAACTGATTACGCAGAGCCGACACAGCCTTCATCGCCGGCGAATCCTCCTGGCGGGAACCGAAACGCGCGAACAGTGCAGCACTGATGACCGGTGCCGGAACCGCATGGTCGATCGCCTCGTGAACCGTCCACCGACCCTCGCCGGAATCCTCGGTGTACCCGGAGATCGCGTCGAAATGCGGGTCCTCCTCCAGTGCCTTCACCAGCAGATCCAGAAGCCACGAGCGGACAACCGTGCCCTTCGTCCACGCCCGGAGCACACCGCGCACGTCGGTGACGAGATCTTCCGCGGCGAGCAGTTCGTAGCCCTCCGCATACGCTTGCATCAGGCCGTACTCGATACCGTTGTGGATCATCTTCGAGTAGTGGCCGGCTCCGATCGGCCCGGCATGCGCGAATCCGTCGGCGCGCTCACCTTCCGGGCGCAGTGCGTCGAAGATCGGAAGAGCCCGGGCAACATCGGATTCGGCGCCACCGACCATCAGTCCGTAGCCGTTCTCGAGGCCCCAGACGCCACCGGACACACCACAGTCCAGATAGCCGATGCCCTTTTCGGCGAGGAGTTCGCCGTGCGCCTTGTCGTCTGTATACCGAGAATTTCCACCATCGATCACCAAATCGCCCGACTCCAGAACGGTGGACAACTCCTCGACGGTGTCCTGTGTGATCGTGCCGGCGGGAACCATCACCCACACCACGCGCGGTGCCGCGAGCGCGCCCGCCAGTTCGGCGAGCGATGACACGTCGGTCACCTCGGGCCTGGGATCGTAACCCACCACCTCGTGATCATGCGCGCGCAGACGCTCACGCATGTTGAAGCCCATCTTTCCGAGTCCGACCAATCCGATCTGCACCGTGATCTCCGTCCGCTCGTGGGGTTTTCGTGGGTTTCGCTCAGCCGTGGGTTTCCGCTCAGCCGGGAAGTCGAACCGGCATCAACAGATACGTGTAATTACTGTCCGGTGCGGTGAACGCGCCCGAATCGTCCGGCTCGAATTCTTCCTCGGTTGCCGGTCGCAGAACCGCTGGTCGACTCGGTGTCGTGAACCCGAACAACACCTGTTCGGCGTGCAGTGACGACAGGCCGTCGATGAGGTATCCGGGGTTGAACGCGATGGTGAGCGGTTCGCCTCTGAAGACCACGTCAAGCCCCTCCTCGGCCCGGCCGGCATCATCGCCACCAGCGGAAAGAAGTAGTCCCTCCGTGGAGAACTGCAACCGCACCTGCGCACCACGCTCGGCGACGAGGGCGACACGCTTGATCGCTTCGGTCAACGACGCGATCTCCACGGTCGCCAACGCTGTATGCGACGGCGGGAGCAACTGACGGAACTTGGGGAACTCGGCGTCGAGAAGTCGCGTCGTGGTGCGACGTCCGCCGTTGACGATTCCCAGGAGACCGTCGTTACCGACCGCACTTCCCGAACCGAGCGCCAGCTCTACAGGCGAATTGGCATCTCCAGCAAGAGTTTTGGCTGCTTCGGACAGCGTCTTCGCCGGCACGAGAACTGCGGCCGAAGTCTCGTCGGCGGTGGGCATCCATTCGATCTCGCGAACCGCGAGACGGAATCGGTCGGTGGCAGCGAGAACGATGGTGGTCTTCTCGATTTCCACGCGAATGCCGGTGAGCATCGGCAGGGTGTCGTCCTTGCCGGCCGCGATGGCGACTTGGCTGATGGCTTCGGAGAACAAGTCTGCGGGAATCGACCCGGTCTGCTGCGGCAACGAAGGGAGCTGCGGGTAGTCCTCGACCGGCATCGTCGGCAGGGAGAACTTGGCACTACCGCAGTTGATCAACACCCTGGTGCCGTCGAGCACCACGTCGACCGGCTTGTTCGGCAACGCCTTGGTGATGTCCGCGAGAAGTTTGCCCGAGACCAGGACCTGTCCGGTGTCGGCGACTTCGGCCGAGACACGAACCTGCGCCGAAACCTCGTAGTCGAACCCGGAAACCGTCAGGAACTGCTCAGAGGCATCGAGGAGCACACCACCGAGAACCGGCACCGGAGGACGGGACGGCAGGCTTCGGGCGACCCACGCCACCGAGTCGGCGAATTCTTCCCGGGATACGCGAAACTTCAGGTTTCCAAGCTCCATCGCCGGGGTGTTCCTCTCGGTAGGCACGATTCGTCAGCTGTGTACAGGCATGAATGCCCAACCACAGCACAGCAGTCTTGCACAGTGCAGCGATGCATAACGGTATGCCCTCGAGCGCGATCTTGAAAGCCGAACGAGCACGTTCTCGAGGACGGCGGATCGTCCTGTGCACCGGATCGCTCCCCAACGCTGTTTTCAAAGAAGTTCTAGGAAAGAGATTTCAGAAGTACTATTAGGTCCTGTGGAATCTGTGGAGCGAGGCCGGTAAACACAGGTCGACGCGAGTGCAGACTTGGGGAGAACTCGAGGACCAACTCGAGGACCAACTCGAGGGGGATGTGGACTACTCGAGGTTGTTCAATTTTGTCCTCGAGCGGTCCACAGGAATTCCACCCCATCCCCACAGTTGTCCACAGGTGTGAGTGTCTTTTTTCAAGCACGATCGACGGCGTGTCGTTGCGGTGTGTCGCAGAGATGGATAGGCAGTGCCATCTCGAGAGAGGCCTCGAGCGGTATCTCGAGCGGTGCCTCGAGCGGTGCCTCGAGCGGTATCTCGAGGCACCGCTCGAGGAGTTGTCAGCGCTTGGAGCGCTGCTTGATCCGAGCGGTGAGTTCCTGCACCTGGTCGTAGATCTTGCGACGCTCCGTCATCTCTTTGCGGATCTTCTTGTCGGCGTACATGACGGTGGTGTGGTCTCTGCCGAACGTCTGGCCGATCTTCGGGAGAGACAGGTCGGTGAGCTCGCGACACAGATACATGGAGATCTGGCGTGCCTGTGCGAGTGGCCTGGCCTTACCCGGGCCACACAGGTCGTCGATCGACATGTTGAAGTACTCCGCTGTGACCGCCATGATCGTGGCCGCGTTGATCTCGACGGTGGCCGTATCCGGCATCAGATCGCGGAGAACCACCTCGGCCAGCGTGAGGTCGAGGGGCTGTCGGTTCAGTGACGCGAAGGCGGTCACACGAATGAGCGCACCCTCGAGCTCTCGGATGTTGCGTTCGATACGGCTGGCTATCAGCTCGAGGACGTCGTAGGGCACCTCGAGTCGATCCATCCGGGCTTTCTTGCTGAGGATGGCGATTCGAGTCTCGAGTTCGGGAGGCTGAACGTCCGTTATGAGACCCCACTCGAAGCGCGTACGCAGACGTTCCTCGAGAGTTGCCAACTGCTTCGGCGGCCGGTCGGAGGACACCACGATCTGCTTGTTCGCGTTGTGCAGTGTGTTGAAGGTGTGGAAGAACTCTTCCTGGATACCTTCTTTGCCCTCGATGAACTGGATGTCGTCGACCAACAGCACGTCCGTCTCTCGGTAGCGGCGCTTGAACGCCACCTTGCGGTCGTCACGAAGACTGTTGATGAAGTCGTTGGTGAATTCCTCCGTGGACACGTACTTGACCCGCATTCCGGGAAACAGTCGCTGTGCGTAGTGGCCGGCTGCGTGCAGCAGGTGCGTTTTACCGAGGCCGGACGCGCCCCACACGAACAACGGGTTGTAGGCGCGTGCGGGTGCCTCGGCGATGGCGACGGCGGCTGCGTGTGCGAACCGGTTCGACGATCCGATCACGAAGGTGTCGAAGGTGTACTTCGCGTTGAGGCTGGCGGCCCCGGTCGAGTTGGGGCTCGGACCACTCGGCGGCCTGGTGAAGTACGACGGCCACGATTCGTGAACACTCGCGAGTGCTTCGCTGTCGTCGTCGACCTCTTCGGAGTCGGACAGGTCGCTGTCGGCGCCTTGTCGGTCCGCGTAGGCGGGCTCTGGATAGCTGGGGGCGGAGTAGGCGGAATCCGAATAGCGCGGGCCACCGTACTGAGGAGTCTCGGAGTAGGGGGAATCCGAGAACGACCGGCGGGAATAGGGGTCGGAATTCGGGACTGTTGGCTCGAGTCGCCGTCGCCGACCTGTGTCGGTGTCGTCCGGGTAGGCGGAATCGTTGGACCGCGCCCGAACCTCGGTAGGTTCCGGGGTGGTCTGTTCGGGTTCCGGTTCGGCAGGGGCGGCCGCAATGCGCACACCGAGGCCTTCCACTTGTTCGCCCAGATGACGGCCGAGTACATGGAGGATCGGTTCGCGAAGGTCACGCTCGATCGCCTCCTGGGCGAACGACGACGGAACGGACAGCAGCGCGAACCCCTGCGTCAGTGTGAGCGGTTTCACCAACGCGAGCCAGGCCTTCTGCCCACGGCTCAGCGGCGGGAGATCTCCCCCGGGGTTGGAAGACGTGAGTTCTGCGACGACGTCGACCCAGACCCGTGCCAGCGCATTCGGATCTTCGTTCACGTAGTTCCTCTCCCGTGGGTTCGTTCCCGGATGACCGTCCGGGGTTCACGGTGCGGGATCGACCCCGTACCGGCATACGAGAATATGCCATCTGATCAGTGTTTCCACACAATTATCCACAGATGTGGACAAACGGGGCTCTCGGCATCGAAGCGGAGAACTGTACGCAGGACCTGCTTGATGCTTGAGTGCTCTACCTGCGAAAACAGGAGAGAGGATGGGGATCGACGGCAGCGGATACGGCTTCGACCCCCGGAGAAATTTCTCTCAGTATCGCTCTGGAGTGGCGAGAATCGGGTATCGGCGCAACCCTGTGGATGAATCGAAACGTATGGGCAGATGAGAACGGTGAAATCGAGGCGGAGGCACCCGATCCGGATCATCGGCGTGGCGATGCGGATAACGCCGGCAAGGTGTCGGGAACTTCACAGCGGTTTGGCACACTCGGGCGCTCAGTGCAAGCATTCGTAGGAAATCGGCGTGTCGGGTACTGTCGTCAACTGCCGATACGGTGCGAATTCGCCGGTGAACGAGTTTGACCTGCCAGGGTGCGATCAGTACTCTCGAACAGTCACCCTCTGGTGAGGTGACCGGTTCGTGCTGGCTTGATGCCGGAGTCGGATCGGACCTCTGCACTGTTGGGTAAGTAGTTTTTCGTAATCGCTAGATCCATGACGCCGGGAGGCGTCGATGAACTTCGAGGAGTGTTGACCGTGGCCAAGGGCAAGCGGACGTTCCAGCCGAACAACCGACGCCGCGCGCGCGTTCACGGCTTCCGTCTTCGTATGCGGACCCGCGCGGGTCGTGCAATCGTTTCGTCGCGTCGTCGTAAGGGCCGCGCATCTCTCACCGCCTGATTCCGATGCTGGGATCGGGAGCTCGGGATGTTGCCTGAGCCGAACCGCCTGCGTCGGCACTCTGATTTCTCGCTGACGGTCAAGCGCGGTCGAAGGAGCGGTAGACGCGACGTCGTCGTGCACGCATTCGATCACGCTCGCACAGGTGAGTTGGTGAGAACCGGTGGTCCCAGATTCGGACTGGTTGTGAGTAAGGCTGTCGGGCCGGCGGTGATTCGACATCGAGTCGCACGCCGGCTTCGTCATATCTGCGTGGACTTGGTGCACAGCGTGCCGGATGGAACAGATGTCGTGATTCGCGCACTTCCCGGTGCTGCGAAGGCCGACAGCCATGAGTTGGACCAACAGGTTCGCGGCGTGTTGCGCCGAATGAACCTTCTCGAGCACGTGAGATGAATCCGTGGGTACATCAGTATGAACAGCGCACCCGATCTTTCGTCCCTTCGGACGGTTCCGGCGCGCGTGCTGATCTTCGGGATCGAGCTCTACCGCACCTATGTGTCTCCTCTGAGGCTGCCTACCTGCAGATTCATGCCCACGTGCAGTGAGTACGCGGTCGAGGCACTCAGAACGCACGGTGCGATCAAGGGCCTGTTTTTGACAGTGGTCCGCCTGGCGAAGTGTGCCCCCTGGCACCCTGGTGGGTGGGATCCGGTCCCGCCCCGCCGAGACGGTCGGATAAGTTTCCATCCAAGCGCTCTGGCGAACGTGGACGAACAGAGGAGTACATAGAGCCGTGCTCGACATTATTTACTATCCGGTGTCCGGAATTCTCTGGCTGTGGCACAAGGCCTTCGGCTTCATCCTCGGGCCCGACAACGGAATCGCCTGGGCACTCTCCGTGGTGTTCCTGGTCTTCACCCTGCGTGCAATCCTCTACAAGCCATTCGTCAAGCAGGTGCGCACCACCCGTCAGATGCAGGAACTGCAGCCCCAGATCAAGGCGCTGCAGAAGAAGTACTCGAACGACCGCCAGCGTCAAGCCCTCGAGATGCAGAAGCTGCAGAAAGAGCACGGCTTCAACCCGATCATGGGTTGCCTCCCTGTCTTGGCGCAGGCACCGGTGTTCATCGGTCTGTTCCACGTGCTCCGTTCGTTCAACCGCACCGGTACCGGATTCGGCCAGCTGGGCATGTCGGTGGAGGAGAACGCCAACACCCCCAACTACTTCTTCGGTGTCGACGACGTTCAGTCGTTCCTGAGTGCACGACTCTTCGGAGCTCCGATCTCGGCGTTCATCACGATGCCGTCGGAACAGCTGCAGGCTTTCGCGGACTACGGCCCGATTCCGAGCATGCTGAACATCGCCATGGTTGCGATTCCGCTGATGATCATTGCCAGCATCGCCACCCACTTCAACTCTCGTGCGTCGGTTGCTCGCCAGAGTCCCGAGGCGGCCGCCAACCCCCAGTCGGCGATCATGAACAAGCTGGCGCTGTGGGTGTTCCCGCTGGGTGTACTCGTCGGTGGACCGTTCCTCCCCATCGCCATCCTGCTCTACTGGGTCAGTAACAACGTGTGGACGTACGCGCAGCAGCACATCGTGTTCCGCCGCATCGATGCTGAGGAACAAGAGAAGAAGGCTGCGGCACTCGAACGACGTGCCGACAATGCACCGAAGCCCGGCGCACGTCCATCAAAGGCCAAGAAGAAGGGCGCGCAGGCCCCGTCATCCGGGCTGAAGGATGGGTCGTCTGCGCCGTCCGACAACGATTCGGCTGAGACCACCGAGACCACCGAGACCACCGGTACCGAGACCTCCGACAAGTCGGCAGCTTCCGACAAGCCGAAGCCCAAACCCAAGCCGAACTCCGGGCAGGCGAAGCAGAAACAGAATCGTCCCCAGCAGAATCGCGGCAAGTCCAACAAGCGCAAACGGCGCTGATTTCAGGAGAAGAGAATCTCATGGCAAGTGAGCCGGATACCGCAGTAGAAGAAGCCAAGAACGACGCGTTGGTTACGGATGCGGACGCCGACGACGATCTCATCGAAGAGGGTGAGGTTGCCGGCGATTACCTCGAGCAGCTTCTGGATGTTCTGGACTTCGATGGCGACATCGACCTCGACGTCGAGGGTGATCGGGCCGTGGTGAGCATCGACGGCGGTGCGGACCTGAGCAAGCTGGTCGGCCGCAAGGGTGAGGTGCTCGATGCGCTGCAGGAGCTGACGCGGTTGGCTGTACAGCAGTCGACGGGCGAACGTAGCCGACTGATGCTGGACATCGCCGGCTGGCGCGCAAATCTTCGTTCGGAACTGACCGAACTCGGTACCGCCGCGTCGAAGCGCGTTCTCGACAGCGGTGAGCGGGAGGCGCTACGTCCGATGACCCCGTTCGAACGCAAGATCGTGCACGATGCAGTTGCGGCTGTCGACGGAGTGTCGAGCGAGAGTGAAGGCGCGGAGCCGTCCCGGTACGTGGTGGTAGTCAAAGACTGACATCACGCAACTGAGAATGTGGGGACCCTGGATACTTCCGGGGTCCCACTTCTTTGTCTGAGCGCTCGTTTGAAACCCTTGCGCGAGGCATCCGTTGTTTCACGTGAAACTGGCGCCCGCTTCCCTCCCCCACTTACCAAGCCAGCGCGATGAAGTTGAAGTTGGTGTTCCACTTTGCCCATATTTGGCATATCCAAAGACCAATGGAATACCCATGGATGATTTGTCACTGTGATGTTTATAGAGCCGGTCCTCGGTGACTAGCGATGTGCTGTGTCAGGACTTCATGGGACCGTGTGGCGGGTGGTTGAAATCCTACCGATCGGCCGAGGGAAATCGAATATCCGTCGAACTCGAGGATGTCGATGTGTGAGCCTGCCCGCGAATCCTGACCGAGTTCGAGGTTGGTTCGAGAGCCTGCCAGCCTTAGGCCCCGTTCTTACTGACCGCGGCGAACGTGCCGACGTCCAACCGGAGATGGGCGTCGACTGTCTGCAGGATGCAGACCTTTTTGCTGTGGACCGGTCGTATTCCTGCAGTCGATCTGCCACGACCCGACTGGGTCGGCATATTCGAGCCGACTGGTTTTGGGGCGTTTCAGCGGCTGCGCGACGATCTGGCTGTGATCGAGGAGGATCCGGTACACCGTCGCCCGGGACGGGAACGGATCGAATCCGAGAGTTTCGAGCACCGCCGTTGTTCGAGAGATCGAGTGGGTGGCGGAGAAGCCGGCGACGTTGACCTTCTTGCCGTTTGCTGCTTGCACGGTCGCGGACACGACTGCTGGTTCGATCGAATAGCAGCCCCGGGTAAGTGAGGGATGGCGGGAGCAACCTTCACTGGACTCGATTGACTCGGTTTCACGTGAAACCGGATTGTCGGACGCCCGTGGTGGAGCATCGTCAAAACAGTCATCAGTACCGAGTGGCATGTCCATTCGTCAGACACTCGATCGGTCGCCGTCGAGGATCTACCGTAGGCGGCACCGCTATTGCGGGTCTGACACGTTCGATCAGAACGTCGCCGGATTCCACACGTAGAAACCCAGTGGTGGGTTGATACTCCCCAGATCGACTGTGGCCATGTTGATTCTGTGCTTCTTGCCCCACGGGTCGAGTTGGTAGATGTGGGTGATGCCGTGCCATGAAGCGCAATACATCTCGGCCCTACCGAACGGACTGACGACGACGTTCGTGGTGGGTGACGATGGCTCCCACGGGAGCCGAAACCGCTCACTGCACGGACCGTACTGGCCGAAGTCGCCGAAGTCCTGTGCGCCGGCTGTCGGCGTCAGCATGGTTCCCAAGGCAACGGCGATTGCTCCGGCCGCCCCAATTCGTGCCACTTTCATCGCGATCCCTTCTCCACTCGTCTCGCCCTGTTCGTCGGATCCGCCCCGGCGAGCGTTACCGAGACAGGAATCTGACCTTGTGCCACGGCTCGGTGGCGTGACGGAGACTGGTAGGTATACCCCGCACTGCGGAGGGTGTTCGACCCCTAACGGACCGTCGAAGTCAGGTGGTTCGTCGGGTCGACAACGTCGTGGATGCCGGTATCGACCTACCGTCCAAGCGATAGGGCGGCAGTGGCTCCAGAACTGTCCATGATGTCCTGAGACATCGTCGACAACGAGTCGACGGCTGTCCATGCCCAGCTGATGTAGTTCTCCATGCAGTGTCGAGAGGGGGGGAACACGGCCGGCTTCCGTGAACGAGCACGGCGCCAACCACGACTCACATGTCCATCCCGCGATACACCCGCAACTGTGCGATATCGGAGATGAGGTACTCGGTCGGCTCACCGAGTGCTTCTCAGAGTATAATGTGGTCGTCTGAAATGGCAGGGCGACCCGAAATCGTAGGGTTCGATAGTTGGATGTCGTTCCGCCACGAACCTGAGTCCTCAAGTGGCGACCACGGCGGCAGGGCTTCGTGTTTCACGTGAAACGTCGCGAATGGCCGACGCCGATTCTCGATCCTGAACACGTTCCGTGAGAGGCTCGCCACGTTGCCGAGATACCCGAAGTGGAACTGTTGAGGGATGGACAATCACCCGCACCCGTTTTGTCACTGTGACAGCAAATATTCCGCATTCTTGTTCCACGTGAAACACGGGATCCCGTTTCGTGTCAGCCCCTCCCCTCCCCCGCTGCGGAATTCTTGGGCTATGAGGGATGACGCACACCCGACTCGCCGGGGATACCCGAATATTCTGAGCATGGAGGCGGATAATGAACAGCATCTGGTTTGTTGATTTCGCGATGTTCACGGAGGATGTTTCACGTGGAACCGAATGGCGTAGAGCCGACTCAATGGGATAGCTTCGCGACGGCTCGGACGGTGTTCGGCGACCGCTTCGACATCGCGGAACGCTACTATCACTCGCTGGCAACGGACGGTGTGGAGCGCGGACTGATCGGGCCGCGTGAGGTCCCCCGACTGTGGGAACGACACATTCTCAACTGTGCCGTGCTCGGCGAACTGATTACCGAGGGTGAGTCAGTAGTCGACGTCGGTAGCGGGGCCGGCCTCCCTGGCATCCCCCTCGCCATTGCCCGCCCGGATCTACGGGTTGCATTGGTCGAGCCACTTCTTCGGCGATCGGTCTACTTGGCCGAGTTCGTGGAGACGAATGGGTTGGACGTTCTGGTGGTGCGTGGACGTGCGGAAGAGTCGGGCGTTCTCAAGGAGGTTGGCGGCGCAGATGTAGTGACATCACGCGCGGTCGCTCCGCTGGAAAAGTTGGCGAGATGGTCACTCCCCCTGGTTCACGAGCATGGAAGAATGCTTGCGTTGAAAGGTTCCAGCGCCGCGGAAGAGATTTCTCGTGACCGTGCTTCCCTTACGCGTCTGGGTGCTGGCAAGGTGGACGTGGTCGAGTGCGGGGGCGATCTACTTCCAACGGCTACCGTTGTGGTGCGTGCCGAACGCCTTCCACGACGACGTGGGCGACGTCGATGAGTTGCCATCGAGAAGGCACTGTGCGGATGCAGAGCGGCCAATGTTTTCCAACAGAAGGAGTAGTCAATGTCGGGTGGACCTGAATCCGCCGTTTCACGTGAAACAGTTTCACGTGAAACCGACCGTCAATCCGACCAGTCGCTGAATGAGGAGGACGGATTCACAGTCCCTTATGCCAGCCTTTCGGTGGACGAAACCCCGATCGGAGCCGCGGCGCACCGGGCGAGTCAAGTGCTTCATCCGGGTTCGGTGTCACTGCCGAAGCCGCCTGAACGTCGCGTCCTGACCATCGCCAACCAGAAGGGGGGCGTCGGGAAAACGACCACGGCAGTGAACCTGGCATCTGCTTTGGCAGTGCAGGGACTCACGGTTCTGGTCGTCGACCTCGACCCCCAGGGCAACGCCAGTACCGCTCTCGGTGTGGCACACCAGTCGGGTACCCCCTCCAGTTACGAGCTTCTCCTGGGGGACGTGACAGCGAAGGAAGCGATTCAGCAGAGCCCTCACAGTGAACGGCTCTTCTGCATTCCCGCGACCATCGATCTCGCAGGCGCCGAGATCGAACTGGTATCGATGGTGGCCCGTGAAGGCCGGCTCAAGGCGGCGCTGACGTCCGAGGCGCTCGGCGACGTGGATGCGGACTTCATCCTTATCGACTGCCCGCCGTCCCTCGGCTTGCTCACCGTGAACGCGATGGTGGCGGCCAAAGAAGTGCTGATCCCGATCCAGTGCGAGTACTACGCACTCGAAGGCGTTGGGCAGCTGCTGCGTAACATCGAACTCGTGCAGTCGCACCTGAACCCCGAACTTCACGTTTCGACGGTGCTGCTGACCATGTACGACGGACGCACCAAGCTGGCGGACCAGGTCGCCGACGAAGTACGAAGCCACTTCGGTGACGCTGTGTTGAAGGCAGTGATCCCCCGCAGCGTGAAGGTGTCGGAAGCGCCCGGCTTCGGGATGACCGTCCTCGACTACGACCCCGGCTCTCGTGGGGCAATGAGCTATTTGGATGCGGGCCGCGAACTCGCGGCACGTACAGCTGCCAACTCGACGCAGGAGAAAAGATGAGCCAGACGCGTAAGGGTGGACTCGGCCGAGGGTTGGCCGCTCTTATTCCGACCGGGCCGGCAGCCGGTCCTGGTCTCGGTAATGCGGCGGCCGACGTTGTGATCGGGGCAGACACGCGGAGCATGCCAACTCCTGCCGACGTGATGACCAAGCCGGCACCCAACGGCGATGGTGCCTCGAACGGCGATGGTGCCTCGGACGGCGATGGTGCCTCGGACGGCGCGAAGGACGAGACCGCCGGCAACGGTCCGAGTTCTGCCGCCGATACCACTGACAGCAACCAGGACAACGAAACCCTCTCCTCCCCCGGCGGTGCGGTATACCGCGAACTAGCACCCGAGAGCATCGAACGCAATCCGAAGCAGCCGCGCCAGGTGTTCGACGACGAAGCGATCGCCGAGTTAGTTCACTCGATTCGCGAGTTCGGTCTGATGCAACCGATCGTGGTGCGTCCGATCGGGGATGGCAAGTATCAGCTCGTCATGGGTGAGCGCCGGTGGCGGGCGAGCCGGGAAGCCGGGCTCGAGACGATTCCAGCAATCGTTCGTGAGACCGCCGACGACGCAATGCTCCGCGACGCTCTTCTCGAAAATGTTCATCGTGTGCAGTTGAACCCCCTCGAAGAAGCCGCCGCATATCAGCAGCTTCTCGAAGAGTTCGAGGTGACGCACGAGGAACTGGCCGAGCGGATCGGACGCTCACGTCCGGTCGTCACCAACATGATTCGTCTGCTGCGTTTGCCGATCCCCGTGCAGCGTCGTGTGGCAGCGGGCGTGCTGTCGGCGGGCCACGCTCGTGCATTGCTGTCCTTGGAATCCGGTGCGGATGCCCAGGAAGTGCTTGCTGCCCGGATCGTCGCAGAGGGTATGTCGGTTCGTGCAACCGAAGAGGCGGTGACGCTCGCGAACCGCAGTGACGGGGACACGCAACAGCCGCAGCAGCGTAGACGCCCGATTCAGATGCCGGGTCTTCAGGACGTGGCCGAGCGGCTGTCGAATTCGTTCGACACCCGTGTCACCGTGAGCCTCGGCAAACGGAAGGGCAAGATCGTCGTCGAGTTCGGCTCGGTGGACGACTTGCAGCGGATCGTCGACATGATGGGGGCGCAGGAACCCGAGTGATGTCCACTCACGTCAGTTCGCTCACCCTGGACGGGCTGGATCAACTGTCCGGCCATGCGAGGCGTTGCGTTTTCTGGGAGATGGACCCGGCGGCCGTTGATGATTCGCGGGGTTTCTGCGATCAGGAGTTCGAGAAGGAAGCATGGCTGTCGATGGTCATGCTCGAGTGGGGGTCGTGCGGTCAGGTGGCCGTGATGGACGGCAAGCCGGTGGGGAGCGCACTGTATGCGCCACCCCACACGGTCCCCCGGGCTCACCTGTTTCCTACGGCACCCGTCAGCGCAGATGCCGTGCTCCTCACCAGTGTTCGGCTCGAGCCGGCTGCTGAGGAGCAGGACCTGGGGGCCACTCTCCTTCGTGCGGTGGTGGCCGATCTGGTGCGGCGTGGCGTGCGTGCGCTGGAGGCATTCGGGCTCACCGACGCCGGCGAAGACCGCACGACTTCCGATGTGGCTTCGGCGACGGCAACACTGCAGTGCTCCCCCGGAGAATGCATGATCCGGTCCGACTTTCTCGCGGAGTTCGGATTCGAAGTTGTTGCGCCCCACCATCGTTTCCCTCGGATGCGCCTCGAAATCGACAGCGATATCGGATGGAAGGAAGACGTGGAGGCTGCGCTCGAGCAGTTGCTCGAATCTGCGGCGCTGAGCATGGTGGAGATCGACGAGAAGGCGGACTCTCGTGCGCCCGTTGGTGTGAGTGCCGCGACTCAGGTGCGATCGGCGGCAGACAGCTCTTCGGCGAGCAGTTCGGCGAACGTGTAAGTCCCGGTGGGCTGGTCGTCCTGCCCGAGCAAGTACAGCCGCTTCACCGACACCAGGATGGCCTCTGCGATGGCGTCACGGGCGCGTGCGCTGGAAAGAACGGCCGAATCCGCGCTGTTCGTCAGGTACCCGAGGTCGATCTGGACGGTCGGCATATCCGTCAGACGCAGCAAATCCCAAGTGCGGCCGTGGGTTCGGCAGTCCTGCAGTTGGGTTCGCGCAACGATCTCACGCTGAATGAAGCTGCTCAGAACCTGACCGATCATCGACGTGGACCCGTGCGAGTTCCCGAAATGGAAGCTGGCGATACCGTTCGCGGCGGGGCTGGAACTGCAGGCGCAGCGCAACGAGATCATCAGATCCGCGTCGAATGCATTCGAGGTGGAGGCGCGTTCGGCTTCCGACGGATTGGACGTCTGAGGGTGTGAAAGGAACGTCTCCATGCCGGTTGCCGACATGCGACCTTCCAGACGGCTCGCGAGATCCCAGAGGATCTCCGCCTCCGATACGAGACCTTCGGGACCCTGTACGACAGCTCCGGTGGCTTCACCACCCAGTCCCGGGTCGATGACGATCCGCTTACCACTCAACTGCGGACCGGACCGGCGAACCAGTTCCTCCTCGCTGATCGCATGTGGGGAGCCACCGGTGACCCGGGTGCCGAGCAGTTCGAGCGAGCGAAGCGTGTCGGGTCCGCAGATCCCGTCCGACGCGATCCCTATCTCGCGCTGGAACGAACTCAACGACTCGTGGGTTTGCGGGCCGAAGTAGCCGTCGACCCGGCCCATGTAGAAACCGAGATCCTGAAGCCGAGTCTGGAGGGCGGCGACGTCGTCGCCGTACAACGGTGCGGACAGTTGGTAGATGAGAGTTCGTGCGCCGAGGCGGTATGAGGCTTCTTTGATGGATCGATAGGTGGCCGGGCCCACCACCCCGTCGACGAGGAGGCCCCGTTGTTGCTGAAAGGCCCGTACTGCACTGTCGAGATGATGATCGAAGATCGCGTCGGGCGAGGTCCAGTGCGAGCCGTTGGCGGCCTCACGTCGGGTGTCGGCGACGCCGTTGTGCAGGAAGCCGAGGTTGGAGAGCGTGCCTCGTATTTCCGCGACGGCAGCGCCGTGATCGCCGTGACGGAGTCGATGCATTCTCCAAGCCTCTCGTGCGGTTGGCGATACTGTCCGTTTCCGCTGGTGCGGGACGGGCATATCGAAAGATTCTCTCAGACGTTGCCACTAAAGAGGGAATCCGGGACCCCGCTTGTCACAGGGACCCGGATTCTCACGCCCGTGACGAGAGCATGGTCCTCGTCACAGAACGTCGGCAAGCTCCTTCAGCAGGGCAGCCTTGCCCTTGGTGCCGACGATCGTGTTGATCGGCTTTCCGTCTTTGAACAGAATCAGCGTCGGGATCGACATGACCTGGAAGTCGCGAGCGGCGCCGGGGTTGGCGTCGATGTCGAGCTTCGCAATGGTCAGCTTGTCCGAGTTCTCGCCGGCGATCTCCTCGAGAACCGGGGCGATCATCTTGCAGGGGCCGCACCAGGTGGCCCAGAAGTCGACGAGAACGGGCTTGTCGCTGGCGAGAACGTCCTGCTTGAAGGAATCGTCGGTGATGGTGACGGTATTCGACACGGGATTCTCCTAATCGGTGAGAGGAAGAGCAGACGAGGGTCAGGCGTCGACGGGTGCACCCGCGGCGGCGACGGTGTTGGACGTGATGTCGCCACGCTCTGCGAGCCAGCGCTCGGCGTCGATTGCGGCCGAACAGCCGGTTCCGGCGGCCGTGATGGCCTGGCGGTAGGTGTGGTCGACCAGGTCACCGGCCGCGAAGACACCGTCGAGCGAGGTGGCGGTGGTCGGGGCCTGAACCCGCACGTAACCCTCGTCGTCGATGTCGACCTGTCCCTTGACGAGTTCACTGCGCGGGTCGTGGCCGATGGCGACGAACACGCCGGTGACGGGCAGGGTGGTTTCTTCACCCGAAACGGTGTCCTGCACTCGCAGGCCGGTCACGCTGTTCTCGCCGAGAACCTCGAGCGGGGTGGCGTTGGTGACGAACCGGATCTTGTCGTTCGACTTGGCGCGCTCGAGCATGATGCGCGAGGCGCGGAACTCGTCACGACGGTGCACGAGGGTGACGCTCTTGGCGAAGCGGGTGAGGAAGGTGGCCTCCTCCATTGCCGAGTCGCCGCCGCCGATGACGGCGATGTCCTGGTCCTTGAAGAAGAATCCGTCGCAGGTGGCGCAGGCGCTGACACCGCGCCCGAGGAGGGTTTCCTCGCCGGGAATGCCCAGGTAGCGGGCAGCGGCGCCCATCGCGAGGACCACGGCGTGGGCTTCGTGGGTCTCTCCGCCGACGACGATCTTCTTGATCGGGCCGGAAAGGTCGATTTCGTCGACGTCCTCGGTGCGGATGTCGGCGCCGAAGCGTTTGGCCTGCTCACGCATCTGCTCCATGAGGTCGGGGCCCATGATTCCGTCGCGGAAGCCGGGGAAGTTCTCGACGTCCGTGGTGGTCATGAGGGCGCCACCGAACTGGGTACCCTCGAACAGCAGTGGCTCGAGTTCTGCGCGAGCTGCGTAGACGGCTGCGGTGTACCCGGCAGGTCCGGAGCCAACGATGATGAGTTCGTGAACCGTCGACGGAGTGGTCATGCGGGCCTTCCCATAGTCAGTGGTGATGATGTGCCTTCGTGCAGGTGCACGATTGGGTCAACACCAGACTAGAGGGTGTTGTTCCCGACCCCGGTATCGCGGATGACACAGTGCGTGCCGCGATAGATGGTGGGCATGCACTTGTTGCAGTGGATGCACAGACCCTCTCGAGCCTCGTGCCCGCGAAACTTCTCGACGAGATACGGGTCGCGCAATAGGGCACGCGCCATGGCGACGAACTCGAATCCCTCCTCCAGCGCAGATTCGACGGTATCGATCCGGTTGATGCCGCCGAGCAATATGAGCGGCATGGACAAGGCCTCACGGAACTGGCGGGCCATCGGGAGGAAGAAGGCCTCCTCGAACGGGTAGGTGGGAAAGATCCTGGGGCCATAGATCTTCAGGCCGTAGCCCACCAGTTTGGGCTGGGATGCGACGAACTCGGCCATCGGTACCTCGCCACGAAAGAAGTACATGCCATTGAGGAGCGAACTGCCACCAGTGAGTTGAAGAGCGTCGAGATGCCCGTCTGCCTCGAGCCACTGGGCGATCTGCAGGCTTTCGTCGAGCCACAGCCCCTTCGGGACGCCGTCGGCCATGTTGAACTTGGCGGTCACGGCTACCCGATCCCCCACGGTTTCCCTGATGCGTCCGAGAACGCGGCGCGGGAACTCTGCCCTGCCACGGGTGTTGCTGCCGTAACGGTCGCGGCGCTTGTTGAGATTCGGGCTCATGAACGAGCTGAGCAGGTAGTTGTGGCCGAGGTGCACTTCGAGCGCGTCGAAACCCGCATCGACCGCATTGCAGGCGGCAGATGCGAACTGCTCGACGATTTCGTCGAGCTGACCCAGGGTGGCTCCGCGCACGAGTCCCATCGCCGGTGGACTCAATCGGGTGGACGGCGCGAGCGTCTTGGACTTGTTGGACAAGGTGTTGGCCACCAGCCCGGCGTGCCCTATCTGTGCGCAGGCCAGAGCGCCTTCTGCGTGAACCGCGTCGGTGAGTCTGCGTAGGCCCGGTACGCGGTCTCGATCGAGGACGACAGTGTTGGCGTGGACGCGGCCCGCTTTCGAGATGCTGCAATACGCCACAGTGGTCATGGCGGCACCTCCGCGGGCGACCTCTGCGTGAAAGTCGACGAGGTCGTCGGTGATTTCTCCTCGGGGCATGACGCCCTCGAACGTCGCGGCCTTGACGAATCGGTTGCGCAGGGTCAGCGGACCGAGTCGTGCGGTCTCGAACGGCTTCATGCGGGAACCCCGTTTCGTGCGGACTCGGCGAGGGCGTCTGTTGGTGATCGCCATTCGAGTGCCAGGTCGGATCGTGTCAGCGAATCGTCGGTAGGTACGGCGGAGGTCAACAGCCGGGCCGCTTCGTGGCTGAGCCCCGCTGATGTCGGCAGTACAGGACGCAGGACATCGCAGAGAGAGCCGATGGCACGAAACAGCCTTCCTGGTAGTGGGATTCGACGAATCCTGCTGCCCGTTTCGCGTTCGAGGATGTCGACCATGGTGTTGAACGAGATCAGCTCACCACCGCAGATGTAGCGACGAGGACCGTGGCCGGGAACCATGACAGCTGCGTGGACTGCTGCCACATCCCGTACGTCGATCATCTGCATCCCACCTCGCAGGCTGGGTGCAATTCCCAGTCTCAGGATCGTTTCCCAGCCTTGTTCGGTGATGCCTCGGCTGCCGAGTCCGGGTCCGACGACGCTCGCCGGATAGGTGATGACGATCGGCGCACCGGTCTGTTGCAGTCCGCGGGCCACGCGGTCCGCGGCCGCTTTGGTCCGGCCGTATGCGCTGCTTGCGAGTGCAGAGGGACTGTCCGGGCCGATCACGGGATCGGGTGATGGGAAGAGTGCGCTGAAACTCGCCACATGAACGATCGGGTCGAGCCCTAGCATCGCGGCCTTCGACAGAATCAGCGCTGTGGCCTGCACATTCACTTCCCACATCAGCTGCTCTCGGCTGTCGTCGGTGCCCACGATGCCGGCGGCGTGCAGCAGTGCGTCGACGCCTTCGAGGAGTCTCTCGACCGCGGTCGCGTCACGAATGTCGCCTTCGATGACCTCGATTCGATCTGCGTGCTCGGCGACCAACTGCTCAGGAAACAGTGCGGTCACGTTCGGCTCGCCGGGAAGTGTCAGGAGGCGCACGGTGTGCCCGTGTGTCAACAGCGCCGCGGCGGTGTGCGCGCCGACGTATCCGGTTGCCCCGGTGACAGCAACTCTCATCTCTGCGACCAATCCGTGTGATGTCAATTATTACGATGCCAGTGGACTCGTAAATGGACGATATAGCGTTCCCTACCTATTTGTCACACAATTCGAGGTGATGAACGTGACCAGATCGGGTAGACCGCGCGACCCGCGTATCGACGAAGAAGTGTTGTCCGCAACCCGGGACATGCTGATCGAGGTGGGATGGGAACAGCTGAGCCTGCGAGCGATCGCGGCGAGGACGGGTGTGGGCAGGGCGTCCATGGCGCGACGATGGCCGTCGAAAGCCCATCTGGTCCTCGACGCGATCCTCGGTGCAACACCCGACCTGGGCCCCTTCGAGGGCACCGACCGGATGGGGTGGATTCGGTGGGTGGTGACCGGGAGTTCTGAACTTTTTGCCAGGCCGGAAGTACGTGCTGCCGCACCGGGACTACTTGCGGCAATCCGCGATCACGCGGATCTGAGAACCGCTTTGTGGCAGGGGTTCAGTGGCCCGAGTACCGCGTTGTTCGCCGGAGACGACGAATCCACGCTCGTCACGGCGAAAGCATTGCTGGTGCTCGGCGCCGGTGCCGCACTGTTCACGAGTCTTGTTGCCGAAGAAGATGATTCACCGGAACTTCGTGACCGAGTTCTCACACTTCTCACTTCTGTGCTGCCCGAAGTCGATTGATTCGGTCACCCTATGTCGTCGCGCGAGATCGTGTCGGGATTATTTGCACCGCAATCATTTCCGACAACCAGTGCGGTGATCTGCGGTGGCTGTGGGCCGGCGAGCAGAATCGCGGTCCCCGCACGTCCTCGAACCATTACCTGTCCGGAGCCGAGAACGGACCGTGAGGCGTCAATTCCGTTGGCCTGTAGGCAATTGGAGAGAGCTTCCGGACTCTCGAGTGGACCGAGGTTGCGTGAACCCATCAATGTCATCATCTCGCCAGGGTCAGGTTCACCTGCGAAGCTCAGGTCTGGCGTGGGTTCCGGGGTGGTGCTCGAGAGTGCGACGGTCTGTTCACCGGAAGGGTCGCCGCTGGTGATTGCCGTTGGGAGGAAGACACCGGCGGCCACCATGGCAACGGCAGCGGTACTCGCGCCCGCGATGGCCCACACGCGACGCCTACGCGGGAATCGGATGACACCGTCGGTTTCTACCTGTGTGTCGGTTTCTACCTGTGCGCCCGGTTCCGCGGATGGTGCGTCCGTAGGAGAAGCGTTGTTCAGCGCGATGTCGATCCTGGCCGCGACACTGTCGGGAATGGGTGTCTCGCCGGTCTCGTCGCGACCCAACTCGAACAACTCCATCGTGAGTGCGTCGAGTTGGTCGATGACACGCATCGCATCGGGATCATTGCGGACCTGCGGCCACAGCCGTGCGCTGTCCGACTCGGAAAGCACGCCCGCATGCAGATCCGAAAGCAGGTCTGTGGAGTACGGACGTGCCGAAAAGTCGTCTTCGCCGGCCATCACCACTCCTCCCCCTGTATGTCGGCGCGTGTCGCGCCCGGCTGCTCGCATGCCTTCACTGTGTTTTGACGCGGCAGGTTCACGATCGGTTCCCGTCGTAGCGGAAATATTCGAGCAATTCCGCCAGTTTCGTGCGGCCACGCGCACACCGGCTCTTCACGGTGCCCGGCGGCACCCCGAGAATCCGGGCGGCGTCGGCCACCGGGTGCCCCTCGATGTCGACGGTCACGACTGCGAGGCGCTGCTCGTCAGGTAGCCGGTGCAGCGCCTTTTGGATCATCAACCGGGTTTCCACCGCCGCTGTTTCGTCGCGGCGGGTGGGTGGATGGACATCCTCGTCGGGTGACAACGGCTGCGTGGGCCGGGCCTTGGCACGCCGAATTTTGTCGAGGCAGGCGTTGACGACAATGGTGTGCAGCCAGCTACGAACGGCCGCATCCCGCCGGAACGACGAGGCGTTCCGGTGCGCCGAAAGCATGGCGTCCTGCAGAGCGTCCGCCGCATCCTCCGGCGAATAGCTGGTGCGCTTCGCGACGTGCCACAGGTGATTCTGATGTCGGTGGAAGAGTTGAGCGAAAGCATGCGGATCACCCGCGACATGGGCGTTGAGCAATTCGATGTCGGACGGTTCGTCCTCGCCGCCCTCCCCCCTGTAGAAGTACACGGGCGGATACTAGCTCACGGATCGACGTTTGGTGAGTCGGACTGATCCCACCCCCTCCGCGGAAGCCGAAGCGGAGGGGGTGGTGGTGTGCGGTCACGGCAACTCTGGCGTATCCGGTAGCTCGAGCTCTGCGCCTGGGAAAGCAACGCCGGCCGTACCGACCGTGGTGCCACCGACAGAAATTCCTGGCAGTGAAATACCGGGGATATGGACGAAGACAGGAGGCGGAGACGTTGCCGGGGTGGGAACTGTATCCGGCACTTCCCCGCTGAGGCTGTCTATCGCGTGGTTGTCGCTGGGTTCTGCGCTCGCGATTCCGGCGCCGAAGATCAGGGTAGTTGCAGTGAAGGCGATTATCTGAATGGTGAACTTCTTGGTCTGGGACATAGGTAACTCCTTGCGAGCGGGGACGGATCGACGAGGATGTGGAGCCCTGCCAGGGGCCTCCGAGGGGTCCGAAGTTGGCCCCTGGCAGAGTCTTCGGCTCCTGGATCAGCAGCCAGGAATCGGGAATGGCAGGAATCGGGAATGGCAGGAATCCACCAACGGTGCAGATGATTCCGCTTCCGCCGCCACTCTCCTGTGCCGGCGCTTCCTTGATGGTGCCGCCGTTACCGCCGGCGGCGTTTCCACCGTTACCGCCCGTCCCGTCGCCTCCGAAGCCCCAGCCGCCGAGGCCATCTCCGCCAGTGGTCGCTCCTGTCGTGGCATCGCCGGAGCGTGCGTTGCCGCCGTTGCCGACCGCGGTGTTGCCGTTTCCGCCGCCGTTGTTCAGTCCGATTGTCGGACCCCCGCCTGACGGAGGGTTGAGCGTCCTCGTCCTACTCGGCTGCCTTGAATCGGATTTCTCCGATGGCGGACTGGTTCTGCCCGCCCTCAGTGGACAGGTCGGTGATCCACACCAGAACGTTCTGCGTGGCGCCGTCCATCTGCACCGGAACGTTCGTGACGTCGCTGCGCAATTCCGCCGCCCCGACCACCTGCGTCTGAGTGAGCCCCGCATCGGGGGTCGGGGCGATACGGATCTCCACCCGGGTGCCCGGTGTCGGAGAGTCGATGCTCACTTCGGCGATCTTGGTGGGAGCGGGCAGTGTCACCATCAGGCCCACACCGTTCTTGAGCGCTGGGAACGGCTGAAAGTAGGCGTCGGTGCTCCAGGTGGTGGCAGGGTCACCGTCGATGACCAGGTGAGCGTCTGCGGGGCTGTCCGGGGTTCCCTGGGGCGAGAAGACGACCGCGCCCTCCGGTACGACGTCGGGACCGGGTGCCGCGGCGGGCGGAGCAGGTTCGCCGCCCGTGTTCTCGCCGTCTTCGGTGCCCGCAACAGGCTCCTCGGGTACACCGGTGAGCCCGATGTTGGTCTGCTCGGTCAGGGGTGCGTCCGATCCGCTACCGGTGAGGAAGTTCGCCAACCAGAATCCGAGCAGCGCCAGCGCCACGACGGTGGCCACCGACAGCGCCGCCAATGCGACCAGCATCTGGTTGGACTTCTTCTTCTCGGCTTCGACTGCCTCGGGATCGGCGAGGGCGTGACCGGAGGCACCGGGAGCGCGCTGGCCGAGTCGCAGTGCCGGGATCATTTCCGTCTTCTCGTTGACGACGGACGCCTGGTCGAGGATGTGCTGAATGGTTGCGGCGGTCCGAATGCCACTGCCCGGTTCGAGGGAGCGCAGTGCGACCGCAGAGATCTCGAAGGGCACCTCGGGCCGAATCACGCGGGGGCTGACGGGTGCCCCTGTCGATTCCCGGTCCGCGAAGCGCATGCCACCGACGCTGCCCGGCTTGTGATCCGGCGACTGACCTGGGGTCGCAGGCTCGGGGAGTGGCCACTTTGCGGTGATGAGGCCGTACAGCATGGCGCCGAGTCCGCGCACGTCGGAGCTGGAATCGGCGTCCGAGAGCGTGGCGGGGAACGCCAGCACGGCGTCGCCGTTGATACTGATTCGAACCCGGTCGGGATGATCGATCGACAACGCCCCACCCGCCCGATGAGCCGCCTCGGCGGCGGCGGCGAGCGCACGGATCGCCTTTGCCGCACCGATCGGAGAGGGCTTGGTATCGGCCATCTCGCGAAGTGAGCGGCCCGGTGTCCATTCGGCGACGACGATGCCACCGGAGCTACCGCGGACCACGTCGAGAACACGTGCGAGGCCGGGCTGATTGATTCTGCCCAGGCGGAGGGTCCGCGACAGGATGGCCTGCGATCCTTCCGGACCGTTCGAACTCGATTGCTGTTCGGCGTCGACGAAGGTCAGCGCCACCTCGCGGTCGAGTTTGATGTCGAGTGCCTGCCAGAACTGCAGACCGCGGGCACCACCGTGTGGGGTGAGGAGACGGTAACGACCGCCTGCCACGGAGGCGCCGGGGATCAGCTTGGGGCCACGAGCACCGGGCCGGGGCGCCTCGCTGCGGCCGGGACCCGTCACGATCGGCATGACGCCGGTATCGACGGTGTGGTCACGTCCCGACGCAGGGGCCTCGGGACGCGGGGGGGCCTCGGGAGGCGCGGGGGCCGACGGTGCCGAGCGAGGCGGTACCGCCTTGGGTGGTGTAGTTGCCGTGGTCGGTGCAGTTGCCGTGGTCGGAGGGGTTTCGTCCGCTCCCGCAGGCTTGCTCGATTCGGCAGGCTTGCTGGAATCGGCGGACTTGCTCGAACCGGAGCGCTGGGCCGCGTCGCGTTCGGATGCCTGCACCGCAGAACCTCCGGCAGCCTTGCCGCCGGGCACGTCGTCGTCGCTCACCCTCACTCCTTCACCTTCGAATGCCCAACTCCGACCTTGCCCGGGCTGCATTCCTTCCCGTGGGTTTCCAGAGTACGGGAGTCCCGAGTGTTCATCCTGCACGTCCTGCCCGGTTCGAATCACCGGAATGAGTTCGGTTTGCGCATCGAGAAGCGGATCGACATCGGGTTCCGGCTCGGTGTGTCCACGCAGCGCACGCACCTTACGGGCGACGGTGACTGTGATGGCAAGGATTTCGGGGATCTTGGCGAACCACATGATGATGAACGTCAGTCCCAGCATCAGAACCGCGTCGAGGATGACCCGCACCATCGAACCCGGGCCGCCGAGCGCATCCGTGAGTCTGTCGAGCCCGGCAAGTCGGTCGACCCCCAGCATGACGAGTGCGCCGATGACGGACGCGACGGCAACGGTCCACACGGTTTTGCCGACGTTCGCCATCTGCAGGTTTCCGAGACTGCGGTGCAGCAGGAACCCCCCGATGAACGCACCGGTGATGTACGCCAATCCGTTGGCTGCGCCGAGGAGGATCACGACCTGATCGGGGTTGGACGTCAGCGCCGGTGCCGCCGCGGACAGGGCGATCTTGACGGTGGTGATGCCGAGAACGATCCAGGTAGGAGTCCACGCCTTCTCTCGGGCATAGAAGATGCGCAGGTGGATCAGCACCATGGCATACGGGATGAGGGTGAACGCGGACCAGCTGACGGCCTCACCGAGCCGATTGGCGTCGGAGGAACCGAAGTTGCCGTAGCCGTACAGCGCTTCGCCGACCTGTGGCCCCATGAAGGTGAGGAACACGATGACCGGGACGAGCGCGATCATCGTGAGCCTGGTGGCGACGGACAGATCGTCGACGACGGCGGGGGTGTCATCGGCAGCTGCGTTGCGGCTCAGCCTTGGCATGATGACGGTCAGCACCGTCACGCCGAGCACGCCGTACGGCAGCTGCAGGATCGCCCATGCATTGCTGTAGATGACCGGCCCGGCCTCGTCGAACTGTGAGGCGATGCGGTACACGACGACCATACCGGCCTGGCTGAGCAGGACGTACAAGATGATGGCGATGCCCATCCCGCCGAACTGCTTCAACCGGTCGTCGAGCCCCCACAGCGGACGCAGGTCGATCTTTTCGCGGCGAACTGCCAGGAAGACGGTGGCGGCCTGGGTAACCACACCGAGCGTCACGCCGATACCCAGGGTGAGCAGTTTGGGATCCGACATGCGGACCGGGTTGAGCGTGATCTCGCCAGGCGTCAACAGGTAGATCACCAGCACGGCGAGCACGACCAGGTTGTTGAGAACCGGCGCCCAAGCGCCGGGCCGGAACACCTGCCGGGTGTTCAAAATGGCTGTGAACAGCGCGGACAGTCCGTAGAACACGATGGCGGGTAGCAGTAGATACGCCAACGCTGTGGTGAGCGCGGTACTGACTTCACCGTCGTCGGGAATCAGCATCTGCGCGAGGATCGGCGCCGCAGCGGTCGCGAGAAGGGCACCCGCCCCGAGAAGCACCAGCGTGGCCGTGAACAGGCGGCGGATGAAGGCGACACCCTGGTCTGGATCTTCACGTTCGGCGCGGACCAGCACCGGAACGACGATTGCGGTGAGTACGGCACCGAGAAGCAGTTCGGCGATCATGTTCGGGATCACCGCGGCCGCGGTGAACGAACTGGCGATGCCGGCACCGAGGACGGTCACGATCAGCAATTGCTTCGCGAACCCGGTGATGCGGCTGATCAGGGTGGCGATCGCGATCGAACCGGTCGAAGCGAGGAGCCCGGGGTTCCGTCGTGTCCCGGGCTCGTCGGGCTGGTCGGTCGCCGAGTCGGGTTCCGGGGTCGGTTCGGGGTGCGGATCGGTGCGGATCGCAGCGAACTGCACGGTGGGAGCATCGTCTGCCGCGTACTGAAAAGGGTCGTGATACCCACGCTCCCGACCGCCGGCTCGGGGGCGGAAGGGGGCATGAGAGCGGGAAACGGGACGGTCCTGCTCGGGGTGGTTCCCGGTCATGAACGTTCGTACCCTTCATCGGCTCGGTCTGGTTGGCCCCGGAAACGATGCCACAGGCGACGGCCTGCGAGGAGTAGCAGCAACAGGCCGGCACATGCGGTCAGTATGGCCAAAGCCTGTCCATAGGCGTTGGACCGCACGGTGGCGGTGGTCGGCTCGCCGAGCGCCCGGCCATCGGCCGTCGTCAAGGAGAACTGCACCTCGAGCTTGCGGGTGTCGTCGATCCGGGCCGGAACGGTGAGGGTCCGGCTACCCCGTGGTGGGAGCGTGGTGGCTCCGATGTCGGTAATCTTCACCCCGGACGGTGCGTCGACATGCAGGTGGACGTCGATACCGATGGGCAGGTCGTTGCGGGCGACGAGGAGCAACGGACTCTCCTCGGAAGCGAGGGTGTAGACACCGCCGGGCGAGACCACCCACACCGATGCCGCCATGCGGTCGATCGCGTCCCGTACCTGTGTGACGCGGTTGTGGGCAGCGTCCTGCGCGCGTGCCTGCTCGGCGTCACGGTGATGAGCGAGGCTCATGGCGCGAAGCAGATCCTCGCGCAGCGGTGCGGTGAACCTGGCGGGCGTCAGGATGCCCTGGGGATCGGAGACGAGGGCTGCCTGGAACGATTCGATGCGCGGCAACTGATCGGCCGCGGCCAGGCGTACGTCTTCGGCGGTGCCGTCTTCACGGGCCTGATGGGGGTAATCGAGTTCCGTGACACCGGGAATGTCGGGGGGCCCCGCGATCACCGCATCCAACGGGCGCGGTTCGGCCAATCCGGAACGCAGCAGCGACGACACGCCCGACAAGATCGCGGAAGCATCGTCTCGGTCGGCCGTCCACAACTGCGGCGGCACCACCATCAGCGATCGTTGTTCGGGCGTTTCGCCGGTTTCGGGCGGATTGAGCGCGGACCATGCGACGGCACCGAGGGCGTCCTGGCGGCGCGCGGTCTGCGAATCGCTCGTCAACTTGTAGCGCTGCGAGGTCGGTGTGTAGGAGGGTGTCTGCGGAGTCTCACCGACCGCGGCCAGTGCCGTTGCCACGGCCGGATCGAACAGCAGGGCGTCCACTGCTCCGGCCGCCGACTTCCCCTGCTGCGGCGGGACTGGTTCGAGAATCCTGGCGGTATCACCGGGTTGGTCGCCCTCGGATCGAGAGCTCGCCGTGAGGGTCGACGGAGGATCCGTGTCCACGGCATTGGCGGCGACGAGTGCCGTCACATCCTGCTCGCGCCGGACCGTTGCGGCGGTGGCTGTGTCCATCACCCCGGAATCGCTCCACACCAGGTTGCGCAGTGTGCGCACACCCAGGATGTTGTCGACGATGTCGGCGGGGGCCGTGAGTGCGGCGGCAGTGAGCTTGGGGTTGCCCACCGCGGTGAGAGCGGCGAGATCCACCTGCGCGAACGGCACAGCGGTGGTGCACATGTCCTGCGCCAACGCCCGGACGCGTTCGAGCCACTGCGCGGCCGCCTCGGCGCCGGTGCCCTCATGTGCGGCACCGGTCGGCTGTCGAGGGTCGTCGACCACCAGGTAGCCGCGGGTCATGTTCTCGACCGTGATGAGCAGGTCGGGGTCGATGGCGAGGCACAGAGTCTCGGCGAGTTCGGGGTCGGTGTCGTCTCGGGTTGCGAATTCGACCGCCGAGACCAGTTCGTCGAGTCGACCACCCTCGCTCAGCGAGCGTGCGAGTTCGTCGTCCACCAATCGGACCGGGTCGCCCACGGAACCGGGGATGCCCGCGGCGAGCTTGGGTTCGGTGGCCAGCGGCCACAACATCGTCATTTCGACGGGACTCGAGATGTCCGGCGGGACCGGTGGCGTGCCCCCACCGAGGCCACCTTTGCCGGGCACGCCGAGAACCGGCAAGAGGAACCGGGCGTCGTCGAGTCGTGCGGGTCCGCCGTACTCGGGTGTGCCGTTCACGTTGACCATCATCGGGAACACGCCGGGTTCGGTGATGTCGAGCGACGGCCCGGTGTCCGAGCGCAGCGGCAGGGACAGCGAAAAATCCTGCGTCTCGCCCTCGTCCAGACGCTCCGAGACGACATCGAACTGACCGACGGTGTCGAATCGGGACTGGCCGGCCGTCAGCACCGACCGCAACCGCGGGCTATCGGTGATTTCTGGGGCACGTTGGAGACGGACGTTCACATCTTCGACCGGACGATCGCCGACGTTGCGGACCGAACCCTCGACCGTGACGGTCGGCTCACTCGAGGTGGTGACGTACTCGGGCGTCACGTCGTCGATGGTCAGGTGCAGGAACTCGGGCTCTTCGGTGTCGTTGCCGCCGCGGACCGGCTCCTGCGCCTGGACGGGGTGACTCGTCCGGGCGGGATCCGCGAAGGCCGCGGGGGCGGTCGTGACCGGGACGAGTGACACCGCGAGTGCGGTCATGATGGCGGCACCGGCGCGGCTCAGGACCGGCCTCATCCGGCCCCGGCATTCATTTCGGCGATGAGTTCGTCGGCGACCTGGGCGAGTTTACGTTCGTCTGCGTACGCGAGTGTGGCGGCGAGTTCGGTGAGCGGAACCCAAGCAACCTCGGTGACCTCCACGTCCTCGTCGGACAGTTCGCCGCCGAGGAAGCGGAGCAGGTAGTGGTGCACGGTCTTGTGAACTCGACGGCCCTCGGTGACGAACCAGTAGTCGATGCTGCCGAGCGAGGCCAGCACACTCCCCCGAATGCCGGTTTCTTCCTCGATTTCCCGCATTGCGGTCTGTTCGGCGGTTTCGCCGCTTTCGATATGCCCCTTGGGCAGGGACCACAACAGTCTGCCGCGGCGATCGGTGCGTCCGATCAGGGCTGCGCACAGGTTCTCGCGAGGACCGCCCAAACCATTGACCACCAGGCCACCGGCAGACGTTTCACGAACCGTCCGCAGCCGAGTTTTTGCGGGTGAGCCGACGCCGGACCGCCGCCGCGAGTTGCGGCGGCTCCTGTTGGCACGATCGGCGGCAGACACTCAATCGATAGTAGAGGGCTTGCGGGTGTCCCTCGAACGCCACACGCGACGATGCCCGCGCGAGCAGGGACGGATGTGTGCGTACATGGCGGTTTGCGGGCGTCGGTAAGCTCCTTGGACGTGACAATTCCCCCCGGCTCCGACGCCTCGTCCGCTGTCGTCGACGACGAACGGCGTGAGCGCCTGCTGGCTGCGGCCGCGGTGACGTTGCGACAATTGTCGGATGTGCTGACTCCTCTCGGCGCGCTGTTCGCCGAGGCGGGTCATCAGCTGTACCTGGTCGGTGGCAGTGTCCGTGACGCGATCCTGGGACGTCTGGGTACCGACCTCGATTTCACCACCGATGCACGTCCGGAGCAGGTTCAGGCCCTGCTGAAGGGGTGGGCGGACACGGTCTGGGACGTCGGGATCGAGTTCGGCACGGTGGGTGCGCGTAAGTTCGGCCAGGACATCGAGATCACCACGTACCGGGCGGATGCCTACGACCGGGTGTCCCGTAATCCGGTGGTCGAGTTCGGTTCGAAGCTCGAGGACGACCTGGTTCGGCGAGATTTCACCGTCAATGCGATGGCCGTTCGTATCGACGCGGACGGTTCGCACACATTCGTCGACCCGCTCAACGGCATGGATGCGCTGCTGAAGGGCCAGCTGGACACGCCGTCCGCGCCGGAGACGTCGTTCGCCGACGACCCCCTGCGGATGTTGCGCGCGGTGCGATTCGTCTCGCAGCTCGGGTTCACGCTCCGCGATCGGGTGCATCGGGCGATCATCGACATGGCGGGGCAGATCGACCGGATCAGTGCCGAGCGGGTACAGGTCGAGTTGGACAAGCTGATTCTCGGGGAGTTCCCGATCGACGGCATCAACAAGATGTGCGAGACGGGTCTGGCCGAGCGGGTGCTGCCCGAGGTGCCGGCGATGAAGCTCGAGATCGACGAGCATCACCAGCACAAGGACGTGTATTGGCATTCGTTGACGGTGCTGAAACAGGCCATCGACCTCGAGGAATCCGACCCTGACCTGGTATTGCGTTGGGCGGCATTGCTCCACGACATCGGCAAGCCGGACACAAAACGTAATGAGCCGGGCGGCGGCGTCAGCTTCCATCATCACGAGGTGGTCGGGGCGAAGATGGTGCGCAAGCGGATGCGCGCCCTCAAGTACTCCAAGCAGATGGTCGACGACGTATCGCAGTTGGTGTTCCTGCACCTGCGGTTCCACGGGTACGGCAAGGGCCAGTGGACCGATTCGGCGGTGCGCCGGTACGTGACCGATGCGGGCCCGCTGTTGCCGCGCCTGCACAAGCTGGTGCGTGCGGACTGCACGACACGCAACAAGCGCCGTGCGGCGACATTGCAGGCCACGTACGACGACATCGAGGAGCGGATCGCCAGGCTCGCCGCACAGGAGGATCTGGCGCGGGTGCGCCCGGATCTGGACGGGAACGCGATCATGGAGCTTCTCGGGATTCCCGCCGGCCCCGAGGTGGGCAAGGCGTGGAAGTTCCTCAAGGAGCTCCGGCTCGATCGAGGTCCGCTCAGTCGCGACGAAGCGGAAGCCGAGTTGTTGTCGTGGTGGGCGCAGCAGCCGAAGAGCTGATTTCAGCGTGGAGCCGGTCGGCCCGTGCGGTCACCGCCGCCAGAGCCACGATTCCCAGGACCAATCCCGAGAAGGTCTGGGCGAGGGCGTGCAGATTGAACAGCGCAAACCCGTCCGCGGACTCGGCGCTGAGCGGGGACGCGGTGAGCGTGTTGATCAGGCCCCACAGCCCCCACGCGAACATGGCGGCGCTTCCCACCCAGGCGGTCACCGCAGTGGCTCGGTAGGTGAGGCCGGGTGCTGAGCCGTGGACGAGTGCGAGGGTGGCGGCCACCGCTGCGGCCGCGAACAGAGCGTGGGTGGTCCCGACGATGGTGGTGGTCGCCGTGCGCGCGTCCTGCATGTCGGCGGGCACTCCCCACGTCACGCCCCACGCCCAGGCGAGTGAAGTGGCCGCGACGGCGACGCCGATCACCGCCACGAGGAGACTGATCTGAGACAGCATCGATTGCACGGCACCGCGAGTCGGCCGTATGAGGTGCCCGCGCAGCAGATACCCCCACCGCGCTACCGCGTAGAAGAGAAAGCCTCCGGTCAGGGAGATGCCCTGGATGCCGAAGCCGGCATAGACGATCGGGGCCACCCAGGCCTCGAGCGGAAGGTTGCTCTGAGCGGCATCCCCGGACATTGCGAACAGCGCGCTCGGCGGTCCCGCGACGACGATGGGCGTGAGTAGTCCGGCGGCCACCCACGCGGGCAGGAGCAGCAGCCACGCCGGGGTCCGCATTCCCCAGCGACTCACGAACGCAACGGCGATGACGACCGCGATGGCGTCCATGCCTGCGGTGGCCAGGTTGAGACCGTGAACCACCGGGTCGTCGAGGAATTCGGGATCGGTGACGCCGATGTCGCTTCCGGTGAGCCACAGGGTTTTCAACGTCAGGTACGGCAAGGTGGCAAGGATCGTGCACAGGCACAGGAATATTCGGGTCGCTGGTTGCCAGTTTGTCGGTAGCTGTCGGTGCGTGTATCCGTTGTCGAGGATTGTCATGATCTCAGCGTCGTGTGGATGGCGGTTTTCCGTATCCCGAGCCGGGGTGAATTGCCCTCCCCCGCGTGGGGGAATCGCATGAGGGTGCGTTCCTGCGATGATGCGAGGGTGCGGGATACCGTGAGAAGGCTGGTTGCGCCGCTGGTCAGTGGCGTGACGTATTTGCGTGCAGTGCACCTGATGCTCGGTTTCGTGCTGCTGCTCCCCTATGCCGGTCTGGTTGCCATGTGTGTGGTGGTGATCCGTGAGGGTTCGGGCGATCAGAGTGTGCCGCTGCTGCTGTTGGTGTTGCTGGCGTTCGCTATTGCGTTCGGAATCGTTCTCGTTCCGCCCGTTCGCACCTTGTCCATCGTTGCGGCCCGCGGATTGTTGGGTGTGCATCTGCCGGGCCCGCCTCCGGCGGCCGTGCATGACTGGGCGACTCGTCGCCGAACGGCGGCCTGGTATTGGTTCGTGCTGCTGTTGGGTTCGGTGGTCACCCTGGTGGTGCTGTACGGGATACCCACCGGCGTCGGACTGATCGCGACACCGTTCGAGGCGAGTGACACGAACACGATCACCGCCCTCGAGCAGATGGGGTGGACGATCGACACGGCCGCCGACCAGGTACTTGCCGTGGTGGGCGGCGTCGCCTCGATTCTCGTGTCGCTCTACGCCATGGTTGCCGGAGGGTGGGCGCTGGCTCGTGTTGCACCCGTCCTCCTGGGCCCGACACCTGCCGATCGGATTGCCGACCTGCAGGAGCGGGAGAAGGCGCTGGCGGTGAGCAACCGTTTGGCGCGGGAGCTGCACGATTCGATCGGCCACGCGCTGACGGCGGTAACCATGCAGGCTGCGGCAGCGCGCCGAGTACTCGACGACGACCCTGAGTTCGCGCGAACAGCCCTCGGGCACATCGAGACAACAGGACGCGGAGCCCTGGACGAACTCGACGGCGTGCTGGCGATACTTCGTACCGGTGACGAAAACCCCACGGGAGCAAGAACTCCCGATCTCACCGCGGTGGAGCGACTGTTCGTGGTTGCCGGTGCGGACGTTCGGGTGACGATGAATGGTGATCGTGCGACGGTGCCCGTTACCGTCTCGCGTGAGGCGTACCGCGTGGTTCAGGAGAGTCTCACCAATGCAATTCGGCATGGCGACGCGCAGTCGATCGAGGTGAGTATCGACGTGACGCAACAATGCGTACGGATTGCCGTCACGAACGGCGTGCGGAAGATGGTCGCCGCCGATCGGAAGGGTCGCGGTGTGACGGGGATGCGTGAGCGAGTCACCTTGTTGGGCGGGGAATTCCGCTCTGGTCGTGCCGAGCCCGGTGTGTGGCTGTGCGAGGCGATGCTTCCTTGGGAGAGCGCGTGATCAAGACGTTGATCGTCGACGACGATCCACTGGTACGTACGGGGTTTCGGGCGATCCTCGACTCCGAACCGGAGATCGAGGTGGTTGCCGACGCGTCGGACGGCACCCAGGTATTCGATCTCGTGAACCGGCATGATCCGGACGTGGTGGTGATGGACGTTCGGATGCCGCTGATGGACGGTATCGACGCCACCCGGCATCTGATCAGTGCCTCGAGTACGCCGCCGAAGGTACTGGTGGTCACCACCTTCGCCAACGATTCGTACGTGTACGACGCTCTGCGGGTGGGCGCGTCGGGTTTCCTGCTCAAGCGGGCCGACGCCGACGAGATCGTGCAGGCCGTCCGCACCGTGTTCGCCGGGGAGTCACTGCTGTTCCCGGAAGCGATCCGCTCGCTCGTCGCCAATGTGGGGTCACACATGGGTGTCGAGGGTGCTGGCGGTTTGACGGGTCGGGAGCAGGAGGTGCTGCGTTCGATGGCCCGGGGACTGTCGAACTCGGAAATAGCCGCCGAGATGTTCCTCGGAGTCGAGACCGTGAAAACACACGTCGGGAATGTGTTGGCCAAGTTGGGTGCCCGCGATCGAACGCAGGCCGTCATTCGTGCTTACGAATCGGGATTCGTACGTCCGGGTGCCTGATTCGTACCGCACCGCACATGCACCCGTGTGATGGCCACCTGCCGCAATACTGCAATCGGCCTGCTCCGCCCCGCGGGCTGGGACAACATCGCCGCCGCGCTACGCCACCACGCTCGACACCCCGATCACGCACTCACACTTGTCCTGACCTGGAATGCCCTTGCTACTACCTCACTTGGTGGACGAGAACCGTATTCGGCCAGCCCTCCTCCTTCTGTGTCGTCTCTGTGAAAACCCGGCGCCTGTCGGACCTGCGAGGTAGGCTTTCGAACACAGGTTCGATTCAGGGATTGGGGGGTGGGTATGGGTATCGCGGCGAGTCTGGATGTTCTCGGCTGTGCGGCCGGTGACCTCCTCGACGGCGATCTCACGCCACTGTCCGATGATGAGGTGGTCGAGACCATCCGCCGACTCGAGGAAACGGTTCGCCGGTTGGGTGCGGTGTCGGATCGGCTGGTCGTCGACACCGTCGAAAGGTCTGTTCCCGCGCGTCTGGGCTACAACAGCCCGAACAAACTGCTCGTGGACGTGATTCGGGTGTCGGCGTCGGAGGCGTCGGCACGAGTGTCCCGCGCCCGTGATGCCGGGACCTGGCACACGGTGGGCGGCGAGGCGTGTGCTGCGGCTCTTCCGGAAACGGCGGCCGCCAGGGCCGACGGAGCGATCGGCAACGATCACCTGCGTGCGGTCAGCCGCACCCTGCGGAAGGTGCCCCGCAACATCTCCCGTTCCGAACTCGCGACGGCGGAGAGGATTTTGGCCGACTGTGCCCGCGGCGGCACACCGGAAGATGTGGAACACGCCGGGCACAGGTTGCTGGCGTATCTGAATCCGGACGGCAGCCTCACCGACGACCGCGATCGGGCGCGCAGACGCAGTCTGCACGTGTCCGCACAGGACTCGGAGTTGATGTCGAAGATCTCCGGTGAACTCGACCCGACCACCCGGGCCCTCCTGGACCCGGTGTTGGAGAAGTGGGCACGTCCCGGCATGAACAACCCCACCGACCCGCACTCCCCAGTCGGTGACGCCGAACAGCCCGGTATCGACCGCCAGCAGTTGGCGGCCGCCGCCGCCCGCGACACCCGCACCACCGGGCAACGCAACCACGACGCATTGGCGGCGATGCTGCGGACCGTGCTGTCCTCCGGGGTGCTCGGCGCCCACCGTGGGCTGCCGGCCACCACCATCATCACCATGACCCTCGATCAACTCGAGAAAGCTGCGGGCGGGGTGGCCACCACCGCCACCGGCGGGCTGCTGCCCATCGTCGACGCGTTGACGCTCGCCGAACGATCGCATCCGGTGCTGGCGGTGTTCGATCATCACGGTCGGCCATTGCACCTGGGCCGCACCTCCCGTCTCGCGTCCGTCAATCAGCGGCTCGCGCTCATCGCCGCCGACGCCGGCTGCACCCGGCCCGGCTGCGTGGCCCCACCCACCCGGTGCGCGGTCCATCACGTCCGCGACTGGCGCCGCGGTGGTGGCACCGACATCGACAACCTCACCTTGGCCTGCGACGCCTGCCATGCCCTCGTCAACGACTCCGAGAACGGATGGGCCACCCACCGATCACGTCGACGAACCACCTGGACCCCGCCACGGCACATCGACCCTTCCCGTCGGCCACGGATCAACCACCGCCACCACCCACACGAACTGATCACCGAAACCTCCGACGACGAAGACGTCCCCTAGCGAGCTACGAGATCTGCGCACTCGCCGCGTGATGGACCAGGGGAGGGTGGCCATTCTGAAGGATCCGTCGGGCGGGCAGTTCGGTGTGTGATTTCGGGTGCCAGGTCGGCCCAAATGAGGGTGATCGTAGAGAACTTCTCCCGCACGGCGGCGAGCAGCCTTATCGCGCTGTCACGGTCCTGGATGGAGGCCTCGGTGACCACGACCGCCAGCAGCAGCCCGTTGGTGACGACCGCGACTCGGCAACTGCTTGCCAGGCGGTCGACGTGGTAATCCCGCACCCACGCTGTTAGCACATCGAGAGATGATTGCCCCGCCACGACGGTGCTGTTGCGACGCGGTCTCGGGAAAGTAGGCGTTACTCACCGTGTGATTTACCATGTGATCAGGAGGTGGATCACCATGACCACGGCACACCCACGACCCGATCTCGCTGCGTATAACGACGCTGCTCGCATGACGCAATCGCAGCTGGTCACAGAGTTGCGCTGGTTGCTCGGAGCCAAGCTCGTCGCCTACCTCGGGAAGGTGAAGGAAACCCGAGCTGTGCGTCAGTGGGCTGACGGCACCCGAACCATCAACAACGAGACCGACGTCGAGCGGCTCCGCATTGCCTATCGGGCCGCACGCCTGATCACCGAACGCGACACTGCTGCTGTGGCGCAGGCGTGGTTTCAAGGTCTGAACCCGATCCTCGACGATCAGCCACCGGCGTTGCTGCTTCGCGAGGGCGAGCTGGCGGACGTCGGTCCTAGGGTCCTCGCGGCCGCACGGCAGTTCGCTGCGGTGGGGTGAACCCGTCTATTAGAGCGTTGATCTCGACCAGCCGCGGCAACGTCTGCAGTGTCCACACAGAAGGGGCCGTGGCCTATCGCGTCGGTTTCCCACCCACCTCATGGGAGTCGACCCCATGGGAGTACGCGACCGACGGCCGCTTCACCGGCCGCTGGGACGATCCCGCGGGGGTGTGGCGGACCCTGTACGTGGGCTCAACCCGTCTCGCGTGCTATCTCGAAGTCCTGGCATTTGCCCGCAAAAGTCAGGAGTTGAGCGCCGCCCTCGAAGAGATCGTCGACGACGAGCATGAAGTCCCGACCATCACTCCGGGCCGAATCCCACGGTCGTGGATGTCGAACCGAGTGATTGGGAGCGGTGTGATCAATGGGTGGTTCGTCATTCCCGGCGACGCCGAATCAGTAGCAACCCTGCGAAACCGCTTCCTCGCCGACGCGATCCGACACGGACTCGACGACCTCGATACGGCGGCCCTCCGTGACGCCCGACCTCGCGCGCTCACCCAGGCGATCTCCCAGTGGATAAACACCCTCAACGCACCCACAGGTACTCCGGTGGCCGGGATCCAGTTCGAGTCGAGGCATGGTGACGGATTGGTGCTCTGGGCACTGTACGAACGCCCCGGTGACGGACCGGTCAGCAGCAAAGTCACCCCGCTGGACCGCAGCCCCGTCGAGGCGGACGACCCCGACTTGATCGCAGCAATGCGTCTTCACAACCTGGTCTGGGAGGATGGCCCGGCATCCTGACGGCCCAAGCGCAGCACCGTTCCTGCCGCGCCCGTAAATCCGTCCACCCCTGTCGGACCCCGCGCTTAGTGTCGATGAGGTAGCCGACAACTGAGGAGCCACGATGAGTGAAGTCACCACCAATCAACCTCTCGGTACACCAACCTGGATCGACCTCGGTATCCCCGATCTCGACAAGGCGATGTCGTTCTACGGCGGGGTCTTCGGTTGGGAGTTCGACGTGGGTCCCGAGGAGTCCGGGCGTTACACGATGTGTCGGCTGCGTGGCAAAGACGTCGCCGCGATCATGCCCAATCCTGATCCGGACGCCTCTGCATTCTGGTGGAACGTCTACCTGGCAAGCGACGACGTCGATGCGACGGTGGCCCGCGCCCGCGATGCCGGCGGAGTCGTGTTGGTGGACCCGATGGATGCGATGAGCGAGGGCCGAATGGCTATTCTCCGCGACCCGTCGGGTGGGCAGTTCGGCGTCTGGCAGGGGCGCGATCATGTCGGATGCGAGTTGGTGAACGAGCCGGGAGCCTTGCTCCGCAACGATCTCGTGACACCCAACCCCGGACCGGCCCGTGATTTCTACACGGCCGTCTTCGACTTCACACTGGATGGAAACGACGATCTCGAGGAGGGCGTGGACTTCACCTTCCTCCGCAGGCCGGACGGCCACGAGATCGGCGGCATCGTGGGAGTCCCCGAAGCGCCCGCGTCGTCCTGGGGCACGTTGTTCCAGGTAGAGAACGCCGATGCCGCTGTGGCGGCCGCCCGCGAACACGGGGGTACGGCGAGCGACGCCGAGGACATGCAATATGGCCGAATGGCGGAGGTCACAGACCCGTTCGGTGCGAAGTTCACCGTGGGTTCGCCGAGGTAGCCGCCTTCTCACCGGCCTTCTCTTCCGCAGGTGCTCCAGACGTCATCGAACGCTCACCGGGGTTAATCCGAACGAAACACATGCAACGGCAGCATGGACGAAGGCGCGGCGCTGCGTGAACGGCGTCCGCCCGCCAGTGAGGAGCAGCCGATGCAGCAGAAACCCGGTACGTCCGCGGTCAAGACTGCCTGCTCCTACTGTGGTGTCGGCTGCGGAATCGTCCTCGACGTGGAGACCGATCCGGAGACCGGACGCCGGAAAGTCCTCAAAGCCGCAGGTGACAAGGACCACCCCACCAACTTCGGTCGGCTGTGCACCAAGGGCTCGACCAGCGCGGAGATGCTCGCAGCGGACGGCCGGATGGAGTCCGGCTACCTGCGCACCGAGCGTGGCGCAGCACCCACTCAGGTCGGTGTGGACGAGGCGATCCGCGAAACAGCGGCCCGGCTGAAGGCGCTGCTCGACGAGCACGGCCCGGACGCACTGTCCTTCTACGTGTCGGGGCAGATGTCGATCGAGGCGCAATACCTGGCCAACAAGCTGGCCAAGGGGTTCGTCGGCACCAATCAGATCGAGTCCAACTCGCGTCTGTGTATGGCCAGCGCCGGAGCCGGTTACAAGCAGTCCCTCGGTGCCGACGGCCCGCCTGGTTCGTACCAGGACTTCGACAAGGCGGACGTCTTCTTCGTCATCGGCGCGAACATGGCCGACTGTCACCCCATCCTTTTCCTCCGACTGCTCGACCGGGTGAAGGCGGGTGCGAAGCTGATCGTCGTCGACCCCCGTCGTAACGCCACCGCCGACAAGGCCGACCTCTTCATGCAGATCAACCCGGGCACAGACCTGGCGTTGCTCAACGGCCTGCTGCACGAACTGGTGAAGAACGGGCACACCGATCCCGAGTTCATCGCCGAGTTCACCGAGGGCTGGGAGGTGATGCCGGAGTTCCTCGAGGACTACTCCCCCGACGCCGTTTCGGCCATCACCGGGCTCGCCGCCGACGACATCCGGCAGGCCGCCCGGTGGATCGGTGAGGCCGCCGACTGGATGAGTTGCTGGACGATGGGACTCAACCAAAGCACTCACGGCACCTGGAACACCAACGCCATTTGCAACCTGCACCTCGCCACGGGCGCCATCTGCCGACCGGGCAGCGGCCCGTTCTCGCTGACGGGCCAACCGAACGCCATGGGTGGTCGCGAGATGGGCTACATGGGTCCGGGCCTGCCGGGTCAGCGTTCGGTGCTGGTCGACGAGGACCGCGCGTTCGTCGAAGACCTCTGGAAACTTCCCGCCGGAACGTTGCGCACCGACGTCGGCACCGGAACCATCGACATGTTCGAGCAGATGGTGGCCGGAAACGTCAAGGCCTGCTGGATCATCTGCACCAATCCCGTTGCCACGGTGCCGAATCGGCGCACGGTGATCGAGGGGCTCGAGGCCGCTGACCTCGTTGTCACACAGGACGTCTTCGTCGACACCGAAACCAACGGGTACGCGGACATCATGCTGCCCGGCGCGCTGTGGGCCGAGTCCGAGTCGGTGATGGTCAACTCCGAACGCAACCTCACCCTCCTGCAACAGGCCACCGATCCCGTCGGCGATGCGATGCCGGACTGGCAGATCATCGCCCGAGTGGCATCCGAGATGGGGTACGCCGAGGCTTTCGACTACTCCTCCGCCGAGGAAGTATTCGAGGAGATCAAGCGTGCGTCGAATCCCAAGACCGGTTACGACCTGCGCGGCATCAGCTACGAGCGCCTGCGCGAAACCCCTGTTCAGTGGCCGAGCCCACCCGGCGATACCACCGACCGGAACCCCATCCGCTACCTCAACGACGGGGTCAGCCAGAACCTGCTGACCGGAGTCGACGGCGCGCAGCCCCGTCTGGCTTTCGCCACACCGTCCGGCAAGGCGGCGTTCTTCCCGCGCCCACACATGCCCGCCGCGGAAATGCCGGACGACGACTACCCCATGATCCTGAACACCGGTCGCCTCCAGCACCAGTGGCACACGATGACGAAAACCGGCAAGGTCACCAAGCTGAACAAGCTCGATTCCGGTCCGTTCGTCGAGGTCAACCCGCAGGATGCCGACGGCGCCGGAATCGAGGAGGGCGATCAGGTCGAGGTCGCCTCGCGGCGTGGACGGGCAGTACTGCCGGCGGTCGTCACCGATCGGGTCCGCGTCGGCGACTGTTTTGCCCCGTTTCATTGGAATGACAGCTTCGGTGAGTACCTGTCCATCAACGCAGTCACCAACGATGCTGTCGACGACACGTCGTTTCAGCCCGAGTTCAAGGTATGCGCCGTGTCGCTGACGAAAGTTGCTTCGGCGAAGAAGGATTCGGACACCGTTGCCGTGAAGGCAGGTACGCCGGCCGCGGAGATGAGCCGGATTCTGGGACTCGGGAGCTCGGCCTCACCCACGTTCGACGAGCACGAGCGGACCTACATCGAGGGCATGTTGTCCGGTTTGCAGTCCACGGAGATCGAGGGCGTTCCGGTGCTTCCGCGTTCGGCCCCGATCTCGGGCGCGAAACGTGTGTGGCTCGACGGACTCATGGCCGGTCTGTTCTCGCGGACACCGGGCGGCGCAGGTTCACCGGAGCCCGGCGCGGACCAGCAGGCGCCAGATGCGGTGCCTCCGGTCATCATCTTGCGGGCCTCCCAGACGGGTAACGCCGAGGAATTCGCGACCACGTGCGCCCAGCAACTGGAATCGTCGGGACGTGCCGCGAAGGTCATCGACATGGACGACTTCGAGGTTGCCGCCCTCGCCGACGTTCGGACTCTGCTCGTGGTCACCAGCACGTTCGGCGACGGCGATTCTCCCGACAACGGCGCCACCTTCTGGAGCGTGCTGGGCAGTGACGCCGCACCGAAACTCCCCGACACCAGGTTCGCCGTCCTGGCGTTCGGGGACTCCAACTACGACGACTTCTGTGGGCACGGCAAACGCCTCGATGCCCGGTTCGAGCAATTGGGGGCCACCCGCATCACCGCACGCGTCGACTGCGAACCCGACTACGAGGAGACCGCGGGCCAGTGGCTCGACACCGTGCAGGACCTGCTGAGCGACGGCGGTGACGCATCTCCGGCGGCGCCGATCGCCACACCAACGGTTGCGATGAAGAAGTCTGCACCGGCGTTCACGCGGAAGGCGCCCCTGGTCAGCCGCCTGCTCAAGAACGTGAAGCTCAGTGCTGAGGGATCATCGAAGGATGTGCGGCAGTTCGGCTTCGAACTGAGCGACCCGAACTTCGTCTACGAGGCCGGGGACGCGTTGGGCGTGTGGCCGGTCAACAGCGACGCCGTGGTCGACGAGTGGTTGGCGGCCACCGGACTCGACGCCGATATCGTCGTATCTGCGGACGAACTCCCCGATATGTCGTTGCGGGAGGCGCTACGTACCAAGCTCGAGATCGTGAAGGTCACCCCTGAGCTACTCAAGTTCCTGCTTGACCGGACACACGACACCGAGCTTGCCAGGTTACTGCGGCCGAACAACAAAATTGCACTGCAGCAATGGATGTGGGGGCGGCAGGCGATGGACGTCATTTCCGAGTTCGGGGTGAAAGCGCACGCTCACGAATGGATGGGCGTCCTCAAACGGTTGCAGCCGCGGCTCTACTCGATCTCGTCCAGCCCGAAGACGGATGCCGGTGAGGTGCAGCTGACCGTCTCGGCTGTCCGCTACGAACACGAAGGACACAGCCGAACGGGCGTGTGCTCGACATTCCTCGCCGACCATTGCGAGGAGGCCGAGATCCCGATCTTCGTGCAGAAGTCGGTGCATTTCCGGCCACCGTCGCGCTCGGATACACCAATGATCATGGTCGGCCCCGGCACCGGTATCGCCCCCTTCCGTGGGTTCCTGCACGAGAGAAGGGAACTCGGCCACACCGGCCAGAACTGGCTGTTCTTCGGAGAACAGCACGAGGAAACCGACTTCTACTACCGCGACGAGATGGAAGCGATGCGGGACGACGGGTTCCTGACCCGGCTCGACGTCGCCTTCTCTCGGGATCAGCGACAGAAGATCTACGTGCAGGATCGTATTCGTGAGCACGGCGCAAGAGTGTGGAGCTGGCTGGAGGCGGGCGCACACTTCTACGTGTGCGGCGACGCCAGCCGGATGGCGAAGGATGTCGACGCCACCCTACGTGAGGTGGTGCGCACCCACGGGCGCCTCGACGAGGAGGACACCGAGCTGTTCATGAAGCAGCTGCAGGCGGACAAGCGTTACGTACGGGACGTGTACTGAGGACGAAACGAAATCGGTGACCACCGATCTTACAATCCGTGAACACGGATGTGAGAACTTGATATAGCCGCAATTTCGGACATATCATCCCAATGTGACCGTTTTTCGGATTCGTGACGCCGCCGATCTGCTGGGCGTCAGTGATGACACCGTCCGGCGGTGGATAGACAATGGCAGCCTTCCCGTGGACAAGGACGCTTCTGGTCGCAAGGTGGTCGATGGTCGGGACCTGGCGGCATTCGCACGCTCGAACTCCGGCCCGTCCCCGGATCTGCTCGTCTCGGATTCTTCGGCCCGAAATCGCTTCGTCGGCATCGTCACCGAGGTGACCAGCGACAAGGTGATGTCGCAGGTCGAAATGCAGTGCGGCCCTTTCCGGGTCGTGTCGCTCATGAGTACCGAAGCTGTCCGGGAACTGGAACTCGAACCGGGCAGCGTTGCCGTGGCCGTCGTCAAATCGACAACGGTCGTCGTCGAAACCCCAGGGGGGAACAAGTGAAGCACTATCGAAGCCTGGCCGTGGTCGCGGCGGTTGCTGTTGCCGCACTTTCCGGTTGCAGTTCGGGACGCGATCAGTCCGAGCCGGTAACCGTTTTCGCCGCAGCCTCCTTGACCAAGCCCTTCACCGAAATCGGGGAGCTGTACGAGGAGCAGAATCCCGGCGAGTCCGTGATCTTCGACTTCGCCGGATCGTCGACCTTGGTTGCGCGCCTGGATCAGGGTGCGGACGCGGATGTGTTCGCCTCGGCGGATATCAAGAACATGGACAAGGCGGTCGATGCGGGAGTGGTGGGTGAGGACGCGCCGAGCACCTTTGCCTCCAACACCTTGACGATCGTGACAGCACCGGGCAATCCGAAGCAGGTCGAGTCTTTCCAAGATTTGACTCGCGAAGATCTCCTTGTGGTGATGTGTGCTCCGCAGGTGCCGTGCGGGTCGGCGACACAGAGAGTCGAGGAATCCTCCGGGGTCGACATCTCTCCGGTCAGTGAAGAGTCTTCGGTGACGGACGTACTCGCCAAGGTGACGTCCGGGCAGGCCGACGCCGGACTGGTGTACGTCACCGACGCTGCGGGTGCGGGAGACGACGTGACCGCGGTTCCGTTCCCGGAATCGGCATCCGCGGTCAACACCTATCCCATCTCCGTTCTCGAGAACACCGACGACGCGGAATCCGCGCAGAATTTCGTCGATCTGGTCCTGAGTCCGGAAGGGCAGGCGGTGTTGGCCGAGGCGGGCTTCGAGAAGCCGTGACGGGCGTGTCTCGCGGCGGTGTTCGGGCGGGACTTCCTGCCTGGATATACATACCGGCCGCCGCGGGCAGCCTTTTCGTGGTGTTGCCGTTGGTGGCGATGCTGCTGGTCGTGGATTGGTCTCGGTTCGGCGAGCTGATCACCTCCGAGTCGTCCACGGCGGCATTGTCTTTGAGTTTGAAGACGGCGACTGCCAGCACATTCGTGTGCATCGTCGTCGGTGTGCCCATGGCGATCGTGCTGGCGCGTACATCCTTTCGTGGGATGAACATCATCCGGTCGTTGGTCCTGCTGCCCCTTGTCCTCCCTCCGGTGGTGGGGGGTATTGCGTTGCTCTACACCTTCGGTCGACAGGGGTTGGTCGGCGAATACCTCGAGGTCGCCGGCATGGACATCGCGTTCTCCACCGCTGCCGTCGTTCTGGCGCAAACCTTTGTCGCGCTGCCGTTCCTGGTGGTCAGTCTCGAGGGTGCCCTCCGCACCGCCGGTCGACGCTATGAGGATGTGGCCACCACCTTGGGCGCCGGGCCGACCACCGTATTTCGTCGGGTGACCTTGCCTCTGGTGATACCCGGCCTGGTCTCCGGTGCGGTGCTCTCGTTCGCCCGTGCGCTCGGTGAGTTCGGTGCGACACTGACCTTCGCCGGCAGCTTGCAGGGTGTGACACGCACGCTGCCCTTGGAGATCTATCTCCAACGTGAAACCGATCCGGATGCGGCGGTGGCGCTGTCGCTCGTGCTCGTAGTGGTTGCCGTAGCCATCGTGGTGCTCTCCCGGTCCTGGGTTGCGAGGTCGGCGGTATGAACGGCCTGGCGGCACACGTGCGTCACGACAAACGAGGGGTCGACCTGGGGTTCGAGATCGCCCCGGGCGAGGTACTGGCAATGCTGGGACCCAATGGAGCCGGCAAGTCCACCGTATTGTCGATGATCGCGGGGCTGCTCTCACCCGATGAGGGACGGATCGAGCTCGACGGGCGCACCCTCACCGACACGAATGCAGGGGTATCGATCGCAGCGCATCGACGCGGAGTGGCGATGCTGGCGCAGGACGCACTGCTGTTTCCTCACCTCACCGCTGTCGCCAACGTCGCGTTCGCGCCGCGCAGTGCGGGACGCGGTCGCACCGAGTCGATGCGGATCGCACAGAGATGGTTGCATGCAGTCGATGCCGGAGATCTCGCACACCGTCGCCCCCGTCAACTCTCGGGTGGGCAGGCGCAGCGTATCGCCGTTGCCCGGGCGCTCGCTGCGGACCCGCAACTTCTGCTGCTGGACGAACCCATGTCGGCTTTGGATGTCACCGCGGCACCCGCCTTGCGGGTGCTACTGCGCCGGGTGCTCCGTGAGTCGAAGTGCACCGCTGTGATCGTCACGCACGACGTCCTCGACGCGTTGGCGCTCGCCGATCGTGCAGCGGTGGTCGACGGTGGCCAGATCGTGGAATCCGGTCCGGTGCACGAGGTTCTGGCGAAGCCGAGGAGCGGGTTCGCCGCCCGACTGGCGGGCCTGAACTTGATCGAAGGGCGCATACACGGCGACACGCTGAAAACAGTGGGTGGCACCTGCGTGACCGGTACGGCCGGAGATGCCGCCGATACGGAATCGTCGGGGGTTGCCGTGTTCACGCCGAGTGCGGTGGCGATCCACCTGAGAAGCCCGGAAGGTAGTCCACGCAACGTATTTCCCGTGACGCTCGGAGAACTCGAGGCACGTGGAGCGGTGATTCGGGTGCGCGGAGAGACGGACAGCCGGCTGGATCTGAGCGCCGACGTGACGGCGGCATCGGTTGCCGCTCTGGACCTCGAACCGGGGATGTCGGCCTACTTCGTGGTGAAGTCCACCGAGGTGGCCCTGCACCCGGCACACTGAAGTGCCGGGTAGTCAGGTCAGCCCAGGCTGGCGTGCATCAGGTAGACGTTGTAGCTGTCCCACTCCGACATCGTGAAGTAAAGATCCTCGGACGTGGACCACGGGTGGATGAATCCGCCGTACGCCTTCGGGTAATCGGACGTGTCGATCAGCTCCGACCCCTCGGACCACGCCCCCTGCGGGCTTTGGGACTCGCGCAGCACGATGGCGCCGCGCGCCGGATCGAGGTAGGCCATCTGCCAGATGCCCGCGACCTCGTCGTAGCGGACCGACAGCTCACTCGCGGTACCCGACATGATCGGCGTCGCCTGGTTGTGCGAACCCGGGGTCCACGTGCCGTTGGACCAATACTGGTACGCCGTCGGGTTGAGCACCTGATCCGTGGGCACCCGGCCGAGGCCGATGGTGCCGACCCGCCCGTTGGGGGTGCCGAACAGGTAGACGTAGTCGCCGTGCGGGACCATCGCCGACACCTGGAAACGGGCTCCGAACGAGTTCTCCCACTTGGCGTGCTGCGACTTGGTCCAGGTCTGACCGTCGTCGTCGGAGTAGGCGATGCCGCCGTAGTTCGTGTACCACATGCCCGGAATCAGGCTCCAGCGCTTGACCGACATGTACGTCATGAACTGGCGGTCACCGATCGTGAAACCGGACGTCGGAATGGTGGTGGTTTCGTAATTCTCGATGTGGCGGCTGGCGATGACCTCCGCGGCGTGGCACCGGCTGTCCTGCACCATGCTGTCGATGGTCATGCCGTCGGACAGGTCGGTATCCGAGCTGAAGCCGAGCACGTTGGACCGCCAGTCCTCGCCGTTGGCGCCGGGCGGATTCCAGTCGTTGCCGAAGGTGTCGCCGAAGGCGACGGCTATCTCACCCGGCTCGGACTCCCACATGATCCCCAGGTCCGTGCCGTCGACCTGCCACCGCTTGTCGGTGCGGTTCTCCGATCCATGTCCGGTGAGCTGCTCGACGAGCCGAACATCGTTGATCGTGGGGCTCGCCACGGCGGGGGTGAGGACGCCGGGCTCTGCCGGATGAACGTCGGGGACGGGGGCCGGCTGCGGCTCCGGTCCCGGACCGCCAGGGATCGGAATCGGGATGGTCTCGGGCTGCGGCTCGATCTCGATGCGCGGGAACGGCAGCCCCGATGATCCCGATGATCCCGACGAGCCGGGGTCGCCTTCCTGGTCCGGCACGTCGGTGATGTCCGGGCAGGGATTGTCGCAGGGGTTCTCGGGGAGCGGTGTTTGCGGAACGCGGGTGTTGTCGACGGGCGGCCCCGGCTCAGGGACCGGCACGAACTCCGGATACGGGAGGGGAATCCTGATCGTCTCCGGGATGGTCGGAAGCACGGGTCCGCCCTCGCTGGGTGGTTCCTTGGCCGGGTTGAACCCGACCTCGCCGCAGGAGTTGACGGGAAGCCAGTCCGGAGGCAGGGCCTGCGCGCCGGCGGCCCCGAAGCCGACGGATGCTGCGAGAACTGTGATCACACACGAAGCCGAACCGGCAGCCGTTCTCATGGATTTCCGCCGCGTGACCACTGTTGTCCCTCCGTTTCCGGCGACCGCCCAGACGTGACCGGTCGACCGCACAGAAGATAACACCCGAGTCGGACGCGGGCCGGGATGGAACCGACCTGGGCTTTCCCGCGTCATACACCGGTATGGACCCTCTGGAGTATTCGTTCGGTACGGGTGTGGATGCCCCCACCACGTGGACCTCTCTCGCCGATCTGAGTGTGGGCACCGCGGGGTCGCTCGACGCCGTCGCACTGGACTTCGACGGAGACGGATGGCGAGACGATGCGATGTGGGACTTCGACGGCGACGGTGTCGCGGACCATTCCGTCCTCGATGTCGGCGACGAGGCGAGGTACTTCACCGATCCGTCCGGTGAGGGCACCTGGAATCAGGAGGTGCCGGATCCCGAGGACCGCCGTCCAGAAAAGTTGAGCACGCAGATGCCGCGTCCGGAAATGCCGCAGCCGGGGACATCGACACCCGAGACCGTACGCCCGGATACCGCACAACCGGGAACCACGGCCTACCCGGCCGGGGGTCTCGGTGTCCGTCCGGTGTCGACGGAGTCCATCGCGTCGAGCACCGTGAAGGTGGACCGACCGATTTTTGTTGTGGACTCAGACTTTTCGCCGGCTGTTGATTGCGACGGCGATCAGGCCGGCGGCGTAGACGGCGGACCCTCCCAACGCCAGGCTCACTGATCGTCCGTCCGGCGGGATCACGGTTGCCGCAACCGCGATCGCTGCGATGAACGCGATGTTGAACACGGTGTCCTGCAGGGCGAACACCTGGCCGCGCCGGTCGTCGTCTATTTCGATCTGCATGGCGGCGTCACCGGTGAGTTTGATCGATTGCCCGGCGAACCCCAGGAGGAACGCCCCGACCAGCAGGGATGCCTGGGTGAGTGTCGCAACGAAGGTGGCTTGCACGGCGAACGCGACGATCAGGCCACCGACCACCGTGCGCGAGCGTCCGATTCGAGGGATGACGAGTGGTGTAGTGATGGCGGCGATCAGCATCCCGGCCGCGGTGGCGGCGAGTGCGACACCGAAGCCCGCGAAACCGCCGGGTAGCGAACTGTGACGATCCGTATCTCGTAGGACCAGAAGCATGATCAGGGTGTCGACGCCGAAGACGATGCGGTGAGCGCCGATGCCGGTCATCGCGGTGGTCACTCCGGGCCGGTGCCAGACCGCGAGCGCACCGGTCTGCAATCCGGAAACGACGGCCCGTACCGCATTGGGTGCAGCGGATTCGGTGTGATGTGGTCCGAGAAGTCCTCGCCGAAATCCCCCGGCCGCGATCGCGGCGATCACCGAGCCGGACACCGACACGGCTACTGCTGTTCCCGATCCGAGATCTCCTGCGCCGACGATCCCGATGACGGTGACCGCGCTGACTGCTCCGAGCGCCGCGACAGCCGAACCGGCGGTGGCGAGTACGGAGTTGGTGGGTACGAGCCATTTCCGGGGAACGACGCGCGGCAGTGATGCCGAAACGCCGGCCAGGACGAACCGGCTCACGCCAACCGCGGCCAGTGCCAGCAGGAACAGGGCAGATTCGTCGACGCCCCCGATGAGTAGGGCGGCGACGGCGAGGATCAACGCGCCACGCAGAACGTTCGCCCACAGCAGCACGGCCCGCCGGTCCCATCGGTCGAGCAGGGCCCCGGCGAACGGTCCGAGGACCGAATACGGCAGCAGGAGCACCGCGAATCCGGCGGCGATGGCGGCGGGATCGGTATGCCGCTCGGGATTGAAGAGAATGGCACCGCCCAGGGCGGCCTGGAACATGCCGTCCCCGAACTGGCTGGCGAAGCGGACGGTGACGAGCCGGTACAGCCCCGGTGAGTGCCGCAGCGCCTCGACGGTGGTGCGCCAGGCCGCTCCGCGTCCACCCGCCCGTTGCTCCACACCGCCGACTGTATCGGGCGGTCAGGCGCTTGCGTGTAGGGCGGTCTCTTCCCGGTCGCGCCACCAGCGGACGGTCGCCGAGGCGGCGTCGGCGAGGGGTGTGGGTGAGAGTCCGAGGAGCGCTTCGCTCGCGCTGGAGTCCATGACGAAGGGCTTCTCGAACTGGTACATCATCTCGGCGATCTCTCGGGTGCCGCCGTGGATTCGACCGATTCCCCGCAGCACCCATCCGGGTAGCGCGGAGACCTTCGGTGTTGTGACACCTCCCGCGGCGGCGAACGTCTCGACCAGTTGGCGTTGCGTCAATGCCGGCGCGGTCGGTGCGTGTAGGACTCGGTCCCAGGCGGACGGATTGTGTGCAGCGGCGATCATTGCTGCGGCCAAGTCGGGTACATAGGTGAACGAGTGCGCGACGTCCGCAGACCCGAGTACGCGTTGGGTCTTTCCGTCGAGGATGGTGGGCACCATCCTCTCTCCCGCGGCGGCAGTGCGAACCTGCGGACCGAAGAAGTCCGATGCGACGACGCTGACGGTGTGGGTGGTCGATTCTGCGCGCGTTTCCAGTAGGCGGGCGCGTACTCCGGGTTTCCCGGTGGTCGCATTGCGTGGGTTCGTCTCGGTCATCGGCTGGATGCGCGCGTCGTACGAGTACAGGCTTTCGGGGAACACGACGACGGCGCCGATGCGGCTTGCGGCCTCGAGCACTGTCCGCTCGGCTGCGGGCAGCGTTTGTTCCCATACTGCTGTGCTGTAGCTGTCGCCGTGGATGCAGTGGTAGACGGTGGTGGCGCCCGCGAAGGCGGCGGCGACGGCGCTCGGATCGGACACGTCGACCTGCAGGTGTTCGATCGAGGGGTGCTTCGGTCCGCTTCCTGAGCGGGTGAGGATGCGGACGTGGTGGCCTTGTTCGGCGAGTTGTTCGGCGATGGTCCAGCCGACGGGGCCGGCTCCGGTGACGATTTCGAGGTTGGTCATGAGTCGCTCGTTTCTGTGAAGAGGGTTATGAGAGCAGCGCTCTCGATAGTCAGAATGCGCGCCCTCCGATGTGGTGTCAAGAGCAGTGCTCACATTTGTTGACACCGCTCTCGGACAGGGGGCATTCTGTAGACGTGTCAGGTACTCCACGTGAACGCGCCCGCGAACAGACGCTGCACGACATCACCCGAATCGGACGCGAGCATCTCGAGAAAGTCGGAGCCGCCGCCCTGTCGCTACGCGCCGTGGCCCGTGACCTCGGCGTCGTCTCGTCGGCGGTGTACCGCTACGTCAAGAGTCGCGACGAACTCCTGACCCTGCTGGTCGTGGACGGATACGACGAACTGGGTTGCGAGGTGGAGGCGGCGGTGGCTGCGGCGTCGGAGCCTGTGGACCAGTTCTTCGCACTCGCGCGAGCCGTGCGGACGTGGGCGCTTCGTGAACCCGCCCGGTACGGGCTGCTGTTCGGCAGCCCCGTTCCCGGATACGACGCGCCCGGTGAGCAGACCACCGGCCCAGGAACACGTGTTGTGGTGGCCTTGGTTCAGATCCTCGGCCGGGCGCACAGCGAAGGCGGACTGTCGATCGACAACGCCGACCTGGCGCCCGCGCTGGGTACCGACTTGGAGCGCATCCGAGTCGAGATCGGCCTGGACCTGCCGACACCGCTTCTCGCCCGCGGAGTCCTGGTGTGGTCGTCGCTGTTCGGGGCCGTGAACTTCGAGGTTTTCGGACAGTACGGTTCCGACACCTTCACCGATCCCTCCGAACTGTACGAACACCAGCTTCGCGTCCTCGCTGGGATCGCCGGATTCGATCCCGTCCGAAACTTCGGTCGCGTCGGGTGCCCCATCGGCCGGAGCGCGGTGGAATGATGTTTCCGTGGAGTACGCAGAAGAGCCCGAGGACCGAACAGCATCAGCCGAACCGGCCGTTCGCCCCGGAAGTTTGTTGGTCTCTTCCACGGACCTGGTCGAACCTGCTTTTCGGCGCACCGTCATCTACATGATCGAACACAACGAGAACGGCAGCCTCGGTGTCGTCGTGAACCGGCCCAGTCAGACCACGCTGCACGACGTGCTTCCGCAGTGGAACTCGTATGCTGCCCGGCCGGAGGTGTTGTTCGTCGGCGGTCCGGTCAAGCGCGATTCAGCACTGTGTCTGGCGACGCTGCGCACCGGTGCCGACGCCACAGGCGTGCCGGGTTTGCGACGCGTCCACGGGCGTGTGGTGATGGTCGATCTCGACTCCGAGCCCGACGTCGTCGCACCGTTCGTCGAGGGTGTCCGTGTGTTCGCCGGATACTCGGGATGGACGTACGGCCAGCTCGACTCCGAGTTGCAGCGCGGGGACTGGATGGTCATTTCGGCGCTGGCCTCGGACGTGTTGGCGCCGCCGCGCGTGGATGTCTGGGCGCAGGTGCTGCGTCGTCAACCCCTACCGCTCGCCATGCTCGCCACGCACCCCATCGACGTGGAGCGCAACTGATTCGGTCTGAGGTCCTCAGTAGTGGTAGCGCGCCTGGAGGATGATCAGGTCGTCATCGTCGACGAGGTACACGAGCCGGTGCTCCTCGGTGATGCGTCGCGACCACGCTCCTTGCGCGCCGTATTTCAGCTGCTCGGGCTTGCCGATTCCGGCGAACGGATCGCGAAGGCAGGCGTCGATGAGCGTGTTGATCCGTTTGAGGATCTTGCGGTCCGTCGTCTGCCAGTGCTTGTAGTCCTCCCAGGCGGACGCATCCCAGACCAGCCGCACTCACTCCTCCCGGTCGAGGTCGTGCGTCTCGGTCTTCCCTGCGCGGGCGCGCTCGTAGGCATCGAGCAGCCGGCGGGCATTGGCGGGTGATCGGAGCAGGTAGGCGGTCTCCTGCCACGCCGCGTACTCGTCGGCCGGCATGAGGACGGCGTTACCTTTGCGGGAGACGATCTCGACAGCGGTGCGGTCCTCGTTCACGCGCTCGATGAGCGGGAACAGCGTCTTGCGCGCTTCACTGGCGCTGATGGACATGATGACGACCTCTTCCGAAGGAGTGGTACGAGGTAACGGTACCATTCAGGAGTCCTCCCGCATGGCTGCCATTTGCGCTGGCCGCGATGGGCCGCGACGAACGCCGCCGGATCGCTGCAGCAGAGGCGCGCGCAGTCAAGGACGATCCGGCTGACGTGGCCGAAGTCCGGGTCATCCAGGAGGACATGGCCGCGCTGCATGAGGGGTGAGGTCTACAGGCTGCCTGCGCGAGGCAAGGGTCATGGGCAGAGGGGTCGGCGGTACGCCGTCGTAGTGCAGCCTGACTGGCTCACACTCAGTACCTGGATCGTCGCGTTCACGAGCACCAGCGCACGAGAGACCAGCTTCCGGCCGCCAGCGCTCATCGCCGGTCGACAGACGCTGGTGATGTGTGACCAACTCGCGACCGTGGACCTGGGCCGCCTCACAGATCCCGTCGGGTTCCTCACCATCGACGAGATGCAGCGAGTCGACGAGGCCCTCGCCTTGGTTCTAGATCTATAGCTCGACTACATCGAGCCTTTGGCTATGCCCGTTGCTCCGGAGGTCACGCGACGTCGGGCCGCGAGCCGGCGGAGCCGTTCCGCCTCACTGGCGAGGTGGTCGATTGCATCCCGTAGTGAGGTGCCCCGTTCGGCGGTCAGACCCTCCAGGACCCACCCACGAATGAGTGCGCTGACCGGTACGCCGGCCTCGCTGGCCAGGCGTTCGATATCGGCGAAATCGTCCTCGTGAAGACGCACGGATTGCACGATCGACCGACCCCGCCGCTCGCCCGTGGCGCTCTCGGGAAGCGGCTGATCATAAGTGGCCTCCGATTCGTCCTGCACCGTCTGTACGTCGCGTTCGGCACCCATCTTCACTCGCCCCTTTCGTAACGTCTCCGGTCGGGGCCGTTCGACTCCCAACCGTTTGCGCCGCAAAAGCTGTCGGCACCGTTGTGCACGAGAATTACCGTGATAATCGCACGACGGCTGTGGCTGTAGCCGATTACCCGCACTCCACGACCGGATTGGCTGCGAGGGTCGGGGTCGAACCACAGGGCATCGATGTCTCGGACCGCCTCGTTGGCCTCGACGACGGCAACGTTGTGTCTGGTCCACATGTGGCCAGCACCGTGCGTCCAGTCCACCGATACCGTTACAACTACGAATCTACTACACCAATGGGTCTTGTGCACTCGTCTCACGTGAAAACGTCTGCCCCGTCAGACTCTCGAGTCACCCCGTCGACGTGGAGCGACGCACCGAGTCGGGCACCAGGAGTGTGCGGTCGACCTGACGGAGGTAGGGGTCATTCGGCGGCACAAGTGCGACCCCCTTGGGGCGCTTCGCCGTCCGTAGCCCGTCGAGCAGCGACTCGGGCAGTTCGTACCGCTTCGACTCGATCCCGACCTCGACGAGCTTGTCGCCGAACTCGTGCCACAGAGCGTTGATCCCGGTGGTGCCAGCTCCCTGCCAGTCGCGGTACAGCGTCTTGGTCGTGGGTCCGTTCACCCTGAAGAACGCCTCATGCTCCCCGCTCGACTGGCGGCTGCCCTGCAGCCCGAGTACGAGCAGGTCGTCGAGGAAGCCTTCGTCGGCGCGCTCGGCCAGGCCGTGCCCTTGCCAGCGGTACCCGGGCCACTGGTCCCTGTCGACGCTGACTGTGTCGCTCATGCAGCCGACACTAGGGGACGCACCCCCGCGCGTCCCCGAACGTGTCGGTGAGCGGTGGTACCAAGAGGGTTGTGAACAGAGAATGCGAGCGTTGCAGCGAAGCCGAGGCTCTCGACCACTGCCACGGCACGCTGATCCTGCACACCGACGGCTCCGCCGAGTGCACGGACGAATTGTGCCTGCGTGAGATCGAGGCCCGCCACCAACTGATCGTCGACTGCGCCGACCTCATCGGTTGCGGATGTGCAGAAATGCTGGCCGCGGCGTACCGCCGCGCCTCCTGACGGTCGTTACGACGATCGTGCCAACCCGCTCGGGAACGAAGGGAATCCAACTCGTCTCGATTTGCTTCCTTTGTCGGAGTTGGGTGGTTCAATAGCCATCCAACTAGGAGAGGGGTCTGGCGTGGGATTCGCCGACAACATCAACGCCTTGGCGGACAAGGTTCGCGAGGCGAAGTCGACAATCGCAACCGAGGAGGCGACGAAGAATGCGTTCATCATGCCCTTCATCTCGTCGGTATTGGGGTATGACCAGGGCCCCGGCAAAGTCGTGAGTGATGCCTGCTGAACTGTTGTTTCGGTGCGTGATGAGGCTCGACGGAGAGTGCGGATTGGGGCGGGCACGACCGTTTCGGTCATGATTCAAGTTCCTACACCAG
>NZ_JBUYWD010000022.1:0-172917 GCF_055231015.1 Rhodococcus quanlei | reverse complement strand
CAACGCAAAACCAAACGCGAGATCATCCGCTGCCTCAAACGCGCCGTCGCCCGCGAGATCTACCAACTCCTGACCCACCCCAACCCCCAAAACACCCCTTGACGAAACATAGGAGCATCACACGTTCAGTTCACGCGATGCAGTGTGACACTCGTCGGGGCGGCGGGGGATCGTTGCTGCTCGGATTTGGTTCACGCTGCAGGTTTGTCTACACTGGACCAGTTGCCTGGCACAGCTGTGTCCGCTGGCGACATACTTATCCCGGTCGACAACGGTCGTCCGGGCCAGCCCAATTGCTGAAGGCCCACCATCGGCGGGTTCCGTGAGGGACGTGCCTGTGTTGCATGGGAACCGCAGCGAGAAAGGTGTCGAGGTCTAACCATGACCATGACCGACCCCATCGCAGACTTCTTGACCCGTCTGCGCAACGCCAACACGGCGTACCACGACGAGGTGAAGCTCCCGCACTCGAAGATCAAGGCGAACATCGCCGAGATCCTCAAGCGCGAAGGCTACATCTCGGACTACCGAACCGAGGACGCCGAAGTGGGCAAGACCCTCGTCGTCGACCTCAAGTACGGCCCCAGCCGTGAGCGCAGCCTTGCCGGCGTGCGCCGCGTCTCGAAGCCCGGTCTGCGTGTGTACGCGAAGTCCACCAACCTGCCCAAGGTGCTGGGCGGCCTCGGCGTGGCGATCATCTCCACGTCCACCGGCCTGCTCACCGATCGCCAGGCGGCCAATCAAGGAGTGGGCGGGGAAGTCCTCGCCTACGTCTGGTAAGGGAGGCCACCACAATGTCGCGAATTGGAAAGCACCCCATTACGGTTCCGGCCGGTGTCGATGTCAGCATCGACGGCCAGGACGTCGCAGTCAAGGGGCCCAAGGGGTCTCTCGGCCTGACGATCTCGGAGCCCATCACCGTCTCGAAGGCCGAGGACGGCACACTGGTCGTCGCTCGCCCCGACGAGGAGCGTCGCAGCCGTTCGCTCCACGGTCTCTCTCGCACGCTGGTGCAGAACCTGATCGTCGGCGTCACCGAGGGATACACCACCAAGCTGGAGATCCACGGTGTCGGTTACCGCGTTGCGCTGAAGGGTTCGAACCTCGAGTTCTCGCTCGGCTTCAGCCACCCGGTTGTGATCGAGGCTCCCGAAGGCATCACCTTCGCAGTCGAGTCGCCCACCAAGTTCTCGGTGGCAGGCATCGACAAGCAGAAGGTCGGACAGATCTCTGCCAACATCCGCCGTCTCCGTCGTCCTGACCCGTACAAGGGCAAGGGCGTGCGGTACGAGGGTGAGCAGATCCGCCGCAAGGTCGGAAAGACGGGTAAGTGATATGAGTCAGACTGCAAACCAGAAAGCCAAGCGAATTCCGCTGGGCAAGGATGCATCCACGAAGCGTCGCCTGTCGAAGACGCGTCGTCACTTCCGTCTTCGCAAGAAGATCTCCGGTACGCCCGAGCGTCCTCGCTTGGTCGTCAACCGGTCGTCGCGCCACATCCACGTCCAGCTTGTGGACGACCTCGCAGGCCACACGTTGGCCGCAGCGTCGACCACCGAAGCCGACGTGCGCAGCGGCGAAGGCGACAAGAAGGCGTCGAGCGCAAAGGTCGGTCAGCTGATCGCCGAGCGCGCGAAGGCAGCCGGTATCGAGGCGGTGGTCTTCGACCACGGCGGACACGGCTACCACGGCCGTATCGCGGCCCTTGCGGACGCTGCTCGCGAAGGCGGGTTGAAGTTCTGATGACCAAGATCCAGTACATGAACGGAAGGACAGCCTGATGCCGGGACGTCAAAGGCGTGACGGCGGAAGCGGACCCGCCGGACAGAATGGCCCCAACACCGGGGACAACCGTGGTGACAACCGCGGAGGCCGCGACCGTCGCGACAACCGTCGCGACAACGCAGCCGAGAAGTCGAACCACATCGAGCGCGTAGTCACGATCAACCGCGTGTCGAAGGTCGTCAAGGGTGGTCGTCGCTTCAGCTTCACCGCACTGGTGATCGTGGGCGACGGCAACGGACTCGTCGGCGTCGGCTACGGAAAGGCCAAGGAAGTTCCCGCGGCCATCCAGAAGGGTGTCGAGGAAGCTCGCAAGAACTTCTTCCGCGTCCCGATGATCGCCACCACCATCACGCATCCTGTTCAGGGTGAGGCCGCAGCCGGCGTCGTCATGCTGCGTCCGGCAAGCCCCGGTACCGGTGTCATTGCCGGTGGTGCGGTGCGTGCCGTGCTGGAATGTGCCGGCATCCACGACATTCTGTCGAAGTCGCTCGGTAGCGACAACGCCATCAATGTTGTGCATGCGACCGTTGCTGCTCTCAAGGGTCTGCAGAATCCCGAGGCAGTCGCCGCACGCCGCGGCCTCTCCCTCGAGGAAGTTGCCCCGGCCGGCATGCTGCGTGCGCGCGCACAGGCAGGGAGCGTGAAGTAATGGCCGATCTCAAGGTCACCCAGATCAAGAGCACCATCGGTACCAAGCAGAACCAGCGGAACTCCCTGCGTACCCTCGGACTGAAGGGCATCCGCCAGTCGGTTGTTCGCGAGGACAACGCGCAGAACCGCGGTCTGATCAACGTGGTGCGCCACCTCGTCACAGTTGAGGAGGTCTAACCATGACCATCAAACTGCATCACCTGCGCCCGGCGCCGGGTTCCAAGACCGAAAAGACTCGTGTCGGTCGTGGTGAAGGCTCGAAGGGTAAGACTGCGGGCCGCGGTACCAAGGGCACCAAGGCTCGTAAGAACGTGCCGGCCGCCTTCGAGGGTGGACAGATGCCGCTGCACATGCGTCTGCCCAAGCTCAAGGGCTTCAACAACCACTTCCGCACCGAGTACCAGGTCGTCAACGTCGGCGACATCGCCCGTCTGTTCCCCGAAGGGGGGCAGGTCACGGTCGAGGAGCTCGTTGCAAAGGGTGCCGTTCGCAAGAACCAGCTCGTGAAGGTTCTCGGCGACGGTGACCTGAACGTTGCCGTTCAGGTCACGGTGAACAAGTTCACCGGCTCCGCCAAGGAGAAGATCGCTGCTGCCGGTGGTACCGCCACCGAGCTGTGAGCGATCCGGCTTGATCGACGATGGCCGCAGCCGCAGCATCACGCTGCGGTTGCGGCCATCGGTCGCTCTGCTGTGGGGCCGCTGCAAGAGGTCTCCCACCCGAGCCGATTCAACTGTCACTGTTAGAGTTCTAGAGTTCACTCGTTGCCGGATCGAGCTCGATTCGTCACCTCACCGCCCAGCCAGGAGGATCTTTGCTTTCCGCCTTCGTCTCGGCCCTCAGGACCCCGGACCTGAGGCGGAAGATCCTCATCGCCCTCGGCCTCGTGGCGCTGTATCGAGTCGGTGCGGTCGTCCCGTCTCCCGGGGTCGACTACGCCAACGTTCGCGCGTGTGTCGATCAGCTCTCCGGTAGCGACCAGGCCGGCATCTACTCGCTCATCAACCTGTTCTCGGGTGGTGCGCTACTGCAGCTTTCCGTATTCGCGATCGGCATCATGCCGTACATCACGGCGAGCATCATCGTGCAGCTGTTGACCGTGGTGATTCCGAAGTTCGAGGAACTTCGCAAGGAGGGCCAGTCGGGCCAGGCCAAGATGACGCAGTACACGCGCTATCTCACCGTTGCGCTCGCAGTGCTGCAGTCCACCGGCATCGTGGCACTCGCCGCACGTGGTCAGCTGTTGCAGGGCTGTCAGGAGCCGATCCTGGCCGACGACAGCATCTTCGGTCTGGTGGTCATCGTCCTCGTCATGACCGCAGGCGCCGCAGTCGTCATGTGGTTCGGTGAGCTCATCACCGAACGTGGCGTCGGTAACGGTATGTCGCTGCTCATCTTCGCGGGTATCGCGTCGCGTCTGCCTTCCGAAGGCAAGTCGATTCTCGACAGCCGCGGCGGCCTCGTGTTCGCGCTCGTCTGTCTTGCGGCCCTCGCAATCATCACCGGTGTCGTGTTCGTGGAGCAGGGGCAGCGCCGTATTCCCGTCCAGTACGCAAAGCGGATGGTCGGGCGCAAGATGTACGGCGGATCGTCGACCTACCTGCCGCTGAAGGTGAACCAAGCCGGCATCATCCCGGTGATCTTCGCGTCCTCGTTGCTGTACCTGCCGAACCTCATCGCCCAGCTCACCGGTGCCACGACGGCGACCGAACCCAGTTGGTGGCAGCGCATCATCAACGAGTACCTCGTGAACCCGCAGAATCCGGTGTACATCACGATCTACTTCTCGCTGATCGTGTTCTTCGTCTTCTTCTATGTGGCCATCACATTCAATCCTGAAGAGCGTGCCGATGAGATGAAGAAGTTCGGTGGGTTCATCCCCGGCATTCGTCCCGGACGTCCGACCGCCGACTACCTCAGCTATGTTCTCAACCGCATCACAGTTCCCGGCTCCATCTACCTCGGTGCCGTCGCAGTGGTGCCCTCTCTGTTCCTGTCGGGTAGCCAAACCGCCACCAGCATCTTCGGTGGTGCGGCAATTCTGATTCTTGTCAGCGTTGCACTCGACACGGTCAAGCAGATCGAAAGCCAATTGATGCAGCGAAACTACGAAGGGTTCCTCAAGTGAGACTTGTTCTGCTTGGTCCTCCCGGTGCCGGCAAGGGCACCCAGGCCGCGATTCTGTCCGAGAAGCTCGGTGTCCCGCACATCTCCACCGGTGATCTCTTCCGTGCGAACATAGGTCAGAAGACCGCGCTCGGTCTCGAAGCCAAGTCGTACATCGACGCCGGCAACCTCGTTCCCAGCGAGATCACCAACAACATGGTGAAGGCGCGAGTGGCGGAACCCGATGCCAAGAACGGATTTCTACTCGACGGATTTCCGCGTACGGTCGATCAGGCGCGCGCACTGGAGTCGATTCTTGCGGAACTGAACACCAAGCTCGACGCGGTGTTGTCGTTCGTCGCAGACGAGGACGTCGTCGTCGAGCGCATGCTGGCTCGCGGTCGCGAGGACGACAAGGAAGATGTCATCCGTAACCGCCTCCACGTGTATCGCGACGAGACGGCGCCTCTGCTCGAGCACTACAAGGACGAGATCGTATCGGTCGACGCCATCGGCGAGGTCGACGAGGTCAATGCCCGCGCTCTGGCAGCCCTGGGCAAGTAATGGGGTTCGGGCGTAAGCGCAAGGTGGTTCCGTTTCGCACCGCCGGTGAACTCGACGCGATGGCGGCGGCAGGCTCCATCGTCGGGGCTGCCCTGGTAGCGGTGCGAAACGCGGCGAAGCCAGGTGTCAGCACGCTCGAACTCGACCAGGTGGCGGACGCGACGATTCGCGACGCAGGCGCGGTGCCATCCTTCAAGGGCTACCACGGCTTCACCGGATCGATCTGCGCCTCCGTCAACGATCGCGTGGTGCACGGGATCCCGTCGGCAGAGGATATTTTGGTCGAGGGGGACCTGATCTCCATCGACTGTGGTGCGATTCTGGACGGCTGGCACGGCGATTCGGCCTGGACGTTCGGGGTCGGTGCATTGATCGAGGCAGACCGTCAGCTCAGTGAGGCAACGAAGTCGTCCATGGAAGCCGGGATCGCCGCCATGCTGCCTGGCAACCGCCTCACGGATGTCTCCCACGCCATCGAACTGGGCACGCGGGCGGCCGAGAAAGCGCACGACCGCAAGTACGGCATCGTCGACGGTTACGGTGGGCACGGCATCGGTCGGGAAATGCACATGGAGCCGTTCCTGGCGAACGAAGGCGCTCCGGGCAAGGGTCCCGAACTGGTCGTGGGGTCGGTGCTGGCGATCGAGCCGATGCTCACGCTCGGGACCGAGGACACACTGACCCTCGAGGACGACTGGACAGTGGTCACCACCGACGGCACCCGAGCCGCGCACTGGGAACATACCGTTGCCGTCACCGAGAACGGCCCTCGAATTCTGACTCAGCGTCCCGAGTAGGCAGGCTCAGACCTCGACGAGTAGGGAGATCGGCCCGTCGTTCACGGATTCGACGTGCATGTGCTCGCCGAACCGGCCGGTGGCGACAGTCGCACCGTGTTTTTCCAATTCTGCGACGACTGATTCGACGAGAGGTTCGGCGACCGGACGGGGAGCGGCGGCGGTCCAGGACGGACGGCGACCTTTCACCGTGTCGCCGTACAAGGTGAACTGACTGATCACCAGAATCGGTGCGTCCAGATCTGCGGCCGACTTCTCGTTCTCGAGAATGCGCATGGTCCAGACCTTGCGGGCGAGGAGTACGGCGCTGTGCGCTGAGTCCGTGTGGGTCACGCCAACCAGTACGAGTAGTCCGTGCTTTCCCGGACCGGGGTCGATCCTGCCGACGACTTCTTCGCGACATCGAACCGAAGCGGATGTCACACGTTGGACGAGTGCCCGCACTCACACTCCTTCGAAGCGCATTTGGCCTGGTAGTGAAATTCCCGTAACATAGATCAACGGTGCGCTCTGCGTGCCGGTTTTTCGTGTGTCCAGACAGGCGAGGCCGGTGACGAAACCAGTGTGCGTCACGGTAACCACCGATGCAATAAGCACGTCAAATCACATGGATCGCGGAGGATATGGCTAAGAAAGACGGTGCCATCGAGGTCGAAGGACGGGTAATCGAGCCGCTGCCCAATGCGATGTTCCGCATTGAGCTCGAAAACGGCCACAAGGTTCTCGCCCACATCAGCGGAAAGATGCGTCAGCACTACATTCGCATCCTCCCGGAAGACCGTGTTGTCGTGGAGCTCTCGCCCTACGACTTGACGCGCGGCCGCATCGTTTACCGGTACAAGTAAAGACTTCCCGGATCTGACCAGTTTCGGGAGAACGAGGTCCGTCGTGGAAATTGTGCGACGGGCAGCCACAAAACAGGAGATCAGAAGACGTGAAGGTTCAGCCGAGCGTCAAGAAGATCTGCGAGAAGTGCAAGGTGATCCGCCGTAACGGGCGAGTCATGGTGATCTGCGACAACCTGCGCCACAAGCAGCGCCAGGGCTGATCACAGCTTTTCGAAGATCTGCTTGGCAACAAGCAAAGAAGACCTTCCAGCACCAGCCAGCACCCACGGCCGCCGGATCCGAAGGATCCACAGGCAGGTACTGGTCTACCCCCGGCACGGAGGCCGGGGCCCCACTGAGTTAGTCGATATGTCGTCGGCCGAAAGGCCGCCGGGATTTGAAGAGGCACAGGGGACGGACTGGGAGCAGACCTCCGCACACCGATAGGAAATGCCACATGGCACGTCTCGCAGGTGTCGATCTTCCTCGCGAAAAGCGCATGGAGATCGCACTGACATACATCTACGGCGTCGGCCGTACCCGCGCCAAGGAAATCCTGGCCGCCACCGGCGTCTCGGCCGATCTGCGGAGCAAGGACCTCTCCGACGAGGACCTGTCGAAGCTTCGTGAGTACATCGAGGAGTCGCTCAAGGTCGAGGGCGACCTGCGTCGTGAGGTCCAGGCGGACATCCGTCGCAAGATCGAGATCGGCTGCTACCAGGGCTTGCGCCACCGTCGTGGTCTGCCCGTGCGTGGTCAGCGCACCAAGACCAACGCCCGCACCCGTAAGGGTCCGAAGCGCACCATTGCCGGCAAGAAGAAGGCGAAGTAATGCCCCCCAAGTCACGTAGCACCGGTCCGAAGAAGACCCAGAAGACGCGTCGCAGGGACAAGAAGAACATCCCGCACGGCGCTGCACACATCAAGAGCACGTTCAACAACACCATCGTGTCCATCACGGATCCCACAGGAAACGTCATTTCCTGGGCGTCCTCGGGACACGTCGGCTTCAAGGGTTCGCGCAAGTCGACCCCGTTCGCCGCTCAGCTCGCCGCTGAGAACGCTGCCCGCAAGGCGCAGGAGCACGGTGTGAAGAAGGTTGACGTTTTCGTCAAGGGTCCCGGCTCCGGCCGTGAGACCGCGATCCGCTCGCTTCAGGCTGCTGGCCTCGAGGTCGGCACCATCTCTGACGTCACTCCACAGCCGCACAACGGCTGCCGCCCGCCCAAGCGGCGTCGGGTCTAGCGGGAAGGATAGGTAGAAGAAAATGGCACGTTATACCGGACCCATCACCCGCAAGTCGCGTCGTCTGCGCGTCGACCTCGTTGGAGGCGACCAGGCGTTCGAGCGTCGTCCTTACCCGCCCGGCCAGCACGGCCGCGCGCGGATCAAGGAGAGCGAGTACCTGCTCCAGCTGCAGGAGAAGCAGAAGGCTCGCTTCACCTACGGCGTCATGGAGAAGCAGTTCCGCCTGTACTACAAGGAGGCGAACAACCGCCCCGGTAAGACCGGCGAGAACCTGCTCCGCATCCTGGAGTCGCGTCTCGACAACGTCGTGTACCGCGCCGGACTTGCACGCACGCGTCGACAGGCCCGTCAGATGGTCACGCACGGTCACCTTCTCGTGAACAACAAGAAGGTCGACATTCCCAGCTACCGCGTCTCCCAGTACGACATCATCGATGTCAAGGAGAAGTCGCTGGCGACGCTGCCGTTCCAGGTTGCACGTGAGACCCAGGGCGATCGCCCGATCCCGGGTTGGCTGCAGGTTGTCGGTGGACGTCTTCGTGTGCTGGTTCACCAGCTGCCCGAGCGTGCGCAGATCGACATTCCTCTGCAGGAACAGCTCATCGTCGAGTACTACTCGAAGTAAGGCGCTCCGCGCCTGTGAGTGGTTGACGAGTCCAGAGACTCGTGGGCCACTCACAGGCCGAAGGCCTTTCCCATCGTGGGCGTCAAATAGCGGACGCCCGTACAGGAGGAAATCGAATGCTCATTTCTCAGCGTCCCGCACTGGCCGAAGAGGTCATCGCTGAAAACCGCTCGAAGTTCGTCATCGAGCCCCTCGAGCCAGGCTTCGGGTACACCCTCGGCAACTCGCTTCGGCGCACGCTGCTCTCGTCGATCCCCGGCGCTGCTGTCACCAGCATCCGCATCGACGGTGTCCTGCACGAGTTCACCACCGTCCCCGGTGTGAAGGAAGACGTCACCGACATCATCCTGAACCTCAAGGGTCTCGTCGTGAGCTCCGAAGAGGACGAGCCGGTCACCATGTACGTCCGCAAGCAGGGCCCCGGTGTTGTGACTGCAGGCGACATCGTGCCCCCGGCCGGCGTCACCGTGAACAACCCGGATCTGCACATCGCCACCCTGAACGACAAGGGCAAGTTGGAGATCGAGCTCGTCGTCGAGCGCGGTCGCGGCTACGTCCCCGCCGTCCAGAACAAGGCGTCCGGCGCAGAGATCGGCCGTATCCCGGTCGACTCGATCTACTCGCCGGTGCTCAAGGTCACCTACAAGGTGGAGGCCACCCGTGTCGAGCAGCGCACCGACTTCGATCGGCTCGTTCTCGACGTGGAGACCAAGAACTCCATCACCGCTCGGGATGCGCTCGCTTCTGCGGGCAAGACCCTGGTTGAGCTCTTCGGGCTGGCCCGTGAGCTGAACGTCGAAGCAGAAGGCATCGAGATCGGACCCTCGCCCGCCGAGGCCGATCACATCGCTTCCTTCGGACTCCCCATCGAGGACCTGGACCTGACGGTCCGCTCCTACAACTGCCTCAAGCGCGAAGGTGTTCACACCGTCGGCGAGTTGGTTGGTCGTACCGAGTCCGATCTGCTCGACATCCGCAACTTCGGACAGAAGTCCATCGACGAGGTGAAGGTCAAGCTGCACTCGCTCGGCCTCGCTCTCAAGGACAGCCCCGCGTCCTTCGACCCCTCGACCGTTGCCGGTTACGACCCGGCCACCGGTACGTGGACCGACACGGACGCCGGTTCTTTCGGCGATGCCGAGGGCACCGAGGACTACGCCGAGACCGAACAGCTGTAGCAGCTCACAGTCCTTACTAGGAGATACTGATCATGCCCAAGCCCAAGAAGGGTGCCCGCTTCGGCGGGTCGGCTTCGCACCAGAAGGCGATCTTCGCCAACCTGGCAACCGCGCTCTTCGAGCACGGTCGCATCACCACCACCGAGGCCAAGGCGAAGGCACTGCGCCCCTACGCCGAGAAGCTCGTCACGCACGCGAAGGCCGGCACGCTGGCTCATCGTCGTGAGGTTCTGAAGGTCATCCGCAACAAGGATGTCGTGCACACCCTGTTCGCGGAGATCGGTCCGTTCTACGCGGATCGTGACGGCGGCTACACCCGCATCGTCAAGACCGTGCCCCGCAAGGGTGACAACGCTCCGATGGCCATCATCGAGCTCGTCAAGGAGAAGACAGTGACCTCCGAGGCAGATCGCGCACGTCGCGTGAAGGCTTCGAAGGACGCGCCTGCCGCTCCTGCTGCAGACGAGAACGTCGTGGAGGCGGTCGAGGCGGAAGCCACCGATGCCGAGGTCGAGAACGCCGATGCCGTCGTCGAGGGGATCGAAGACGAGAATGCTTCGGCCGCCGACGCGACCGACGCCGACGAGGCCAAGAAGGACTAGTCCACTTGGTTTCGGCACACGCTGAATCGAACGAGCCCGTTGTCCCCGCTGGGGACGGCGGGCCCGTTTCGTATGAGACCCGCCGATTGAGGCTCGACATCGCGTACGACGGCACCGATTTCTCCGGCTGGGCCCGCCAGAACAACCTGCGCACCGTGTGCGGTGAGATCGAAGAGAAACTGTCCGCCGTACTGCGAACTCCGTTGCAGCTGACCGTCGCCGGCCGCACGGATGCGGGCGTGCATGCCACAGGTCAGGTGGCGCACGTGGACGTGCCCGCCGACGCAGTACCGGAGGATCCTTCGTACTTGGTTCGTAGACTCGCGCGCTTCCTGCCCAAGGATGTGCGCGTCAAGCAGGTGTCGTTCGCTCCGCAACATTTCGATGCACGATTCTCGGCACTGCGCCGACATTACGAGTACCGGGTGACCACAGCCCGTTACGGCGCCGACCCGTTGCGCGCGAGAGATGTCGTGTCGTTTCCGAAGATCCTCGACCTCGCCGCCATGCGGGAAGCATCATCGCGGTTGGTGGGGCTCAACGACTTTGCCGCCTTCTGCAAGCGACGCGAAGGAGCTACCACCGTCCGCGATCTTCAGCGGTTCGACTGGGAACGCGAGGGTGAGCTGTTCACTGCCTTCGTCGACGCGGATGCGTTCTGCTGGTCGATGGTGCGCAGCCTCGTGGGCGCGATCCTGGCCGTGGGGGAGGGCCGGCGCACGACCGATTGGATCGACGATCTCCTGCACGAATCCTCGCGCTCGAGTTCTGTCCTCGTGGCCCCAGCACACGGTCTGTCGCTGGTGCAGGTGGACTACCCGTCGGACGACGACCTTGCTGCCCGCAACGTCACGACCCGTGACATGCGAGCGCTGCCCGGCCCCGGCTGCTGTTGATCCACCGTTTCGTCGTCTTGATCTCAACTGGACTCGAGGTCGTAGCGTCCGGCTGAGATACGACGAAAAGGGGTAGACCATGACAACCTTCGACCTCGGGCCCATCGGGATCGGTCTGTCGCTGTTCACCGACGGCAGTCACATTGTTGCGGCCAAGGAACTCGAGCGGCTGGGCTACTCGACGATCTGGCTGGCCGGCGGCCAGTTACAACGTCTGGGGCCCGTGGCGGAACTCGTCACTGCCACCGATGCCGTGCAGGTCGGCACGGGGATCATCTCGCTCGATGTGCACGACGACGAAGCCGTCGTCGCCGCCTATGCCGATCTCGAGCGCACTGATCCCGGAAGGTTCGTCGTGGGGCTCGGCGCTCCACAGAGCGGTCCGAGTCCGATGGGTGCGATGAATACGTTCCTGGATCGGGTCGATGCCGCCGAGTCAGCGGTCCCTCGTGAACGACGTTTCCTGGCAGCGCTCGGTCCGAAGAAGTTGGCACTGGCCCGCGATCGCTTCGGCGGTGCGATCACGCTACTGGTCACTCCGGAGTACACCGCTCGCGCCCGTCAGATTCTCGGTCCCGATCCGGCATTGGTGGTCGATCAGATGATGGTGCTCGACACCGATCCTGTCCGGGCTCGTGCTGCGGCGCGTGAGCCCCTGGAGTTCCTGTTCGGGAACGTTCCTGGATATCGGCTCAATACGCGACGGATGGGATTCAGCGATACGGAGATCGCCGACCTCGAGGACCGATTGGTCGACGAACTCGTCGTGTGGGGTGATGCAGATCAGCTCGCGAACAAGGTGCTCGAACAGCAGTTCGCCGGTGCGGATCATGTGTCGATCAACCTTCTTGGCGAGACGGATGTCGAGATGTTCCTCGGCAGCGCGAATGCTCTGGCCGACCGGCTGATCCCATGATCGTCGCGGTCCGGCACCAGGTGTCGAATGTGCGGAATACTGTCCTGCAGATCGTGGTTCCGTAGACGGACGGACACCGACACCAGGCGGTTGGCATGCGATTGATATTGATCTCCGGTAGTACCCGACAGGCATCCACGAACACTGCGGTGCTCCGGTCGGTGCAACAGATGGCGCCGATCGGCACCGTCCTCGAGCTGTACTCGGAACTGGCGGCACTGCCGGCGTTCGACCCCGACGCCGACCGTGACCCGCTGCCCGAGTCGGTGGATCGGCTCCGGAAAGCTGTCGCTTCCGCAGACGGGGTTCTCTTCTGTACACCCGAGTACGCTGGGGCGCTTCCCGGTAGCTTCAAGAACCTGCTGGACTGGCTGGTCGGTGACGTCGTGCTCACCGATCTGCCCGTGGCCTGGATCAATGTGTCCTCCGTTGCCGCGCCGAACGGCGGTGCGGGCGCGCACGGCGAACTCCGCACCGTGCTCGGCTACGTGCAAGCCGAGATCGTGGAAGAGGCATGTAGGCGAGTGCCGATGGCGCGCACGGACGTGAACAAGGGCGTGGTTACCTCTGCGTCCCTGTTGGCGGAGTTCGAACAATCGTTGCGTGCGCTGTCGGCTACGGCGGCTCGGCGGTCAGTCGGCGAGTGACCGAGCGATCACCAAGCGCTGAATCTGGTTGGTGCCCTCGAAGATCTGCGTGATCTTGGCCTCGCGCATGTACCGTTCGACAGGGAAGTCCCGGGTATAGCCGTATCCACCCAGGACCTGCACGGCGTCCGTCGTCACCTTCATAGCGGCATCAGTGGCGACCAGTTTGGCGACGCTCGCTTCGCGCGAGTAGGGAAGGTTCGCGTCCCGGCGCCGGGACGCGTTCAGGTACGTCGCACGTGCCGAGTCGACAGCCGCAGCCATGTCGGCGAGTACGAATCCGAGCCCCTGATGGTCGATGATGCGCTTACCGAATGCCGAGCGCTCCTTCGCGTAGGCGACTGCGTCGTCCAAGGCACGCTGCGCAAGACCGACCGCCACGGCCGCGATGCCCAGTCGTCCCGAGTCCAGCGCGCTGAATGCGATGGACAGACCGTCACCTTCGTTGCCGATGATTCGGTCCGCCGAAACGAGCGCATCGTCGTAGTACGCGGACGTCGTCGGTACGGCGTGCAGGCCCATCTTCTCTTCGGGTTTCCCGAAGGTGAGGCCGTCGGTGTTCTTGTCCACGAGGAAACACGAAATCCCCTTGGATCCTTCACCTGTCCGCGCGAAGAGCGTGTAGAAGTCCGCGTTGCCACCATTGGTGATCCACGCCTTCGTGCCGTTGATGCGGTACCCGTCGTCTGTCGGGACGGCGCGGCAGGCAAGTGCGGCAGCATCCGAGCCTGCCTGGGGTTCGGACAGGCTGTAGGCGCCGATGGTGTTCCCGCCCAGCATGTCCGGCAACCAGCGTCGCTTCTGATCGGCGGTGCCACGTGTGCTGAGCGGGAAGCAGGACAAGCTGTGCACACTCACCGCCACTGCGACGGCAGCCCACCGTGCCGCGATTTCTTCGATGACTTGGAGATATACCTCGTACGGCTGACCGCCACCGCCGAATTCCTCCGGATACGGCAGGCTGAGCAGTCCTGCCGCTCCCAACTGTGCGAACACGTCACCGGGCAGCGTTTCCGATCGTTCGCACTCGTCGACTGCCGGTTCGAGAACCTTGTCCGCCACGTCGCGCGTCAGATCGATGAGGTCGTATGCCTCACGGGTGGGAAGAAGGCGGTCGACAGCCATGTGTGTACTCCGATCTCGTTGCAATAGTACTGACGCCGATACTGCAGTATCGTTTTCGGTATGGCAAGAATCGATCGACGGAGTGGCACCACCAAACGGCAGAAGGAACTGCTCGACAAGCTCGTTGCATTGTTTCTCGCCGAGGGATTTGCACACACGACGCTCGACGACATGGCTGCCGCAGTCCGTTGCTCGAAGACGACGCTGTATGCGCTGGCGGAGAACAAGGACGAGTTGGTACGAGTCGTGGCGATCACCTTCTTCAGGCGAGCCACCGAGACGGTCGAGGAAGCCCTGGTGGGAATCGAGGACTTTTCGGAACGGATCACCCGCTATCTGTCGGCGGTCGGGGATCATCTGGCGCCGGCATCGCTGCAGTTCATGATCGATGTGGAGACCACTCCGGTGGGGCGGGAGATCTATGCGCAGAACACGCGCATCGCAGCCCAGCGCGTGCGTGAGTTGATCGACGACGGCGTCCGGGCCGGAACGTTTCGCTCGGTACATGCAGGCTTCGTCGCCGACGTCGCCGCGAATACGATGAACAGAATTGCGCAGCGTGACGTGTTCGGGTCGACTGGATTGGACGACGCCCAGGCCTACCGTGAACTGGCGGCCCTGATCACGGCAGGATTGGAATGCCGATAACGACCGACGGAAGGAGCATGGCGATGTCCGACGAGCGGTTACGAGTGGAAGTGATCATCGGGTCGGTCCGGGAGGGCCGAATCGGACCTCGTGTCGCGGACTGGATCGTCGACCGCGTTCGCGCTCACCCCCAGTTCGACTGTGGTGTGATCGATCTTGTCGACGCTGCACTGCCGATGGACTTTTCGCTCACCCCTGCGACGGAAACTTTCCGGGGGCGCATCGAGCAAGCCGATGCCTTCGTCGTTGTCACTGCGGAATACAACCACGGCTACCCGGCCGCATTGAAAACGGCCTTCGACACACTGAAGTACGAATGGCGTGGAAAGCCGATCGGGTTCGTCTCTTACGGAGGACCAGCGGGCGGTGTGAGGGCGGTCGAACAATTGCGGCAGGTGGTCGCCGAAGTGCACATGGTGTCGGTCCGGCAGTCCGTGGGCTTTCAGAGCGCGCGCAAGCAACTCGAGCGCCCCGACGTCGACCCCATGATCAGCGATGCCGCCGAGCGGATGCTGGGCCAGTTGGCGTGGTGGGCGAACGCAGCCAAGGTATACGCCACAACATCGCCCTATCCAGGGTGAGGCGGGCTCAGTAAGCCGACTGGAAGTGGTCGAGCGTGCGTGGCCGACCGATGTATGCGGTTTCGGACGAAATGGTCACCAGCGTCAGTTCGATACTCGTACCGGCCGTCGACAACATGATCCGATCGCCGATCGCATTGGGCTGAACGATCGATAGATCCGGCTCGGACGCGGGCCACTGACTCGCGTCGCCGTACAGGTAGATCGCGGTCACACCGGCACGAGACGGCAGTGCACTGACTCCGTCGAACACCACAGTGTTGAAGCGGCTCTCCGTCTGCGGGTGTTGGCCTGCGAGGCGCAGCCTGTCGTCGGTGGCGATGGAACCGATGAACGGCGCCCAGGCGTCCGGACGGTCGGTGTGGATGAGGACCCGCGCTCCGGTCGCAATGGCCCGGAACAGCAACTGTTGAGCCAAGTACATCTCACCCGCGACGTAGACCGTCGAGATGCCCAAACCGGCGATACGCGCCGTAATTCCGTGACCCCCGTCATCGGACCCGACGAGCTGACCGCAACCCGCGGGTGGGAGGGACAGCGCATCGAGCGCCTGCAGGGGGACATTCCGAAAGAGGGAACGGCCATCCGCATCGGTGATGGCAATGGGAAGGTTCGCAAGGAGCCCGTCGCGGTGACGTCCGCTCATCGAGACCAGTCCGGGAATCGTCAACGGGTCGATGGGAGTGGGCGTGGTGATCCGGAAGCCGGCAGCAACCTGCACCTGGTCCTCGATCGAACCGGGCCGGAGGCGAACCGTCACCGTGGTGCCCAAGCTCGACGGAACCCACAGCTTTGCCAACAGTTCCTTCGTCAGAGCGCGGGGTTCGATCTCGTATCCGGTGTTCGACACCCCCGGCAAGGTGACGTCGTGCCACGTCTCTTCGAGGGCGGTGGGAACGACACCACGGCTGACCTGAAGCGCTGCCGAATCGACCTCCGGAGCGGTCAGGATTCGTGCGCGGCATCCGTTGTCGTCGAGCGTACGGACAATCCGGTTGGCGGCCATGGTGATGCATCGCGCAGCACCCTCTCGGCCACCACCGCGACGATCGACGGAATCCTTGCCGGCCAAGGCGTCGAAGCGCAGCACCACCCAGACGGTGCGGGTAGCGGTCGCGGGCAGGGGGCCGACCAGACGGTCGTACACCTCTGTCGCGGGGCTGCCTGCCGCCGCCCGGTATCCGTGACTGACGATATCGATACCGCTCAGCGAAATATCGTGCTGGGTGAGGCACGACGCCAGAGCCGATGTCGGTAGCAGGTGGGTGGACTGAAAACTGCCCGGGGCGATCTGGGTCAGGTTGCCGTGCGGTGGGAGAACTTCCACCACGGCCACGACGTTGGTGCCGTCCCATCGAAGGCCGATGTTCTGATCGGTGGGAGCTTCGTAGTCGACCGCCCGGGTGATGCTGTACTCCGGCTTGGCCGAGTAGTGCCACGCCGTGCGAATCCAATCGACCGTCGACCAACCGCGCACCCGAATCAAGGCAACCGCCATGAACGTGAAGCCGATCGCAAGAGCGATCCAGATCGACAACCCGCAGACGCCGGCAACGAGCGCGAAAACCAGCCCGACCACCTGAGCGATCACCAGATCCGCGGTGGTGAACCACAGAGCTGACGAACGACTTCTACGAAACCGGTTCACGAATTCCCTCCCCAACTACCCGAACCCAGCGGTTCGGTACCCCGTCCACTGCAATGACGTTTGAGGGGAACTGTACTGTGTCACGTCGAGAGCCGTGCAGTACGGGGGAGGAACAATGGCTGTAACACCCACCACCAAGTGGCAGGTCAACGGATACCGCTTCTTGGTTCGGCGCATGGAACACGCGCTGGTACGTCGTGACGTGCGAATGCTTCACGACCCGATGCGCTCGCAGTCCCGCGCTCTGGTCGTCGGCATCGTCCTTGCCTCACTCGGACTCGGTGCGTGCGGTGCGCTGGCGTTGTTCAAGCCACAGGACAAGCTCGGTGACTCGGCGATCGTCATGGGCAGAGACACCGGTGCCCTGTATGTGAAGTACGAGGGGACGCTGCGCCCCGTACTGAATCTTGCGTCCGCCCGACTCATCGCCGGTGGTCCGGAACAGCCCGCCGAAGTCAAGGAATCGGAACTCGACACCGTGCCTCGCGGCGCACTCGTCGGAATACCCGGTGCGCCGTCCACGCTCAACCACGGAAGTCAGGCGCCGTGGACCGTGTGTGACACCATCGACAACGGCACCGGTTCCATCACCAAGACGTCGGTGCTGGTGGGTGAAGCCCCGGAGCGCGACGGTGTGAACGAATTGGCCACCTCGGAAGTGCTTTTGGTGTCGAACTCCGACAAGGACTACCTGGTTTACGACGGCAAGCGAGCCGAAATCGACCTGACCGATACGAAGATCACGCGAGCACTGGGAATCGAACAGGCACGACCGAGGTCGGTCAGTCAAGGCCTGATCAACTCGATTCCGGAGGTTCGTGAGATCGTGTCGCCCAAGATCCGCGATGCGGGCGAGCGCCCCGACTTCTCGGCCGATGGCATGGAAATCGGATCCGTGTTCCAGGTGAATGTGGGTGGCGAGAAGGAACACTATGTGGTGCTCGCGGATGGCATCCAGAAAGTCAGTCAAGCGGTCGCGAACCTGATCTTCTTCGACAACGATCAAGGTGACACCGAGATGTCGACCGTGGGTGCGTCCACCATGGGCGGGTACCCGACTGCGTCGGAGGGGCTGTCGGTCGGCCACTACCCGGAATCCGTCTCGGATGTCATAGGGGCAGAACAGAATCCGGTCAGTTGCCTGAGCTGGCGACCGCTGACGGAATCGTCCGAGGCGTCGGAGGGTGTTCCAGGCGCGGAGTTGCAACTCGTCGCCGGTCGCACTCTGCCGATCGATGCGGACGCGAAGCCGGTGCGGCTGGCACAGGCCGACGGTGGGGGAGACAACGCCGACGAGGTCTTCGTACAGTCCGGCAACGGCGGCTTCGTTCAGGCCACCGGACTCGAGCCCAGCAGCACACGACAAGACGGCATCTTCTACGTTGCCGACACCGGTGTGCGTTTCGGCATCAAGGATGCAGAGACCGCGAAAATGCTCGGCTTGGAAGGTGCGCCGTCTCGTGCGCCGTGGCAGATGATGGAACTGCTCGGGCCGGGCCCTGCGCTGAGTCAGAAGGCGGCCCTTGTCGCCCACGACGGTGTGGCACCCGATTCCAAGGGAGCATCGGTTTCCGGTAGCTGAGAAGCGGGTATGCGGCAGTCGGACTCGGAATTTGTGTAGACGTACCGCGGGCACTGGGGTGGGTGCAACGATCGGTGACACTGCGTGAGTTGAGGAACGCATGATACCCAACCGCTGGACACCGACCGGGACGTCGATCGATCTTCGGAGGTTCAGCCGCCATACAATCCGGGTGGATATCGCGGCGGAGCCACAATCATTGGTCCTCGACGCCACCCGCAGTGCCCTTCTGGTGATCGACATGCAGAACGACTTCTGCACGGAAGGTGGTTGGCTGCACTCCATCGGGATCGACACCTCAGTACTCTCCGGCGCGATCGAAGCCCTGTCCGGGCTCATACCGGCAGCACGTGCGGTCGATATTCCGGTGATCTGGTTGAACTGGGGCAATCGTGTGGACTGTGCAAACCTGCCTCCCAACGTCGTCCACGTCTACGATCCCGATTTGTCCGGGGTGGGTATCGGATCGTCGCTGGCCAACGGTTCGCGGGTGTTGATCCGGGGAGAGTGGGGAACCTCAGTAGTCGACGACCTCGAGGTTGCTCACAGCGACCTGACAGTGGACAAGTTCCGGATGAGTGGTTTCTGGGACACTGCACTGGACTCGATTCTGCGTAACCTTCGCGTGGATACGCTGTTCCTGTCGGGAGTCAACTCGGACCAGTGCGTATACACGACATTGATCGACGCGGCGTGTCAGGGGTACGACGTCGTTCTGGTCGACGGTGCGAGCGCGACCACCTCACCGCCGTTCTGCCATCGGGCAACCCTCTACAACGTCCGTCAGTGTTTCGGGTTCACCGCCGACGCGTCATCGGTCACTTGCGCGTTCCGCGCAGTCGCGGAGCATTGACCCGACTCGCGATGATGGGTCTGGAATGCCGGTGTCAGGGTCGGGACTCACTCTGTGCGGCGGTCGGCAGTCCTTCGTAGATGTCGGCGGAGTGGGAACGATCCGAGCACGCCCAGAACGAGCAATGCAGCAAGAGTTCCCACCGATGCGAGTGCCACTGTGCGGGGCCGCGGATCGGGAGTTTCGGGCGGAGTGGGCGCCGCGATGGCTACGGATTTCGGGGCGTCGGGAGGCACGCCTTCACGCGGAAGGTTCGCGGTCACAGCGGCCAGCGGATCGACGACGCCGTGACCGACCATGGGATTCCACCCTTCCGCCGGGGCGTGTGCCGTCGCCTCGATACGTGCCATCACCTCCATCGCAGATAGTTCCGGGAACCGTGCCCGCACCAAGGCGGCCGTGGCCGATACGAACGGGGCCGCGAAACTGGTGCCACTCACCGGATTGCGCTGGCCGGTCCTGCCGTCGGTGACCGCGTTTGTCAACTCGCCCGAACCTGGTTTGAGCGACACAAGGTCGGTGCCCGGCGCTGCCACGTCCACCCATGGCCCGGCGAGGCTGGTCTCGTTTGGTGTTCCGTCGGCATTCACACGGCCCACGGTGAGGACGTAGTCGTCGTGCCAGGCGGGGCTGGCAAGTGTGCGCACGGAGTCAGAGGTGTCATCGGCCGGGTCCAGTGGGTCCAGGTATGGATTCTGGGTGTCACAGCCACCATCTCCGAGGTTACCTGCTGCTGCGACGACGACCGCATCCTGAACCGTCACTGCGTAGTTCACCGCTGCGCCCAGAGATACGTCGTAGTCGCCCATACCCAGGCCGGCACTTCGGCAGGCGGCCACGGAGATGTTGATGACAGTGGCGTCTTGATCGGCTGCGTCCCGGATTGCCTGTGCGAGAGTTACCACGGTTCCCGCGCCCTTCGAGGTGGCTGCCTTCTCGGGGTCGACCGGGGTGCGGCCCGCCGGACCGTACTTTTCGCTCGACTGGCGGATGCTGAGGATCTGGGCGCCCGGTGCGCCGCCGGCAAAACCGGAACCCGGCGCGGGCTGTGCGGCGATCAGACCGGCGACCAGGGTTCCATGAACGTCACAGTCCTCGGTGCCGTCGGAACTGCCGACCAGATCACCACCGCCGATGAGGTTCGGCAGTCGCGGATGGTGGGCGACGCCGGTGTCGATCACCGCGACCTTCTGCCCTTCACCTCGGGTGAATCGCCACGCCGAGCGGAAGTCGAGAAACTGCTGCGAGACAGGCACCTCGGGCCCATCCGGTGCGGTTGCGGCCCCATTGCAGGGGATGTTGTTCTTCCGCTCCCATTTCGTCGTCTCTGCAGGCGGGAGCATCGACGGATTATTGGGTGGCGGTTCCGCGGCCATCGCTGCAGGCTGGCCGATCGCCGACGTGAGGGCGACCACAACCGAGACGAGGGTTACGCGGCCGACAGTGCCCTTCACAGTCCGCGCATCATCGAGTACAGGTTGGTGACCCAACACACCAACGGGACGATCGATGCGATGAAGGCGAGGTCGATCAACTCGGCGACCCGCCGCATCACGGGAGAGAAGGTCTGCTTCGGAGCGAGGATCCCAAGGGCGAGGGCCGCGCCGACCAGCAGCATCGCCGCTGCGAATACGGCGACCGACCAGTCGGAGGCGGTGACAGCCGCCCCGGTCAACAACAGAACGAGAATTGTCGCACCGCAAGCGATGAGCGGGACCGCCTGATGGATGCTGCTGTATGTCCGCCCGCGGAACATGAGAACGGCAGCAGCCGAAATGGCGAGGGCAGTTCCGGGCCAGTAGATTCCCTCGGCCGTCGACTGTGCGGCAACGAGGGCGGACGTCAGCGTGCCGAGAGCCATCGACGTGACGAGCCCGGTCAGGTATTGGCGTGCCCGAGTGGAGCGGTCCAGCAGTTCGTTGTACGACAGTCGCGCTACCTGATCATCCGGATCGTCTTCCGAGGGATCCACCGACGTGCCCGGGGCGGGCACCGGTGGTAGCGGCAACTTGGCCATCAACATGGAGATTCGCGCCGAGAAGGCGAGACCGATGAGAGCAACGGCGAGAGTCCCTGCTGCGATCTCGTGTGTGCTCGCATCACTCAGGGTGCCCACGAGGGCTGCAGGCGTTGCGAGAAGTGACAGGGAAGCGGCGGCCGTGAACAGTGACAGACCGACACCACTGGCTCGAAGGCCGAGAATCGCGGTGACCCCGGTCAGCGCCGATCCGAGCAGAAGGTGAGGGGCACCGAACTCGCCGGGAACGAATAGCGCGCCACCGGTGAACGCAAGGGGAAGAGAAGCGCATCCGAGCACGACGGCGCTCCGCACGTCGCCGTAGATGCGGCTCGTCAATGCTCCGGCCGTGAGGAAGAGTAACGCCATCAGGAGTGCGAAACCGGCGCCGACGAGGTTCTCTCCGTCCCGTGCCGACCACAGCAATGCGAACGAGCCGACCAAGGTCACGAGCAGGCCGACGGCCGAGCCCATGGTGCGAGCCGAATCGGCAGTCCACTCGCGATCCTGCTCCGACCCAGCCGTTGCGACGTTGTACATGATGTCGTCGAACAGGGGAGCAGGAGCACTGGCGTGCGCACTCTCGAGTACGAGAAGGTCTCCGTCGCGGATGCCGTGTTCGTTGAGCGTCAGCGTGGAGGCGAGCGGGGCCTGGCCGATCTTGGCGAGGACCCATTCGTTCGGCTCGTACTCTTCGACGACGTCGTCGAAGTCGTTGCTGCCGCGGTGGCTACGAATCGTATCGACGATGCCCGGTACGAGGAGCGCGAGCGGGATGGTGGCCGGCACCGCCATGTCGACCTGTGAATGCGTCGAAAGGACGGTCAGCCTGCACAGGTCGGTGGCTGCACTGGTCCCGGACGTGTGCGAGTGACGCGACTCGCCGCTGGTGATGGTCAATGCACTTCCCCCAACTCTGCGACGCACTGCCCCACCTGCGCCGATACGTTACGAATGAGCGTCCGTCGGATGCTGTGTGTTTCGGACCATGGGCACTCTATTACAAGTGGGTGTCACCCTCCACCGGCCGGGGTTCGATCCGCATTCGACGAAGCCCTCGCTGTACCGAACCGTGCGCAATGGTCTAGCCTTTGTGACTGCGAGACCCGCCCTGGGGGGCCGCCGGGAATTCCGGGTACGGGTCGTGAACTGTCTCGGAGGGGGTCGGCAAACGTGAGCACCAGCCGGTTCGTGCGTAAAGCACGACGAGAGGTACCACGCATCCCCGGTGGTGAGGTGAGCCTGCAGGCTCCGCCCGAAATCCCTCGCACGGTGCCGGGAAACCTGATCACGAAGCTTCTTCCGCTCGTCATGGTCGTCGCGATGGTCGGCATGATGGCGTTGATGTTCACCTCCGGCATGGGGCGCAGCCCGATGTCGATGCTGTTTCCGATCATGATGATGGTCTCGATGCTCGGCATGCTTGCCGGTGGCGGCAAGGGCGGGCCGAAAGCATCCGAGGCCAACGAGGATCGCAAGGACTACCTGCGCTACCTCGATCAGCTTCGGAAGGACGTCGACGAAACCGGCGATCAGCAGCGCAAGTCCCTCGAATGGAGCCACCCCGAGCCGCGTCTGCTGTGGACGCTCGCCGGCACCTCGAGGATGTGGGAGCGTCGCGCAAACGATCCGGACTTCTGCCACGTTCGCGTAGGCCGAGGAAGCCAGCGTCTCGCCACCAGACTGATCGCGCCCGAGACGGGACCTGTGGACGATCTCGAACCCGTGGCAGCTGTGTCGCTGCGACGCTTCGTCCGCGCGCATTCGGTGGTCCAGGATCTTCCGACAGCCGTTTCGATCCGGGGGTTCGCATCCATCGCCATCGAAGGCCAGCGATCCATGGCCCGGTCGTTGGTTCAGTCGATGCTGATGCAGCTCTGCACCTTTCACGGTCCGGACCACCTGCTGGTCGCGGTGGTGTGTGGACCGGACACCGAACCGGAATGGGAATGGGCCAAGTGGCTCCCGCACGCCCAGCATCCGGAGGTCGCGGACGGTATCGGCACGTCACGCATGGTGTACGGGTCGATCCTCGAACTCGAGTCGGCACTGGGTCCGATGCTGACGATGCGCAGCCGGTTCTCGCGTAATGCCCCGGCGACGCCGGGTGTCCCGCAGATGGTCATCGTCGTCGACGGCGGCATCCTCGACGGCGAATCCGGGATGATCACCGACGGCGGCATCGATGCCGTGACCGTTCTCGACATCAGTGGGTACTGCCCGAGGCTGACCGCAACGCGCGGCCTTCAGCTTGTGGCGGACAACGGTTCACTGGGTGCGCGTAGCGGTAGCGGTGTCGAGATGTTCGCCAACGCCGACCTGATGAACGCGGCCGAGGCGCAAACCCTTGCGCGCCGTCTGGCTCCGTTCCGCACGCCCAGCCAGACCGCCGTCGATGCCGTGGACGACGACGATCAGCAGATTCAATCCTGGGGGCAGATGATCGGCGTCGGCGCTGTCGGCCGACTGAATCCAGAGCACGTGTGGCTGCCGCGAAGTGCCCGCGACCGCCTGCGCATACCCATCGGTCTGGGTGTGGACGGCACCGTCGTCGACATCGACCTGAAGGAGTCCGCCGAGAACGGCATGGGTCCGCACGGTCTGTGTATCGGTGCAACCGGTTCCGGTAAGTCGGAGTTCCTTCGAACACTCGTTCTCGGACTCATCGCGACGCACTCACCGGACGCACTGAACCTCATCCTCGTCGACTTCAAGGGTGGTGCAACGTTCCTCGGTCTCGACGGGGCGCCGCACGTTGCCGCAGTGATCACCAACCTTGCCGAAGAACTCGACATGGTCGAGCGCATGAGGGACGCGATCGCCGGCGAAATGAACCGTCGTCAGGAGCTCCTGCGATCTGCCGGCAACTTCGCCAACGTCACAGAGTACGAGAAGGCCAGGGTCGCCGGAGCAGCGCTCGACCCGTTGCCTGCACTGTTCATCGTGGTCGACGAGTTCTCCGAACTGCTGAGCCAGCACCCCGATTTCGCCGACCTGTTCGTCGCGATCGGACGTCTGGGCCGTTCGTTGCACATCCACTTGCTGCTCGCGAGCCAGCGACTGGAAGAGGGCAAGCTGCGTGGTCTCGACAGCCACCTGTCGTACCGCATCGGTCTGAAGACTTTCTCCGCAAACGAATCCCGAAGCGTGCTCGGCGTGCCGGACGCGTACCACCTTCCGGCGAGCCCGGGTGCGGGATACCTCAAGTGCGACTCCGCCGAGATCGTGCGCTTCCAGGCGTCGTACGTGTCCGGCATCTACGAAGGCGACCGCGCCGACCGCATCCAAGAGCGCGACTCGGCCACTGTGGAACTGCGACCGAAGATCTTCACCGCGTCGCCGGTTGCCGCGGATGTCGTCGAAGAACCCGAGTACACGCCGCTGGCGGAGATCAATTCGGGTCCACCCGAAACCAGAACGACCATCGATGTCGTGGTCGAGCGGATCCAGGGCCACGGCAACCCCGCACATGAGGTGTGGCTGCCGCCGTTGGACGCCCCGTCCCCTCTGGACGAGTTGCTTCCGCGCTCGATTCTCACGGAACCGGTGAACCCACTCAGCACGCTTCGCGCGCCGATCGGCATCATCGACCGCCCGTACGACCAGCGTCGTGATCCATTGGTCGTGGACCTCTCGGGTGCCACGGGCAACATGGCAATCGTCGGTGGTCCGCAGTCGGGTAAATCGACCGCCCTGCGAACTCTCATCATGTCGATGTCGATGACGCACACCGCGGAGCAGGTGCAGTTCTACTGCCTCGACTTCGGTGGCGGCACCCTGGCGGGCCTGAGTGGTCTCCCACACGTTGGCTCCGTGGCCAACCGACTCGATGTCGACCGGGTGCGCCGCACACTCGCCGAGATGACCACGATCGTCCGGCAACGTGAGTTGCGTTTCCGCGACCTCGGTATCGAATCGATGACCGAGTTTCGGCGACGCCAGGCAGACCAGGCGTACGAAGGTGCGCCCCGGGACGATTCGTTCGGTGACGTCTTCCTCGTGATCGACGGTTACGCCAGCATCAGGCAGGATTTCGAGAGTCTCGACCAGTCGATCAACAATCTGGCAGCGCAAGGACTTTCCTACGGCGTCCACCTCATCGTGAGTGCCGGACGATGGGGCGAGATCAGGCCCGCGCTCAAGGACCAGCTGGGTACGCGAATCGAGTTGCGTCTCGGTGATCCGTCCGATTCGGACCTCGGCCGGAAGGTGGCAGCGCTCGTCCCGACAGGCCGTCCTGGCCGCGGTATGACCCGCGACAGCCTCCACCTGCTGATCGGACTTCCGCGTGTCGACGGCAGCTCGAATCTCGAAGACCTGTCGTCCGGCGTCGCACACGCGGTCGACGCGATCGCAGCGTCCACGCCGGGGAACCCCGCGCCTGCTGTCCGCATGTTGCCCGAACGCATCGAAAGGGACGAACTGCTCGCCCACGCGAATTGGCCTGCATCGGTCGACCGGTCGCAAACAAATCTGCGTATTCCTGTCGGTCTGGACGAGGCGGAGTTGGCTCCCACTTACCTCAACTTCGCGGAACAGCCACACTTCATGGTCTTCGGTGACAGCGAGTGCGGTAAGACGACCCTGCTGCAGAACATCTGCGAGGGGATCATGCAGTCCAACACCGGTAAACAGGTCAAGATCGTTCTGTGTGACTACCGCCGAACGCTTCTCGGTGTCGTCCCCAAGGAGTACCTCGCCGGGTATGCACCGTCCGCCTCTGTCATGAGTGATCTCATGAAGGACCTCGCCGGACGGATGCAAGCGCGTACGGCCGGACCCGACATCACGCAGCAACAGCTGCGGGATCGGTCCTGGTGGGAGGGGCCAGAGGTGTTCGTCATCATCGACGACTACGACCTCGTGGTCACCTCGAGCGGTAATCCCGTTGCACCGCTTCTCGAATACCTTCCGCACGCCAGGGATCTCGGCCTGCACGTGATCATCTCGCGTCGGTCGGGTGGTGCCGGTCGTGCGATGTACGAGCCCGTCATTTCACGCCTGCGAGATCTGGTATCGCCCGGTCTCGTGATGAGCGGTAACAGGGAAGAGGGAAACCTTCTCGGTACCGTGCGCCCCAGCGCGATGCCTCCCGGTCGAGGCACCCTGGTCAGTCGGTCAGGATCAGGTTTGGTTCAGGTCGCTTGGATGCCGCCGCAGATATGACATCCACCGCAGATCAGAACGCACTGGCGATTCATCTGACGGAAAACGGTGTTCACGCCAGTTCACGAGGTGAGTACTGGTTCGGCGAGGCGGACTCGCAGTCACTGGCTTCGGCGGAAGACGACTACTCGGCGCTCGGCTCCGAAATTGCGTCCACCTCCGATGCGGTGCGGGCTGTCATCGAAACTGCGCTGGTCGGAGTTGGGTCGACGCCACCCGTGAGTGCAATCGCGATGACGCACCCCACGCATTGGGGTGCCGCACGTATTCGCGTGTACCGAGAAGCGGCCCGCCACTTCGCGTCCGACGTGACAATGGTTGCGCTGGCGTCGGTCGCCGCGCGGGCGGCCGCGCAGCAACGTGCCGACCTTCACACTGCGGTACCGCACTACGTCGTTCTGGAGTCCTCCGAGGCCGGGGTCGTTACGACGTGTGTCGACGGCTTCAAGGACGAGTACCGGGTGGTGGGTTGCGATACCGAGCACGGCGACGGTGCGCTCACTGGAGCAGTGTGTCGTGTGTCGAACGGTCGGATCGTGGACGCGGCCATCGTGTGCGACGACGATGCTGTGAGTGACATGGATGCCTTCGCGGCAGAACTTTCAGAGGAGTTCGGGCGTCAGTTGCCCGTCCGGTCCGTGTCAGCGGAGGATGTGGCGAAGGCGCTCGATGACCATGTCGGCCGCGCTCTCACGCCCATGCTCGATCCCGAACCGATTCGTAGGCAGTGGTTGTCGGCCTCGCAGAAGGATTCGGGCCCGGAACGTCGCCTTCGTCCGGCCCTGATAGCGGCTGTAGCCGTGACAGCGGTTGTCTCGGTGTGCGTTGTCGCTCTTTTCATGAATGGCGGACAGTCGCAGGAGTCGGTGCGTGCCGCCGACACAGCGGTGCCCGAGAGTGCCGGGACTGCGGCGGCTGCCGAGACTTCGTCCGTTGCACCCCCGTCCGTCGAATCACCTCCGACGGTTTCGGTGCCGGTGGAAACTCCGGAGCGCGGTGACGTGACAGAATTCGGATGGATTCGAATTCAGATGCCGGAAAACTGGCAGCGGAGTCCCGTGGTGGATGGTGCGTCAGTGTCACCCGACCGGGTCGAATTGGTTCCGGTCACCGGTTCGGGTAGCCGAATCGTGCTCGTTCAGAACGAGGTTCGAAACGGCATGGGATACAAAGACGTTGCGGCCACACTCGGTGAGCAGATCGCGCGGAATGACCAGGGAAGATTCTCGGAACTCGAGCGTGGTGTGGCGTTCGGGGGACGGTCGGGTATCGCGTACTCGGAGTTCCCAGAGGACAAGTCGCAAGTGAATTGGCATGTTCTCATCGAGCACGGTGTTCAGGTGAGCGTCGGGTGCCAGTTCGAGCGCGCGGAGTGGGCCGCCATTGTCGAGCCGTGCGAGCACGTTGTTCGATCGTTGTCGATCAGCGATCGAGAGTCCGGCAAATGAACGATTTGCGACAGGAAAAAATCTTCCACCGAGGTGGAACCGGTTGGGCGTCCTATGCGTCCAACCCTGTGCAGGGGTGAATTGGTGTGGTCCGCGCTGGACCACCGCACCAGAACGTCTAGGAGGAACGTAGTGGGATTCTCAATCGATAATGCCGCCGTCGAGGCATCGGCGAGTCACGTTGAGACGGTGAAAGAGAGTGTCGATGGTCAGATCGTGCTGATCCGTGATCTGGTCGAGGGTTCGCGGGCCCACTGGCAGGGTGGTGCCCAGGCTGCCTTCGCCAGCCTGATGGAGCGCTACGACGCATCGGCCCGTAAACAGAGTGAAGCGCTAGCCACCATCGTCGAGAAGATCCGGTCCAACAACAAGGGTTACGACGACACAGAACAGCAGGTTCTCCAGTCGATTCATGCCGCGGATGCATCCGCAACGCTGGATATGTAGCGGCAAGCCACTTCGTTCCACTCAGTTCAGGGTGGCAAATTTAAATCTTCAACGAGGGAGTGAACAATGACGGGTCCGATCAGTTACGACTTTCAAAACTTGATGACGATGGGCGAAGATCTTCGTAGTCGCGTGAGAGCCTTGACCGAGACTCACGACGAGCTCAAAGGTTACGTCAGCGGCCTGGCTCAGCAGTGGGGAAGCACAGACGAGAACGGCGCAAAAAACAACTACGACGCCGTCCAGCAGCAGTGGGACATGGCTCACGAGGATTTGATCCACGTACTCCAGACGATCACGAAGGTGGTTGAGGACGGCGTGATCGACATGCAGGCGAAGGAAGCGCAGAACGCTGCGGCGTGGCTCTGACTTCAGGAACACCCCGAATGCCTCAGTAGCCGAGCGCTTTGCTGAGGCATTCGGCTTATCGCCGATCTGAGTCCTAGCCTCGATCTTTCGTGAGTTCCGTTTGCTGGCCTGATCGGTTTCGGATTTGTGGTTTCGTCCGTCGATCCGGTGTTCGGCCGTGGCGGTGTGCCCGACGCCACCCGACCGCGTCGGGCGCCCCCTCACGGCCAAGCACCGATTCCTCGGTTCAGACACCCAATCCGAAACCGATCAGGCCGGCACGCCGGACTCACGAAAGATCGAGGTAAGCTGCCACGATCGGCGATCCTACCGACCGATTAGTGCCCCAATCGGCTGACCCGCAATCGTGCTACCAGCACAAATATCAACCGGATCCGGCGATCGCCCTCAACCTGTGCAAGTCAGGTCGGGGTGTCTGGCCCGTGCGGACCTGGGACAAGTCCTCCCCGAAAGTGACGTCACGGACCCAATGCAGTTGCTTGTTGGAGTCGGCCAAGGGCGCGGTTCCCGGCGTTCCTGCCGGGTATTTTCCGTGACCGCTCCTCCGAACCCGTCGTGCTAGTTTCCCGGCACCGGGCTATCCACGAGTTCCTTTAGGCAGCAGGGACTCCGGTTCGGTGTCCCCATGGGGTCGGGATCTGATCTGCCCGGTAGCGGTAGCGCACGATGGCTACTTTCGCCGGTTCGAACAGGACCGTTTCCCCAGCGGCGAACGCCCACCGGTTGCCGGGCGCGCCGTAGGTCCGGGCGAGCCATCTCGAGCGCCAGCGGTGATGTTTGCGCCGCAGCCACTTCCACACTCGATGCCACAGATAGTGGCCGAGCTCGCTGCCTGGTACTGGATGACGCCCGCCGTGATTGGCGGGTGCAGGCCCACCGTACTCGGCGGCGTTGGTTCTCCGGTGTTCTGAATCCGAACGCGATCCGGCCGACGTGTTTGACGATCCGGTTGTAGCCTTCGCTGCGGGCGTTCGACAATCCGGTTTCGATGGCGAGGATCATCGGCTGCTGCCATGCCGAGATCGTCGTGGCGAGCTTCGTGGTTTCCGGGACCGAGCAGGCGGCGCAGAACCGGTGCAACGCCTCCCGAATCTCGTAGCGCAGACCGCCACGGTCGGTGCAGGACAACACGTCACGTAGCAGTTCCTTCGTGATCCAAGCAGCGGCGATGTCCCCGTTCGGGTCCGCGGCAGTCAACTTTTGGAACAACTTCGCTCGTTGGTCGTCGGTGAGTCGCTCTGCCGGCCCGCAGCAGCCGGTGCCGATTGATCCATTCGACGTCGCTTTTGCGGCCACGGCGACCCCGTTGTGCCTGGGTGACCCGTCGGCGGACGGTGTCGACCATCTCGTTGGCCTTCTTGACCAGGTGGAACCGGTCGACAACCAGCTGCGCGTGCGGCAGCGCTTCGCGCACCGCCTTCGCGTAGACGGCCGACATGTCGATTGCCACATGGGTGATGGCGGCCTTCCACCTGTCGTCGCGCTCACCGAACCAGTCGGTGACCAACCCCGAGGTGCGGCCGTTGACCTGCGCCAACAAGCCCTGATTGCCGCCGATGTCGACCAGGCCGGTGCCCCACCGATCCACCCACGTCCGCGTTCCGGTCTCCGGGCAGGTTTCCCATTTCGCTTTCCCTCGCCGCGTTTCGTCGATACCCAACACAAGAACCGGTTCGGGTTCGGCGGCCAGCACCGGGTCGGCGGTGGCGACCACCGCCTGGTGGCAGGTGTTCCAGGTGCAGCCATACGCAGCAGCGACCGCCGAGGCGGAGCGGTCGTCGTCGAGGACGGCGAGCGCCATCTCCGTCTTCGCGCGAGCTGTCACCCGCGCCCTGGGTGGGATCTGCGGTACAGATTCGGTGAAGCTCGTCCGATCGCAGGAACTGTTTATGCACAGCCACTTCCGTTTGTGCCACGTCGTCAGCCGGCGGCCGCGGTCGATCTTGATATCACGGGGTCGGGTGATCACCCACCCCTTCGACCGCGTCGAGACGACCGCACACGACGGGCAGACGCCCACCCACTGCGGGGCGGTCTCGATGTGGACGGTGCGAATGCCGTCGGGACCGATCTGCACGGTCTCGACGACGACACCGTCGAGACCGAACAGCACTGAACTACTCTTGGACATGCTCGCGCCTTTGTTGCTGCTGGATGCGTGAAGAACACCCAGTTCACAAGGGTGCGAGCCCTCAATCAATCACCGACACGATCCCGATCGGCCACACCGGACCCCCCAACAAGTCGGAAGAGCCGTAAGGTGGTTCCGATTTCGCGTTATCGGAATATAAGGGGAACTGTGGGCTCGTTCAGTGCTGATTTGGACCAGTTGGATCAATTGGGAGGTGTGCTCCAGAGTCTCGCCGAAGAGGCTGGTGGTTTGCGCCGGCCCGGCTGCTGGCCCATTCTGTTCGACACCTGATGGGATGATGAGTTCGGTCCTCGAGGCGTCGAGCATCTCGTCCAGTTTGGTGGACGGGGCGTTGGTGCCGGCGATCAAGGAGCGCCTGGGTGAAACCGGGGAGATCATGGTCAACACCGCGAAGGAATACCGGAATCAGGACGAATCCAACGCGGAGAAGTTGGCTACGGCGTACACCAACGCGACAGGTGATTGGAGTGAGCAGCCGTGAGCCTGACTCGTACCCAGATCAATTCGTGGAACCCCACCGCCCTGACCGATATCGGTGACGCCTGGATCGCTCTCGGAGGCGAAGTCGAGGATCTGTTCACCCGATACGTCAACAGCGTGACCAAGGTGAACGACACTTACTGGGAGGGTGTCACCGCAGAGGCAGCCCAGGATCGGGCCACCGCTGACAAGAAGACCGCGGTGGTCGTCGTAGACGCGCTCGAGGCGCTTGCCAAACGCGCCAAGCAGGGATTCCACGAGGTGGACGCACCACTGCAACGTGCCCGTCATGCCATCAACGGGGCGGAGGCTGCGGGCTTCCTTGTGTCGGAGACCCTGGCCGTCACCGATTCCGCCAAGGACCCGGACGAACAACGAGTCCAGGACATGAAGGACTGGCAACGCGAGATCACAGACTCCGCCACCGCGGCCGAGCAGGCCGATCAGACCGTCAAAGATGCGCTGAATGCCGGAAGGGAAGACCTCGGGGCGAAGTTCACTTCGGCGGCCACGCTGGGCGCAGATCAGGGCCGGTCGGACGCGGCAGATCTGGCCGCGAACCCAGAGTCACTGACGCCCGAGCAGATTACCCGCATCACCGAAGCCGCGACGCTGACACCGGAACAGCTTGATGCGCTCGAAAGCGGCATTCCTGCAACGATTCCCGCGTCGCAGATGGAGTACCTGAACCAACTCAGTCGGTCCCTCGACGGCAAAAGCCCCCAGGAAATTCAGCAACTGGTGGAAAAACTGCCGCCGGACACGCAACGCGCTGTGGCGAACTCCTTCCAACTCGTGTCGAACGAGAAGGTGACCGCATCCGTCAAGGGTGACTCCGAGGTGCCCACCAAGGGGGGGAATCGGATTGCTGCCGGACCAGATCGAGGAATCCCTGATGCGGGACGATCTGGTGGTGACAGGATTCGAGAGGGCCGGGTACTCCGTTGCGCCGAGCACGGCGCTCAACGGTGTGGCCGACAACCAGGCGATTGCGCAGATCGTCGCTGCCGGCGATCCGCAATTCCAGATGGGGAGCAGCCTCGATCACCATCTGATGGACGTGGGACGCCAGTATCTCGACGTGCAGGTCGAGTACGAACAGAACCCCGAGAGTCATCTCGAGTACTTCACGGTCGACGGGAAGGGTACCGAGGCGACGGATTTCACCGAAAGCATCTTCGAGGCGGTGGGTCCGGACAAGATCGCTGTGCAGGAGGCAGTCACCGACCCCGAACATGGGCAGGACTTCGTCAGCGACGTGCTGACGCACAACTGGTCCGACGACGGCAAGGCTGCGTCGACACTTTTCCAGTTCGAAGACCAGGACGCTTCGGTCCAGGATTCCAATGATGCGAGTGATGTCGCGACCGCCACCCGCACCGGAGACATCATGGAAGCAGTGGCTCGCGGTATGAGCACTGACGATGCGTGGGAGACTCTTTCCAACATTCCGGAAACGAATGGCGAATCGGTCGGTCAGCTCAATCCAGAACTATTGCGGTCTGTCTCGCAGAGTATGACCCCCTATATGACGGACCTTGCGGGCGGTGATCAAGTGAACAAGCCTGGGTTCGACACGAGAGGGTGGGCCGACCCTCCTGAAAATCATAGTTTCGGAGGGTCGTCGAACGTCTTCGCAGTTATGAACACAGACCCAGAAGCCGGCGAGATCTTCACTCGTGCGGCGATTGAAGGGCAATTGGCCGCCCAGGGCCAATATGCACTGGATCCAAGAGCCGACAGCGCAGGCAACTATTTGGACCGCGTGGGCCGCTTGAGTGGTTTGATGGATAACGGAGTAACGCAAGCCCTGCAGGAGGAATACGACGACGAAGCAACGCGGGCGAAGGAAGAATACGATCGAAAGTCGAATGCCTACAAGGCACTCACAAGCTTGGGTTCCGAGGGAATCGGAAGACTCCCTGGGGGCAACTTCATAAACACAATGATTGACGCCTCTGGCGATCCATTGAAGGAAGCGATAATCGGAAAGCCTCCCGAGGCAGCGCAATCCGCTGAGCTTCGTGGACCGTCGTTCACACACCTGGAGTACAGCATCCTAAGTGCCTCGCCGCAACTGCCGGCGGATTGGCCGACTAGGTACGACTGGGCCTTTGATTCGACAGGAAATTTGCTTCCTTGGGAGGAGATCGAGTCAATCACAGAGAACAATACGGAACAGACTGGAGATTTCACTTCGATGTTCAATGAGATTGCATCGCAAGGAGATGGCAGTCGCATGAGAAACGCCTATGCGGATGTCACGCGGAAGGACGGGTAGGCGAATGGTGTGGAGCGTCATGGCGGGCGGGCTATCGGGAGGGTTTGGGTGAGAACAACACGGTTCTGGTTCGCGACGATCGCCTTGTGTCTGAGTCTCTCCGTTGCGGGATGCGCGGGAGAATCCGCCGAATCCTGCAGCGCTGCGTCGCAAGAGGTGGCTCGAACGCTTGTGGAAGTCAGATCGAGTATCGATCCGGCGCAATGGAATCGTGCCGCAGAAGATGTTCGAAGCCTCGCACAGCAGTCGGACGGCCAAGTGGTCCGCGACCAAATCGGTGAGGTCGCAAAGGGTCTCGAGGATGTCGCTGAGGCGTTGTCTGCGACCAAGGAGAACAGTCCAGTTCCCGATCGCCAGATTGATGAGATCGCCCTTACTGCAGGGGAATCGAGATCGCTCTGGGCAGCAGTCGGACTAGCCGACACTTGCGGTGGCTAACCTCGGGCTTTCACGGTAATTCGCCTGCATCCTGTGTCGGTCACGAAGAAAGGCGCTCCGACCTGCGATAATTCGACTTGTCTAGGGTTGAACAATCGCGTGATCAAGGAGCACCTTTCAGGCGGGTAAGTCTACGTCCCAGTATCCACATCTGTCCGCATCGGCCTCCGGAACCGGGGTCGTGTCGCACGCCGGTTCGGTTCTGCTGCTGCGGACCGCCGAGAAGACCGGGTTGATCGGCGCCTTGTCGGCGGCACTGTCGCCGTGGCGGAAACCGTTGTCCCGTCACGATCCCGGCAAGGTCATCGTCGACCTCGCGGCAGCGTTGGCGCTCGGTGGTGACTGCCTCGCGGACATCGGTCAGGTAAGAGGATATCCGGAGGTATTCGGCCCGGTCGCCTCCGATCCGACGGTCTCCCGCCTGATTGCCGCTCTCGCTGCCGACGCGGACGCTGCCCTGTCTGCCGTCCACGCCGCACGATCCGCGGCCCGCAGGAGTGCGTGGTCGGCGGCCGGGGTCCGGGCACCTGGCCACGACATCGACGAACGACACCCACTGGTCATCGACGTCGATGCCACCCTGGTCACGGCACACTCCGAGAAGGAACACGCGGCCCCGACGTTCAAACACGGCTTCGGGTTTCACCCGTTGTGTGCGTTCGTCGACCACGGCGGCGAGGGCACCGGGGAACCGGTGGCGATGCTGCTGCGACCGGGCAACGCCGGTTCCAACACCGCCGCCGACCACATCACCGTCGTCAAGCAGGCGCTCGAACAACTCCCGGCCGATCCGGGCTACCGAGTCGGCCGCAAGGTTCTCATCCGCACCGATGGCGCCGGCGGCAGCCACTCCTTCATCGAATATCTGACCAAGCGGCACCTGTCGTATTCGATCGGGTTCGGGCTGACCGACACGATCGTCGCCGAGATCTCCTCGATCCCCGAGGACGGCTGGACCCCCCGCCTACGACGCCGACGACAACGTCCGCGACGGCGCTGGGGGTACCGCCCGCTTGCGGGGGAGGGTCACCGAACTCACCGATCTGATCGACCTCTCGACCTGGCCGACGGGGATGCGGCTGATCGTGCGCAAGGAACGTCCACACCCCGGCGCCCAACTGCGCTTCACCGACCACGACGGGCTGCGCCTGACGGCGTTCGTCACCAACACCCGCCACGGTCAGCTCCCAGACCTCGAACTCCGGCACCGGCGCCGCGCCCGCTGCGAGGACCGCATCCGGAACGCGAAAGACACTGGCCTGGAGAATCTTCCGCTCTACGGGTTCGACCAGAACCGAATCTGGCTCGCGGTCGTGCAGCTCGCCTGCGAGCTGACGGCATGGACCCAGATGCTCGCGCTACACGAGCATCCCGCCCGGCGGTGGGAGCCGAAACGCCTACGCCTGCGGCTGTGGTCGATCGCCGGCAAGGTCACCCGCCACGCCCGCCGGACTCACCTCAAACTCGCCGCCCGATCACCCTGGGTCGACCTGCTCACCCACGGACTCGGTTGCCTCACCACACTGCGAGCACCGACCTGACCGGCATCAAGACGACAACACGAGACGAAAGGAACACCACCCCGGGGCCGTGGACCCCTGCGCCACCCGACCGCGTCGGGCGACCTGCCGTTGCCCAACACCGGATCGACGGCCTCAACCACCAATCCGAAATCGCTCAAGCCGACACAGGGGACCCACGAAAGATCGAGGCTAACCACTCACTCAAGGTGGCGTGGACACGGGGTTCGTGATTTCGCCACTACTTGCGGGTGCGGATGACGATCCTCGTACCGCCGCGACCACCCGGGCGCGCCCGGGCACTCCAACTGCAGAAAGTGTTGTCGAAGGTTCGGGCTCGCTTGCCCGATCCGGATCGACACGGATGCGTCGACCTCGGTTTTGACTGCAGTCGTGGCTGCCCGGTATCGTTCTTCGTTGGCGTGCCGTACGTCGCTGCGTTTTCGTGTCGCGGTGGCAGGCGGTTCTCGGGTCTCAACTGGCCGCCGGGAATCGTTCGAACGATGCGCCTGGCCAGCAGCGATTGAACAAGACGAGGAAGTTCTGTGTCTACGTACACCCCGAAGGCCGGAGATGTGACCCGCACGTGGCACGTCATCGACGCCACCGATGTGGTGCTCGGCCGCCTTGCCGTACAGGCAGCCAACTTGCTGCGCGGCAAGCACAAGCCCACCTATGCCCCCCATGTTGACGGCGGCGACTTCGTCGTCATCATCAACGCCGACAAGGTCGCCATCAGCGGAAACAAGCGCGATGGCAAGTTCCTGTACCACCACTCCGGACACCCGGGTGGTCTTAAGTCCCGCTCGGTCGGCGAGGTACTCGAGAAGAACCCCGACCGACTCGTGGAGAAGGCCGTCGTCGGCATGCTCCCCAAGAACAAGCTGGGACGCGCCATCAGCGGCAAGCTGAAGGTGTACGCCGGACCGAACCACCCCCACGCCGCGCAGTCGCCGGTGCCATTCGAGATCAAGCAGGTGGCCCAGTGACGGCGCCGGAGGAGCAGAACGTGTCCAACCCCGAAGAGATCAACGAGACCGTCGAGGTTGCCGCGGACGAGTACGTGTCCGTCGAGGAGCCCGGCGTCGCCGAGGACATCGAGTCTGCTGCCACGCAGGCCCCGATCGTCATCGATCGCCCGATCCAGACCGTCGGTCGTCGTAAGGAAGCGGTTGTCCGCGTCCGCCTGACTCCCGGTTCCGGCGAGTTCAAGCTCAACGGCCGCACCATCGAGGACTACTTCCCGAACAAGGTGCACCAGCAGCTCATCAAGGCTCCGCTGGTCACCGTCGAGCGCGCCGAGTCCTTCGACATCGTGGCATTGCTGCACGGTGGCGGACCCTCCGGACAGGCCGGCGCCCTGCGTCTCGCCATTGCCCGTGCGCTCATCGAGGTCACGCCCGAGGACCGTCCCGCACTCAAGAGTGCTGGCTTCCTCACCCGTGACGCCCGCGCGGTCGAGCGTAAGAAGTACGGCCTCAAGAAGGCCCGTAAGGCATCGCAGTACTCCAAGCGTTGATGCGCCGCCGAGGTCACCTCGCGACGAGGTGGATCTCGGCACCTGTTCTCCCCGAGGGCAGGCGTCCAGAATCACCGGACGCCTGCCCTCGAGGCATATGTGAGGTCATTACACGAGGTCAATGTACGAGGTACGAAGGGATGATTGATGGGTCGGATGTTCGGGACGGACGGCGTTCGCGGTTTGGCGAACGCGGATCTGACGGCGGAACTGGCGCTGAAGGTTGCCTCTGCGGCTGCCTTCGTCCTGACATCGCAGGGTGACGTGCGTCCGACTGCGGTGGTGGGGCGCGATCCGCGGGCCAGCGGGGAGATGCTCGAGGCCGCTGTCGTTGCCGGGCTGACTTCGGCCGGGGTGGACGTCCTGAACGTGGGCGTACTGCCGACCCCTGCAGTCGCCTATCTGACCGCGAGTCTCGACGCCGATCTCGGTGTGATGATCTCGGCATCCCACAACCCGATGCCCGACAACGGGATCAAGATCTTCGCGGCCGGTGGGCACAAACTCTCCGACGACGCAGAAGATCGAATCGAAGCCGCCATCACATCCGGAGAGCGGGTCGCGCCGACAGGATCCGCAATAGGCCGGGTTCACGTCGCGACGGATGCCGCGGAGAAGTACCTCGCGCATCTCGCATCCGCATCGACTCGCTCGGCGCAGGGGCTGACCGTTGTCGTCGATTGCGCCAACGGTGCGGCATCTGCGGTCGCGCCCGCAGCGTACGAGGCGGCGGGAGCTCGGGTCGTCACCATCAACGCCGAGCCGGACGGCTACAACATCAACGACAACTGCGGCTCCACCCACTTGGAGGGGCTGCAGAAGGCGGTGATCGAGAACGAGGCCGATCTGGGTCTCGGTCACGATGGTGACGCAGATCGGTGCCTGGCGGTCGACGCCACGGGGGCTGTCGTCGACGGTGACGCAATCATGGCGGTCCTCGCGGTGGGCATGCGCGACGCCGGCGAGCTGACCCACAACACGTTGGTTGCCACGGTGATGAGCAACCTCGGGTTGCACCTCGCCATGAAGGAATCGGGAATCATCCTGGCCACCACCGGTGTCGGCGACCGGTACGTGCTGGAAGCACTGCGTGACGGTGGTTTCGCGCTGGGCGGTGAGCAGTCCGGGCACATCGTGCTGCCCGAGTTCGGCACGACTGGTGACGGTGTCCTCACCGGACTGCGGTTGCTCGACCGGATGGCGGAGACGAAGAAGTCGATCGCCGACCTGGCTGCGGTGATGACGACGCTGCCGCAGGTGCTGATCAACGTGAAGGTGGCGGACAAGGCGGCCGTGGCGGGCTCGGAAGTTGTTCTCGCCGCCGTCCGTGATGCCGAGGCGAGACTGGGCGATTCCGGGCGGGTCCTCCTCCGTCCTTCGGGTACTGAACAATTGGTGCGTGTGATGGTCGAGGCGACCGACCTTGCAGTTGCGCAGCGCACCGCAGACGAGTTGGCGAGCACAGTCTCCGCGGTGTGATGGCGTAGCTGGTGGAACCGAATGACCGCCGGGTGCGTCCAAGTCGGTAACCGGGGTCGGTTGTCCGTGTCGAAGGGGTGGGATGCAGAGTGGAACTCGACGTAGAAGCGGTGAACAGGGCGGGTAGCGGATTCGCGGATACCGCTGATGAGCTGGTCCGGGCTGCGACAAGCGCGAGGACGATGAGTTTCGGGGGCCCGCGAGCCGGCCGCGACTATTCGGCCGAGGGTGACACCCTGCGCGAGAGCGTGCAGCGTATGGCTGCTGCACTCGAAGCCTGGTCGGCGGGTTCGCGGAGCTTCGGCGAATCCGTGCACGATGCCACCGCCCGGACAGTGCATACCGACGCGATGAACGCCAGGACGCTCGACGGGATTGCACCGTGACGGGCCCGGTGAGTGATTTCGAGCGAAAGGCTTACGGGCCGAACCTGGCGGACCTCGACCCGGTGCCGGGTTCGCTGATGTCGCCGGATGACGCACTCGACGCGGGGGCGAGCGGGCTGGTGTTCTTCCAACAGTTTCTTCCCGCCGCGCGGCGCGTAGGCATCGAGGACCGTGAGTACTCGGACTACTCCACCGCATTCGATTCCGAGCGCGGACTCGACGTACACACCCTCGAGGCCGATGCGGTGTCTGCACGGGCGATCGCATCCGCTGCGCAGGCGGCGAGCGAGGAGCACCGGAGAGGCGTCAACATGTTGTCGTCCGCGTGGTGGGGCGGCGCCGGCCCTGATGCGGTTGCGTTCGCCGGGACCGTCCGCGACCGGGGCGACGACACTGCCGCGCAGCTTGCCGCCGTGGCAGATGCGTTGGGAGAACTACCCGATACGCTGCGGCAGGCCGTCCAGACCAAGTCGTTCGAGGTCGCGTCGCTCCGCCAAATGGTGGTGGCCGGCTACACGGCCCACCAGATCGACACTTTGGTCGATATCGCCGAGCTCGCCGCGGAGGGCAGCGGATACCAGGTGGAGCACCTAGTCACCGATGCTGCACGCTGGTTTCCGAGAATTGCTTCGGTGATGGCGGTACACCTGTCCGCGAACAGTGTGGAGCAGATGGGTCGTGCCCTGGATTCTCCGGAGCTTCGTGCCACCCTCGCGCGTATCGCGCGAGACTGGCTCCGTGATTGGTTCGCGCCTTGTTATCGCAGGATGCGCACACTGTTCGATGATGCGTGCACACAGTGCGCCGCGACCGTGCGGGCCGCATACTGCGCAGTCGCCGACGAGGCGCGCAAGGTCGTCACCGACGCGTACCCGACACCGAGTGGATGGGTGAACGCGCCCGCACCCGCACCCGCACCCGCACCACAGCCGCCATCCGCAGCATCGTCTGCTCCGGTACCGAACTACGCGCCGGCACCGGCTCCTGCTGTGCAGAGTTCACTGCCACAGTCCACGAGCCCGCACGCACAACCCGGTTACGCCGTTGGACCCGAATACGGCCCGCCACCCGAATACCGCACGGGGCCGCGGCAGGTTCCGGACTCGGGTTACGGCGGGTTCCCCGGCGACGACGTCCGAGACTCTCACCAGTTCGATGACCGCGGGAGAGCAACGGGGAGTCTCAGTTCCCTTCTGGGAGAAGTTCGCTCTCTGGTCGAACCGGTGATCGAGGACGTCGTTTCGGCGTTGACACTCGACGACAGCGCAAGTGAGGCCGAACCGGTCGGCGAAGAACCGTCCGGCGACGACGAGGCCCCGACTCCTGGGCCAGGCGAGTCGCGAGACGACCAGAACAGTGTGCAGTTGAAGTCCGATGGTAAGACGTGGACCCTCTCCGTGAACGAGGACGGGCAGGGTATCTCTCTGGAGATCGACGACGGCCACGGCGAGTCGACGAGATACGCGATCGAAATGGGTTCCGACGGAATTCCACGAATCGTGGTGGAAGACGGCACTGTGTCCGACGACACAGCACCCGACGACACAGCACCCGACGACACAGCATCCGGCGATGCTGCAGCCGAAGACCCCGGGTGTGACGCCGATGCGTCGAATCGGGTCGAGGCAACCAGTGACGGTGAGGCAAGCTCGGATGCAACCCAGTCTCCGGCCGGATCGCCGGAACAACTCACCGAACCGATTGCGGCAGACACAACGGGAAGCGACGTACACAACGTGCCATCGGGCGAGCCCGAGCTTGCCTCGGTGTCACCGGAGGCCGTATCCACAGATGCCGAGCCGCCGATCAGCGCATCACCCGAAAGCGTGTCTTCGGACGGTGATCAGCCCCCGAGCGATCCGGTGGATACGAGCGTGAACAGTCAGGCGCCGGTAGGGGGAGTTGGCGACACGGGTGCCGAGTTGGCCGAAGCCGGGCCGCTCGAGAGTGTGGATCGATGACGTCCGGCGTGGAGAAGCTCCGCGAACTGAGGACGGGCATGGGCGTCGATCTCGAAAGGTTTCGAGAACGCATCGCTCGCGTACAGGAGGCATCGGAGGCCGCAGCGCGCGCCGCGTCCGAACCGATGCCCCTAGCTCACACCGACAACGAGGCCCACACCGACGACGCTGCCTACGTCCTCGAAGAGCACACGGCCGAGAACTGTCGACCGAAAACCTGGCTCGTCTGAGTAGATCAGGCTTTCGGTAGCAGGCTGGTGGGTTCGGCGCCTTCTTCGACTTCACGTTCGTTCGGGTCGACGAGTGTGGTGTTCGGGATTTCGGCGTCCGGCTCACTGAACGCGCTGTATGTCTTGTCTTCGGTGAGGGTGCTCAGCAGGAACCCGGTGAGAAGCGCGCGCGTGGTCGCCTGCGTCTTCTTCTCACCATTGGGTGCGCCCATCGCGCCGAGCAGGCGTCGTCCTTCCACAAGACCGGACGACAAAGCGCCGTCGACGGTTCGGAAAACGGCCTCGCCGCCCCATTCTGTCGCCAGTGCGGTCGCGTTGCACCCCATCGAGTCGACGTCGAACTCACCGGCGACGATGAGCCCAGGTGAGGTGACGTGCGGTGCGTACTCCTCGGACTTCGGGGCGGTGGGTGCGGGGAACAGTGCGGCGACGGCTTGCACGTCACGCTCAGCGGCAGCGATCACGGCGGCGCCGGCCCCCATGCCGTGTCCGACGAATCCCACACGATCGGCCTGCACGCTCAGTTGGCCGGGGCCGAGGCGGACACCCAGGCAGATGTCGAGTGTCGACCGGAGATCGGTGGCGAGCCCCAAGTGCGACGGCACGGGTCCACGCTCGCTGTTCGGAGCGGCAACGACAATGCCCCAGGACGCGAGGTGTTCGAGTGTCTTGGCGTAGTGGCCGACCCCGTTCATCCACCCGTGCGCGAAGACGACAGCCGGGAGGTTGAATCCGGATTCCGGGGTGTAGACCACCCCGGGCTGACCAGCGATGGCCAGATTGCCGCGCAGTACGCGGTTCGGGCCGCGCTTCGACAGTGCGCGGGCGAGGGACTTCAGTTTCGGCGCCACGCCCAAGACGTTAACCGATTGGCCGTTCTCCCCGACAGAAGGCGCGCTGGAGTGGCGTTGCTGCGGCGTCGAGTTCGCACAGCCTTCCGATCCAAGTAACCTGTTGAACCATGTGCGGAATCGTGGGATACGTCGGCCACCGGGACGCTCTGTCCGTTGTGGTGGAGGCGCTCAGACGAATGGAGTACCGCGGCTACGATTCCGCCGGGGTGGCAGTCCTGGACGGCAACGGTGGGATGGCCGTCGAGCGTAAGGCCGGCCGACTCGCCAATCTCGAGGCCGAACTGGCCGAAGTCGGTACCGATACCTTCGTGGGCACCACCGGTATCGGTCACACTCGGTGGGCAACTCACGGCCGTCCGACGGATCGTAATGCGCATCCGCACCGGGACGAGGCGGGGTCGATAGCGGTCGTTCACAACGGCATCATCGAGAATTTCGCTCCGTTGCGGGCAGAACTCGAGCAGGCCGGGGTCGACCTGGCCAGTGACACCGATACCGAGGTCGCTGTGCACCTCGTGGCGCGGGCGTACGCTTCCGGGGAAACCGCCGGAGACTTCGTCGAGAGTGCGTTGAGTGTGCTTCGCCGGCTCGACGGTGCGTTCACCCTGGTCTTCACTCATGCCGACCACCCCGACACGATCGTGGCGGCTCGTCGTTCCACCCCACTCGTCGTGGGGGTCGGTGAGGACGAGACTTTTCTCGGGTCCGACGTTGCCGCGTTCATCGAGCACACCCGTGATGCGGTGGAGCTCGGTCAGGACCAGGTCGTGATCATCACGGCGGGTGGATACTCGATCCGAAACTTCGACGGTTCGGAGGCATCGGGGCGCCCGTTCCGTATCGACTGGGATCTCGCCGCCGCCGAAAAGGGCGGCCACGACTACTTCATGCTCAAGGAGATCGAGGAGCAGCCCGCGGCGGTGGGCGACACGCTCCTCGGCCACTTCGCCGAGGGCAAGATCGTCCTGGACGAGCAGCGGTTGTCGGATCAAGAACTTCGTGACGTCGACAAGGTGTTCGTGGTCGCCTGTGGCAGCGCCTATCACTCCGGGTTGCTCGCGAAGTATGCGATCGAGCACTGGACCAGGTTGCCCGTCGAGGTGGAGTTGGCGAGCGAGTTCCGCTACCGCGACCCGGTTCTGGACCGCTCGACGCTGGTCGTGGCCATTTCGCAGTCCGGCGAGACGGCCGACACGTTGGAAGCGGTCCGGCACGCCAAGGACCAGAAGGCGCGCGTACTCGCGGTCTGCAATACCAACGGCGCCCAGATTCCGCGCGAAGCGGACGCAGTTCTCTACACGCGGGCCGGTCCCGAGATCGGTGTCGCGTCCACCAAGGCATTCCTTGCGCAGGTCACGGCGAACTACCTGGTGGGTCTGGCGTTGGCTCAGGCTCGCGGAACCAAATACCCGGACGAGGTTGCGCGAGAGTACGAGGATCTCGAGGCGATGCCCGCACTTGTGAGCCGTGTGCTCGAGACGGTCGAGCCGGTGCGCGCGCTGGCCCGCGAGCTGGCGGAGTCGAGCACTGTGCTCTTCCTCGGCAGGCACGTGGGCTATCCGGTGGCCCTCGAGGGTGCGCTCAAGCTCAAGGAGTTGGCGTACATGCATGCGGAGGGTTTCGCTGCGGGCGAGCTCAAGCACGGCCCGATCGCGCTCATCGAAGACGGGTTGCCGGTCATCGTCGTCATGCCGTCCCCGAAGGGACGTGCGGTGTTGCACTCGAAGCTGCTGAGCAACATCCGGGAGATCCAGGCGCGGGGGGCACACACCGTGGTGATTGCGGAGGAAGGCGACGAGGCGGTGCGTCCGTTCGCCGATCACCTCATCGAGATCCCGGCGGCACCGACACTGTTGCAGCCGTTGCTGTCGACGGTGCCGTTGCAGGTGTTCGCCGCGGAGGTTGCCCAGTCGCGTGGTTACGACGTGGACAAACCGCGCAATCTGGCGAAATCCGTCACCGTCGAATAGTTCGGACTGCGGCGTAGTCGGCGGCAGGCCTATTGGACGATGATGGTGCCCCGCATGTCGGGATGCAACTCACACGTGTAGTTGTACGTGCCCGGTTCCTCGAACGTGAACGTGTACGACCCCGTTTTCATCAACGGACTGCGTAGGACGGATTCTTCCGTGTCGACGCTCTGCACGTTGTGGGTGACGCCGCGATCGTTGAACTCCCATGTCACCGTGGTACCGGCCGCTACCGTGAGGGTGGACGGCGAGTATGCCATCCCGGCGACCTCGACTACCGGGCCGGTGGCGGTGGATTCAGGGTCGGGCTGCTGTTCGGCGCAGCCGCTCAGCGTTGTCACGGCAAGGCTCAGTGACAGCGCCGCCACTGACGTGAGGGTGCGTGTTCGGGCAGGTGTTGTCATGGGGTCGAGCGTAGTCTGACGGCCACGCCTGCCAGAGCTTCGACCGTGAGGGACCAGTGATGCGCTGCTACTACACGTCCGACGAGGTACGCGCAGCCGAGGCGCCGCTGATGGCCGTACAGCCCGAGGGCGCGTTGATGCGACGGGCTGCGTACGGGCTCGCCAACGTGGTGGTAGGAGAGCTGCGGGTACTTACCGGCGGTGTCGCCGGTCGGACGGTCACGGTGCTCGCGGGTTCGGGGGACAACGGTGGTGACGCCTTGTGGGCGGGGGCGATGCTGCGGGGGCGGGGTGTGGCAGTGCGGGCTGTCCTCCTCGAACCCGAACGAGCGCATTCTGCGGGGCTTGCTGCTCTGCGCCGTGCCGGTGGGCGGATCGTCGACGAGGTGGGGGAGCCCGATGTGGTCATCGACGGCATCGTGGGTATTTCGGGAAGGGGACCGTTGCGTCCGGGGGCTGCGGCCCTCGTCGACACCGTTCGTGCGCCGATCGTTTCGGCGGACCTGCCCAGTGGGGTCGACCCCGATACCGGCGCGGTGGATGGTCCGGCGGTGACGGCTTCGGTCACGGTGGCGTTCGGGGCTCGCAAACCGGTGCACGTACTCGCGGCGCCGCAGTGTGGGCGGGTCGAGTTGGTCGAGATCGGCTTGGACCTGGGGGCACCGGGCCTCGAAGCGTTCGATCCTGATGAGGTGGGTGCGTTGTGGCCGGTGCCCGGCCCGTTCGACGACAAGTACTCGCAGGGCGTCGTCGGCATCGTTGCAGGCAGTGCCGGGTATCCGGGGGCGGCCGTATTGTGTACCGGTGCTGCCGTGGCGGCCACGTCCGGCATGGTGCGGTACACGGGTTCGTGCAGCGACGAGGTGCTGGCACGGTGGCCGGAAGTGGTTGCCACCGCGGACTTCGAGAGCGCGGGCCGGGTCCAGGCATGGGTGGTCGGGCCGGGGATCGGCACCGATCCGGCTGCGGAGCGCGCGGTCCGGGCTGTACTGGCAGCGGACGCTCCGGTCTTGCTCGACGCCGATGCGCTGACACTGGTGGCGCAGTCCCCGGAACTTGTGCGCATGCGCACCGCGCCGACGGTGTTGACACCGCACGCGGGTGAGTTCACTCGGCTGGCGGGAACCGGGCCCGGGCCCGACCGGGTCGGGAGCACACGCGGATTGGCTATGTCCTGGAATGCCACGGTGCTGTTGAAAGGACATGCGACGGTGATCGCCGACCCGGACGGTCGCATCTGGGTGAACGACGCCGGGGATTCGTGGGCGGCGACGGCGGGAGCGGGTGATGTGCTGTCCGGTGTGATCGGTGCGCTGCTGTCCACAGGTCTGACGCCGGGTACGGCGGTCGCCATGGGCGCGCGTGCGCATTCGCTAGCCGCGAATCTGGCAGCGCATGGTGGTGGGCTGGACCTCACGGCCGGCAGCGGTACGGCGCCCGCCTCGGCGAGCGGCGTCTTGTCTCAGCTGAGAGAATCGATTCGTATTCTCCGCGTGGGCTGCGCACCCGCACAGCAGGGTGGACCCGCACAGCAGGGTGGACCCGCACAGCAGGCGACTTCGGGTGCAGTGGCAGGATCGAAACCATGACGCTTGCTCGGCCCGTTTCGTCGGGGGATTCGCCTCGACCACCGTTCGGAACTCAAACGTTGCCGCAGGCAGAGGCGGTGGTCGACCTCGCCGCCATCGAACACAACGTGCGGGTACTCCGTGAGAAGGCCGGTGACGCCGCCATGATGGCCGTCGTCAAGGCCGACGGTTACAACCACGGTGCGGTCGCTGTGTCGAAGGCTGCTCTGCGCGCGGGTGCCCGTGAGTTGGGGGTGACGACGTTGCCGGAGGCATTGGAACTGCGCGCTGCAGGAATCGACGTGCCCGTGCTGGCCTGGTTGCACATGGTCGACGCAGATTTCGGTCCGGCGATCGACGCGAATGTTGAGTTGGGTATCTGCTCACCCCGGCACCTGGCGTCGGTGATTACCGCCGCGCGTGAGGTGGGCAGGACGGCCACGATCACGGTGAAGGTCGACACCGGACTCAACCGAAACGGGGTCTCGCCCCTCGAGTGGGATCAGGTCTGCGACGACATCGCCCGGGCACAGGCAGAAGGGAGTGTGCGTTTGCGCGGTGTCTTCACGCATCTGGCGTGCGCCGACGAACCGGATCACCCGGTCACCGCCTCCCAGCGTGAGCGTCTCGAAGGTGCGGTCGCGGATCTGTCGCGAATCGGTCTCGCACCCGAGGTGGTGCACATGTCGAACTCGGCGGCCACTTTGACGCGGCCGGATCTGCGATTCGACATGGTGCGGCCCGGAATTGCGATGTACGGATTGTCGCCGATACCTGAACAGGGCGAGTTCGGTCTGCGGCCGGCGATGACTCTGCGTACCCGTGTCGCGTTGGTGAAGAAGGTCCGTGCGGGTGAAGGCGTCTCGTACGGGCACCAGTGGATCGCGCCGCGTGACACGACGGTGGCACTGCTGCCGTTCGGGTACGCCGACGGTCTGCCACGGATTCTGAGCGGTCGGTTCGAGGTGCAACTCGGCGACGACCGCCGGCCCGGAGTGGGGCGTGTGTGCATGGATCAGGTTGTCGTGGATCTCGGTCCGGACGGGGCAGGCGTGAAGGAAGGCGACTCCGCTGTGTTCTTCGGAAACGGCGACCTCGGTGAACCCCACGCCCAGGAATGGGCGGACAAGCTCGAGACGATCCACTACGAGATCGTGACGGGAGTGCGGGGCCGGACGGTGCGCACTTACGTCGATTCGGCTGCGAAGAGTGATTCGTGATGTCAGCCGATCGGATTCCGCTTCCGGATTCGGGCGAGGTGGTCCTCGGCACAGTGGAGGACACGGAAGCGTTCGGGTGTCGGCTCGCGCATTCGTTCTCTGCCGGTGACCTGGTGGTTCTTGCGGGTCCGTTGGGTGCAGGAAAGACGGCCCTCACCCGCGGCATTGCTGCCGGGTTGGGGGTGCTGGGCAGAGTGACCTCGCCGACCTTCGTGATCGCGCGGACCCATGCGCCCGGCGAGCGGTCAGACGGCAGGACCCCAGTGGGGATGGTGCACGTCGACGCGTACCGACTCGGCGACAGCGGACCACACGCGCTGGACGAGTTGGACGCACTCGACCTCGATACCGACCTGACCGCTGCCGTGGTGGTCGTCGAGTGGGGTGAAGGGGTCGTCGAGCACCTGGCGGAACGCCATCTGCGGATCACCTTGCAACGCGAACCCGAATCCGATGTGCGTACTGCCCGGTGGGAGTGGGTTTCCTGACGGGGTGCGCGGGTCGGACGGGTTCTGACGGACAGGTACTCTCAGATACCGTGCTTGTTCTCGCGATCGACACGTCCACACCCACGGTGACGGCCGGTGTCGTCGACGTGTCACCCGATGCCGTGCAGGTCGTCGTCACGCGTATCACCGTTGATGCGCGAGCTCATGCGGAGGTTCTGACGCCGCGAATCATGGAGTGCCTGGCCGAGGCGTCGGCGACCCCGGTGGATCTCGGTGCGGTGGTCGTCGGTGTCGGCCCGGGCCCGTTCACCGGTTTGCGCGTGGGAATGGCCACTGCGGCAGCGTTCGGGGATGCACTGGGCATCCCCGTCCACGGTGTGTGCAGTCTCGACGCAATTGCCGTTCAGGTGGGCAGCGATCGCGACCTGCTGGTGGTCACGGATGCGCGTCGTCGCGAGGTGTACTGGGCGCGCTATTCGGGCGGCATTCGGGTCGAAGGGCCAGGCGTGGTGAAACCAGCCGAACTCGAATCTGCTCCTTCCGAGGTCATCGCCGGCTCGCCGTCACATGTCGACTTCTTCGATCTCCCCGTCGAGCCGGTGGAGACGCCGTCGCCGGGAGGGCTTGTCACCGTTGCTCGGCAGGCGTTGTTCTCCTCGGCCGACCCCGAGCCTCTCGTGCCGCTCTACTTGCGTAGGCCGGACGCCGTTGCGCTGGCGGATCGTAAGAAATGACGTTTCGGATGGTTCCGATGGTTCCTGCGGACGCAGAGCGATGCGCGGAACTGGAAGATGTGCTGTTCGCCGGTGACGGCCCGTGGAGCGCGAACGCTTTCCGGGCCGAACTCGCCGCTCCGCACATTCATTACGTCGTTGCGCGGGACGCGGCGGACCGGGTGATCGCTTACGGGGGAATCGCGCTTCTGGGTAACGACTCTCACCCCGAGGCCGAGGTCCACACGATCGGTGCCGATCCCGCCGTTCAGCGACAAGGCGTCGGTGGGGCATTGCTCGACGAGCTTCTGCGCATAGCAGACCGCAGAGGTGGACCGGTGTTTCTCGAGGTGCGAACCGACAACACTGCCGCCATCGCCCTGTATCGACGTGAGGGTTTCGACATCGTCGGGACCAGAAGGCACTACTACCAGCCGAGCGGCGCCGACGCATTCACGATGCGGCGCCCGGCTTCAGCTCAGGAGGTTCGATCGTGATCGTCATGGGTATCGAGAGTTCTTGTGACGAGACGGGAGTCGGTCTCGTCCGCTGGAACGACGACGGCACCTGTGAATTGCTTGCCGACGAGGTGGCCTCGAGCGTCGATCAGCACGCACGGTTCGGGGGCGTCGTTCCCGAGGTTGCATCGCGTGCACATCTCGAAGCGATCGTGCCGACGATGCGACGTGCGCTCGCCGTCGCCGGGATCAGCAAGCCCGATGCTCTGGCCGTGACCATCGGGCCGGGTCTCGCCGGTGCTCTGTTGGTCGGTGTGGCGGCCGCCAAGGCATATGCCGCGGCCTGGGATGTGCCGTTCTATGCGGTGAATCATCTCGGTGGGCACGTTGCCGTCGATACTCTCGAGCACGGCCCGATGCCTCCGTGCGTTGCGCTCCTCGTCTCCGGCGGGCACACACACCTCCTGCACGTCGACGACCTCGCCGCACCGATCGTCGAACTCGGTACGACGGTGGACGACGCCGCCGGCGAGGCCTTCGACAAGGTGGCCCGGTTGCTGGGGCTCGGATTCCCGGGAGGACCTGCACTCGATGCCGCGGCACAGACAGGAGACGCCTCGGCGATCACCTTTCCCCGCGGTATGACCAGGCCCCAGGATTCTCGTCACGACTTCTCGTTCTCGGGTGTCAAGACGGCCGTCGCACGGCACGTCGAGTCCGCAGAGCGTGCCGGTGAGGCGGTCTCGATTCCGAATGTTGCCGCAGCGTTCCAGGAGTCCGTCGCGGACGTGCTGACGATGAAGGCTGTTCGCGCCGCGGCCGACGTGGGTGTCGACACCCTGGTGCTGGGCGGTGGCGCAACCGCGAACTCGCGAATTCGAGCGTTGGCTCAGGAGCGCTGCGCAGCCGCCGGATTGACGCTGCGCGTGCCGAAACCACGACTGTGCACCGACAACGGCGTGATGATCGCATCACTCGGTGCCCACCTCATCGCGGGTGGTGCTGTGCCGTCACCGCTGACAGCGGGAAGCGATCCAGGATTGTCGGTCGCAACGAGCCAAGTCGTCTGACCGGAGTCGACTCGAACGGCGTACCGGATCAACCGGGTGGTGGGGGCGTGTCCGATTCGGGCGGCAGGCTCGTGGTGGGGATGGAGTTCTGCTGATACGCACCCGGCACGAGTCCCGCTCCTGGCTCTTTGGAGGTGGGGTCGATAGTTTGCGACCGCGCACCGGAAGAACCGTTGGTGTTCGGGCCCGGAAGCGACGGTCTGCCTTCTGGGGGTTCCGGCCAGAACGTCGGGATGTCGGGCCACTCGAACTCCGGCCAGCCAGGTAGAGGCGGAGTCGATTCCGTCGTGGACGGTGTCGTCGTGGTCGAGGGTGGTGTCGATTCCGGTGTCGTCGTCGACGACGTGCGTGGTGTCGTCGTCGGCGTAGTGGTGGTGAAGTCCTGCGTGGTCGGAAGCGGATCGGCCGTCCATGATTGCGGCAGGTCCGGGATGACCGTCGTCGTCACGATGACATTGGATTCCGCGGGGACCGGTGTCACGTCGTCCTGGGGAGGTGTGTCGGTCGACTTTGATGTGGCCGAGATCGGGTCCGCGGTTGTCTGCGAGGATTCGGTGCTCGCAGGCGAGATGTTCGGATCCTGCGCCGGAGTCAGAGCGTTCACGCTGTAGCCGAACACGAGCCCACCGACGATGAGCGCGCCGATCAGAGCCCCGGTGGCCTTCGCCGCCGGACTGGTGCTGACCGTTTCTGCCGCTCCGGCCGCAGGGTATGCCGTGACGGTACCGGTGGATGCCAGCAGTGCCGCACCTTTGGCTGTGGCGGTGTCCGGTTCGGCGACGGCAATGATGTGGGCGTCGAACGAATCGACCATGGTGCGCGCGACGCGGTGAATGCGAGCGCCACCGCCGACGAGTGCGATTGCCTCCGGCATCCGGGGTGCGTTCAAGATGGAGGTGCGGACCACGCGAGTGAGGTCCCGTAAGACGGGTTCGATGATCTCGTCGAAGGTATCGGATGTGATCTCGACCGGGTCGCCACCGGCATGGTCCACGTCGACGAAGCACGTCGAATCGATCGACAGTTGCTCTTTTGCGCCGCGGGACCGGGCTCGTAGGTCGCCTTCGTCCACGAGGCGGCGCCCCGACGGACGCAGCGCTGTCAGAACGTGGTCGTAGACGAGGCCGTCGACGACATCGCCGCTCACCGCTGACGTTCGTGTCGAATGCAGGACGGTGCCGTCGATCTGGTCGATGACCGCCACGCCTGTTCCGGACGCGCCCACGTCGACGATCGCGACGGTCGAAAACTGCGCCACCTCGCCGGTGTGTCGAAGGTATGCGAGGGTCGCCTCGGTCTCGGGGACGAGGTGGACTCGGCGTCGACTACGGGCGAGCGCGTTTCGGATGACGAGGTGCTGTTCGTTCGTGCGGTAAGTGACGGCGATGGCGTCGGGCGTTGTCGGGTTGGTCGGCACCTGTTTGGTCATCAGCGCGATGGAGGAGCGGACGAGGTCTCCAGCGTCGGTATGCGCTTGATCCGCCGACATGTAGCGATACTCGATGTCCTGGGCGCCGTTGGTGTGACGCGTGAGCAGAGCAGAGCCGACTCCCGCTGATCCGGCTGCCATTCCCAGCGAAATGCTCATTGCTCACCTCCTCGCGTCTGACCCTGGTCGCGTCGGCACCCTGGCAGGCGCTTCAGTTGCGAGATTTCGTGTTGCTCGCAGCGTGACGTTGCCCGTTAATCGGGTGCTGTTACCCGAATGTTACAGAATCTTGTGCTATTTCGCGCATCGATTTTGGTCCGGCGTGGTGCGTTGTGTGCTTGATCGCGGGCGTCACCTGCACGGCACCCAAATCGAAAGCATTTCGAAATCCGGCGGGACAACGGAGCCGTAGGGGTAAATGTCCATAATCGGTTCGACGAAACGCTTCGGCGATGAGTCGGGTGTCACTTTGTAATAGAAAGATGGGGCAGACGACAAGAGTGAGGGCCACGGCCCCGTGAGTGGCCGAGGAGTCCAGGGGCTCGTCACTCACTCACAGAGCTTGTCGCCCTCACTCGACCTTGAGCGTTGGCACTCTCACGTATAGAGTGCCAAGTGGCGCCGCTCGAGCTCCGGCACCCGCGACGACGGGGTTGCGTGGGGTGCCGTATACCGAAACATTCACACAGAGTCCGAGCGTGGCCTCGGACCGAACACCCCAAAGTGGAGGGCTCATCGTGGCGAGCGTCAACATCAAGCCGCTCGAGGACAAGATCCTCGTCCAGGCCAACGAGGCTGAGACTACGACTGCTTCAGGCCTGGTCATTCCCGACACGGCGAAGGAAAAGCCCCAGGAGGGCACCGTCGTCGCCGTCGGCCCCGGCCGCTGGGACGAGGATGGCGACAAGCGCATCCCGCTCGACGTCACGGAAGGCGACGTCGTCATCTACAGCAAGTACGGCGGAACCGAGATCAAGTACGCCGGCGAGGAGTACCTGATCCTGTCGGCACGTGACGTGCTGGCTGTCGTCTCCAAGTAAGCCATACGTTTTCCGCCCCGGCGTCCCGTACAGGATTCCGGGGCGGAGTGCGTTCACGCGCGTAGGCACGAAATCGTGCTCACCGATATTGCAGGAGTAGACGTAAGACACATGTCCAAGCAAATTGAGTTCAACGAGAACGCACGCCGTGCACTCGAGCGCGGAGTCGACCAGCTGGCGGACGCGGTCAAGGTGACGCTCGGACCACGCGGCCGCCACGTCGTGCTGTCGAAGGCGTTCGGCGGGCCGACGGTCACCAACGACGGCGTCAGCATCGCACGCGAGATCGAGATCGAGGATCCGTTCGAGAACCTCGGCGCGCAGCTCGTCAAGAGTGTCGCGACCAAGACCAACGACGTCGCCGGTGACGGTACGACCACCGCAACGGTGTTGGCTCAGGCTCTCGTACGCGGCGGGTTGAAGAACATCGCGGCCGGTGCCAGCCCGATCGCTCTCGGTGAGGGTATTGCTGCGGCGTCGGCGAAGGTCGCCGAGGCTTTGCAGGCGGCTGCCACTCCCGTCGAGGGGAAGAAGTCCATAGCCCAGGTCGCCACGGTTTCCTCACGTGATTCGGAGATCGGCGAGATGGTCGGTGAGGCCCTGACCCGCGTCGGAGCCGACGGTGTGGTGACGGTGGAGGAATCCTCCACTCTCGCCACCGAGCTCGTCATCACGGAGGGTGTCCAGTTCGACAAGGGCTTCCTGTCGCCGTACTTCGTGACCGACCTCGACGCACAGAAGGCAGTCTACGAGAACGCGCACATTCTGCTGTTCCGCGAGAAGATTTCGTCGCTGCCCGACTTCCTGCCGCTGCTCGAGAAGATTGCTGAAAGCGGAAAGCCGCTTCTCATCATCGCCGAGGACGTCGAGGGTGAGGTTCTGTCGACGTTGGTCGTCAACTCCATCCGCAAGACGATCAAGGCCGTCGCGGTCAAGGCACCGTTCTTCGGTGACCGTCGCAAGGCGTTCCTCGACGATCTCGCAGTGGTTACCGGCGGCACCGTCATCACCGCCGATGTGGGTCTGACGCTCAAGGAAGCCGGTCTGGAGCTGCTCGGCAGTGCCCGTCGCGTCGTCGTCAGCAAGGACGAGACGACGATCGTCGACGGTGCCGGCACGGATGCCGACATCGAGGTTCGCGTCGCCCAGTTGCGTCGCGAGATCGAGAACTCCGACTCGGACTGGGACCGTGAGAAGCTCGAAGAGCGTCTTGCGAAGCTGGCTGGTGGCGTTGCTGTCATCCGTGTGGGTGCGGCCACCGAGACGGACCTCAAGGAGCGCAAGTTCCGCGTCGAGGATGCCGTCAACGCTGCCAAGGCAGCAGTTGCAGAGGGGATCGTCCCCGGAGGCGGTTCTGCACTCGTGCAGGCGGGTACCGAATTGGCCGACGGACTCGGCCTCACCGGTGACGCGGCGACCGGCGTTGCGGTCGTTCGCGACGCACTGAAGGCCCCGCTGTACTGGATCGCGGCCAACGCCGGCCTCGACGGTTCGGTCGTGACCAGTAATGTCGCCGAACTTCCGAAGGGCCACGGCTTCAACGCCGCGACCCTGGAATATGGCGATCTGCTTGCAGAGGGTGTCGTCGACCCGGTCAAGGTCACGCATTCTGCAGTGGTCAACGCCGCATCCGTGGCGCGCATGGTTCTCACCACCGAAAGCGCTGTCGTGGAAAAGCCGGAAGAGGAGGACGAAGAAGCAGGTCACGGGCACAGCCACTGACCTGAAGCTTCGGCCACGACATAGTTTCGGCTTCGACACAGTTTCGGCTTCGATGAAAGGGAGCTCCCGCACCGACGAGATGCGGGAGCTCCCTTTCGTCTGCTTGAACGCTTCTCTGGCGAATCAGACTGCGATGCGTCCCCGGCGCAGGCGGGCGTGGGTTTCACGCTCGGCCTCGGACATCCCGCCCCAGATGCCGTAGGGCTCCGAGACCGAGAGCGCGTGTGCGCGGCACTGGGCCAGCACGGGGCAGCGGCGGCACATTTCCTTCGCGAGCATTTCGCGTTGAACTCGTGCCCGGCCGCGTTCACCGTCAGGGTGGAAGAACATTGCGGAGTCGACGCCGCGGCACAGTCCGTGCATCTGCCAATCCCAGATATCGGCGTTGGGTCCGGGAAGTGTGTTCGGTGCAGGCATGTCGACTCCTTTGCTGCACGCTCGTCATTGTGCCGGCGAGCGGACCGTAGATGCGGGTCTTTCGGAAACGAATCGGTCGCGCCTGGCGTTCGATCGGTTTCACTGCGACCCACCGTATGCCTGCATTCGAAATTGCGTCAACGGCCGTTGGAGTGGCGATTTCCATACGCTGAACTCCAGAATTAACCGAGGCATTATTTACTTTCGCGCGATTTCGTGCTTGCCGTTCGTGTTGCAGAAGTGCCCAGCTCGAGTGACCATGTCCGATGACAGTGGTCGAACCTGCCCGAGTCCGTGTAGACCAGCCTGTTCTGGTATGGAGCGGTATCGGTGCTGGTTATGGGAATGAAGCGCCACCGTTGTCAGTTCGTGCACGAATTGTCTCGTGCCCGCGGTTGGCATGGCGTCGGTTCCAGTGGTCTCCGAGATGGTGCAGCGTGTTGTTGAACTGAAAGCCACCTGCTCGTAAGGAAATGGACATGAAAACGGCAAACGTATTTTTGTCGACATTGGAGTGAACGCCGGACGAATGGGGCAAATCGCCCCGAAATTGGTGGACGTGATCCCGGCGCTCGTCGGAGCATCAGCGCACTCGGCGGTATTCCTGATGTTTGTCGCGGTCGCGCACGACGATGCCGAGTGCCTGCAACTCTTCGTGTACCGCGCGGACGGTATGTATGTTCTTGTCGGAGAGTTCCCTGCGCCTCTGACGAAGGAGAGCGTGCGTGGCGTTGTCGAGGTCGGGGTGCCCGTCGATCCAGCGCGTGAACGTCGTGAGGGATGAGGGATTCCCGGTCCATGGGTATCCGTGTGAGGTGAACGCGTCGGCGATGGCGGCTGCGTCGAGGTCGCTGCTGTTTCGGCGGGCGAGTTCGCGGTGTGTCGGATCGGTGAGGACGAGGTCTTCGCCGTCGCGGAACACCGAGTTCACCCCGGATCGCGGAACGTACAGTTCTTCGTCGTCTTGGGTGAGGAGTATGCCGTCGGAATCGACGGTGACGGTGAGGGCCTCGCTCAGCGCGATCAGCGCGAGCGCGACGCCGGCGGCGAGACCGAGGGCGGTGAGGATGGGCACCGACCACGCCGTTGTGAGTTCAGCGAGGATCTCGAGTGGGCCAGGGACCGAGGGAAGCGTGTTCACGGCCCATCGGGCGAGAGGGGGAGCAGCGAAACCGAGCGCGAATCCTGTGAGTGCGCATGCTACTGCGAGCATCCACGGGATGGTTCGAGGGAGTGAGATTCGGGTTGCGTCGTCATGCATCGTCATGGTCGGGTCCTGTTCGATGTCCGGTGAGATAACGGAGGGTGATCGTGCGCATGGTGTGGACGGGAGCGACTGCGTTCGGGGTATCCGCGTAGAGGAATGCGGCGTCGGTGATCGCATGGATCCACGTGGCGGTGGTGACCGGGTCGAGCGCGGGGTCGATCTGATCGTGTGCGCGATGAAGTAGGTGGGTCAGGCCCTCGTTCACGATGGTGTCGGTCTCCTCGAGGACTTGTGCGAGCTGCGGATCGCGGCTCGCCTGCCGCATCACTTCGATCACCAGGCCTGCGGCGACGGGGTGAGTGGCGGGTTCGACGAGTTCGGTGACCATGTCGAGGATCGCGGCCAGTGGATCGTCGCCATCTCGATGGCGTTCGACGAGCGCTCGGGACTCGGGTAGGTCGTTTTCGAAGATCCCGCGGAAGATTCCGCGTTTGTCGCCGAAATAGTGGAATACGGTGCCTGAGCTGACTCCGGCTGCTTTCGCGATGGCGGTCACGGGTGTGGTGTCGAAGCCGTGTTCGGCGAAGAGTAGGGCGGCGGCTTCGGTGATCGCGGCTCGGCGTTGTGCGTGGAGTTCGGGGTCTACGGTGCGGGCCATACTTTCAGGTTAATAATTAATTGAGCAGTCAGTCAATTGGTGTCGGGTCGGTGGGGCAGTGCAGGAGTGGGATGATCTCGGGGTGTCGAGGACTCTCCACTCCAGTAGTGCCCCCAGAATTGCCTTTGCCCGGTATGCGTTCGGGGACCGGCCTGGCGATCTTCCGATACCCGCACCCGTGGGTCTCGAGGAGAGATGGATGTATGCGGTTGCTCTCGGCGGGCAAGGCCGGTATGCCGCCGCCCGTGCGGTGTTGGACGATCTGCTGCGGATGGTGAGCGCCGGACCGGTCGCGTCGTTGGCGTCGAGCACGCGCGCCTCGTTGCTGCGGCAGACGGGTTGGCACATGCAGGCGTCGGCGTGGGACGGCCGTGCCCTGGCCGCACTCGCAGGCCTGGATGACGTGAACGGCGACCAGCTCGTCGCGGCAGCCTGGTGTGATGCGATTACCGGATTGGCTGCGGATGCGTTGGGATGCGGGCGCCTGCCCCTCGGCTGGCGGTTGCTCGGCCGATGCCGAGAACACCTGGCGGTGTACGACGCGCGTGTCGGTGGCCCCGTGTTGTGGCGGCAGCACCTTCGTCTCCATTGGGTGGGTGCCGAGCTTGCGCTAGCGGGGGCCGACTTCGGCGAGGCGGGCCGCCACGCCCGGGCTGCATCGAAGATTGCGGAAGCCTTCACCTCGGTGAGGCATCAGGTGAAGTCGGACCTGTTGCTTGCCGCGACCATGACAGGTGGTCCGGACGTACGGCCGGCCGTCGAGCTTGCCGAGAGGGTGCTCGATCGTGCCGATCGTCACGGATTGGTGCCGCTGAAGTGGGCTGCTTCGATGTTGCTCTCCGGTGTGACGTTCGACTCGTCGTGGGGGGGTGAACGTGAGGCGTGCGAGTTGCTGATCCGTCGGCGAGGTGGGCACTTCAATCTCTGATTCACCTGGTCAAGCGTCCAGGATCGTCGGCAGGGCGGATGCGGACGCGAAGCGAACCATGCGGACCGTTACGCTGACATTTGTTCCGCTGAGAGCGGGAGCACACCCGTCGGGGGTGCCACTGTAACGCCAGGAATTTCACTCACGATGACTAACACGAGCGAGGAGTTGGACTCCGCTGTCGCTGCGGCAACGCAGGGTGATCGGGCCGCTCTAGCTCGTGTCCTCGAAAGTATTCGACCCCTGGTTGTGCGGTATTGCCGAGCCAGAGTCGGCGCTGCGGAGAGAGGTCAGCTCTCGGCAGACGATGTGGCGCAGGAGGTGTGCCTGGCTGTGATGACCGCCCTTCCGCGTTATCAGGATCAGGGTCGCCCCTTCATGGCCTTCGTCTACGGAATCGCTGCACACAAGGTTGCCGACGCTCACCGAAACTCCGCGCGTAACAAATCGGAGCCGATGGCCGACGTACCTGATGTCATCGCTACCGGCGACGGCCCTGAGCAGCGGGCGCTCGATTCGGAAGCTGGGCGACAGATGGAAGATCTGTTGAGCACGCTTCCGGAGAAGCACCGGGAGATTCTCGTTCTTCGACTCGTGGTCGGAATGTCGGCAGAGGAGACGGCAGCAGCCGTCGGAAGCACGGCAGGCGCTGTACGCGTGGCTCAACACCGAGCCATTGCGAAACTGAAGAAGGAAGTCGCGAGAGCAGGTGAGAGATATGGCTGAGGGGAACAAGCGCGACGGTGGTTCCCACGCCGATCTCCCGGGAGACGACGCACCCGTGGACATCGCGGCAGTTCGCCGGGACGACGCCTTCATAGAGGCGCTTTCCGGTAATGGACATGTAGAGACGGACACACCCGAGCAGTATCAACTTGCTCTGGTCCTCGCAGACTGGCGTTCGGGCATCGTCGCCGAGCCCATGCCCGAGGGGCCAGACCTCGACGAGGTCGTCGAGGCCATCGAGAAGAACAATCGCACGGCGGTCACTCGCAGCCGGCTGCGTTTGATTCGTCCCATTGCGGGTGCGGCTGCCGCCATTGCGGTCGTGATGGGCGGCGCCACGATCTTCTCGTACAATGCCGAACCGGGCGATCCGTTGTGGAACATCAAAGAGGTCGTGTTCAGTCAGCAGGCCGATTCCACGGTGGCCAAGATCGACACCACGTCGAAGCTCGAGCAGGTCGAGAAGCTGATCGCTTCCGGTGACGCACGCAGCGCCAAGGCTGTGCTCGAGACAGCGTCTGCGCGCGCCGACGACGTGCGCGATGCCGATACTCGCGGCGAGTTGCAGCAATGGCGTGAGCGGCTGTCGAACGAGGTCGAGAAAATGGAACCCGAGACGCCTGTGAGTTCGGCACAAAAGCCGGGTACCACGTCGCCGCCGACTCCGGGTTCGCAGGTTCCCGTGCCAGGGCTTCCCGGGCTCGAAACCGTCCCGTGGCAGGACCTTGTGCCGACGGACCTGCAGATCCCACCGCTGGTACCGCCGACGAGTCCCTCCCCGGTCGAGTCGCCGACGGACCCGTCCACGCCCCCGTCTCCGGTCGATCCGACGACGGACCCGTCCACGCCCCCGTCTCCGGTCGATCCGACGACGGACCCGTCCACGCCCCCGTCGCCGGTCGATCCGACGGTCATGTTGCGTCCACCGAACCCTGACGACAGCACGCCACCTTCGCAGAAGCACGAGGCGCCGCCGACCACCACTACCACCACGCCGCCCGCCGTGGGCTGAAAGACCGGCGCAAGGAACGAAAACTGTGGCCCGACACTTCCGAAGTGTCGGGCCACAGTTTTCGTTCGGGCGCCGATGCGCTAGTGCAGGACTCGAAACGGTTCAGGATTCGAACCCGTCGCCGTGTACGGCGTCGTTCATCGAGGCATCGGCGTATCCACGGCAGTAGTCCCACGTGACGTATGCCTCGGGGACGGGATCGTATGCGGGCTCGTGAGGTCGGACGGTGCCGTCGACGAGGAGCTGCAGCAGATTCGCGCGGAGCATGTCCCAATCGTGGTAGTGGTCTTGCTGGCAATCTTCGCAGCAGACGACCAGCCCGCGGACGCCTCGGTGTGAGAGCAGGGCTTCGTATACGGCGAGGTCGGCCAGGTCCTCTTCCACTGCGAGTCGCTCGTGTGGATCGAGTGGCTGACCCGGCTCCAGGGCGTCGAGGGCTGCGGACGGGTCGGCGGGGTCGCCGGCGAAGGGGTCCGGGGGCAGACCGGGAGGCAGTTGATCACGCACAGCACCACGGTACTCAGTTCTTGGCGGTCTGCGCCAGCCGTTCGGCGTACGTGCAGCGTGGGTGGCGTGACCTCGGCGTGGCCGAGGCCGATACGATGGTGCAAGTGCTGGGAATATCACGCCTTGTGCATGCCTTGTTCAGGAGTGGTCGCATCCTCGGGGCACTAATGTGAACCCCAACCGGTGTGAACTCCACAGATGTGGATCCCACTGACGTGAACTCACGGACTACCGCCGCATTTATCGTATTCACCTTTATCTGGAGGCCCGAACCGCATGACTAGTTCCACAGGGCAGGTACACACCGGTGGCGACGACCCGAACAAGGTCGCCATGCTCGGGTTGACGTATGACGACGTCCTGCTTCTACCGGCGGCATCGAACATCACTCCGAATCAGGTCGACACTTCCAGTCAGCTGACTCGTGACATTCGTCTTCGGGTTCCGCTGGTCAGTTCGGCCATGGACACCGTCACCGAATCGCGGATGGCCATAGCCATGGCACGCGCGGGTGGCATGGGTGTCCTCCATCGGAACCTGGCCATCGAAGCCCAGGCCGGTCAGGTCGAGACGGTCAAGCGTTCCGAAGCCGGGATGGTGACGAACCCGGAGACGTGTGCACCGTCGGACACGCTGGCCGAGGTCGATGCGAAGTGCGCCCGGTTCCGCATTTCGGGCCTGCCGGTCACCGACGAGGCCGGGCAGTTGGTCGGCATCATCACCAACCGCGACATGCGGTTCGAAGTCGATATGAACCGTCCCGTGTCGGAGGTCATGACGAAGGCGCCGCTCATCACGGCTCGTGAGGGTGTGACGGCGGACGTTGCGCTCGGTCTGCTCCGTCGTAACAAGATCGAGAAGCTGCCGATCGTCGACGGGCAGGGCAAGCTCACCGGCCTGATCACGGTCAAGGACTTCGTCAAGACGGAACAGCATCCCGACGCCACCAAGGACCGCGACGGTCGCCTGCTCGTGGGTGCCGCGGTCGGTGCCGGTGACGAGGCGTGGAGTCGCGCGATGGCGTTGACCGACGCCGGCGTGGACGTCCTGGTCGTGGACAGTGCGCACGGACATTCGGCGGGTGTCCTGGACATGATCGCCAAGCTGAAGGCCGAGGTCGACGAGCGCGTGCAGATCATCGGCGGCAACGTCGCGACGCGGGCGGGTGCTGCAGCACTGATCGAGGCCGGTGTCGACGCGGTCAAGGTGGGTGTGGGTCCGGGTTCGATCTGCACCACGCGAGTCATTGCCGGGGTGGGTGCACCACAGGTCACCGCAATCCTCGAGGCCGCCGCTGCGGCCAAGCCGCACGGTGTGCCGGTCATCGCGGACGGTGGACTCCAGTTCTCCGGAGACATCGCCAAGGCACTTGCTGCCGGAGCGTCCACTGCGATGCTGGGCTCGTTGTTGGCAGGCACCGCCGAGTCTCCCGGTGAGCTGATCCTCCTGAACGGCAAGCAGTACAAGAGCTACCGGGGAATGGGATCTCTCGGGGCCATGCAGACTCGGGGTTCCGCGAAGTCCTACTCGAAGGACCGGTACTTCCAGGACGATGTGTTGTCCGAGGACAAGCTGGTGCCGGAAGGTATCGAGGGCCGTGTCGCCTACCGTGGTCCGCTCTCGCAGGTCACTCATCAGCTCACCGGCGGACTGCGCGCCGCAATGGGATACACCGGTGCATCGTCCATCGAGGAGCTGCAGAATGCGCAGTTCGTGCAGATCACAGCGGCGGGACTGAAGGAGAGTCATCCGCACGACATCACGATGACGGTAGAGGCGCCCAACTACGTCGCCCGCTAGTCACGAGTCACATCAGTCACGAGTCACATCAGTCACGAGAAAGGGGCGCGCGTGCGCGACCTCGTTGAGATCGGCATGGGCCGCACGGCCCGACGCACCTACGAGTTGGACGACGTCGACATCGTTCCGTCGAGGCGTACTCGCTCCTCCAAGGAGGTGTCCACGGCCTGGCAGCTCGACGCCTACCGTTTCGATATCCCTGTGTTGGCGCACCCGACGGATGCCCTGGTGTCGCCGGAGTTCGCCATCGAACTCGGCCGCCGCGGCGGACTCGGTGTGATCAACGGTGAGGGTCTGTGGGGCCGTCATCCCGATGTGGAGGCGAAGCTCGCGCAGGTCGTGGAGCTGGCGGAGAAGGATCTCGATCCGGATGCGCCGGTGAAGTTGCTTCAGGAACTGCACGCCGCACCGTTGCAGCCGGGTCTTCTCGCGGCCGCTGTTGCACAAGTGCGCGATGCCGGTGTGACCACCGCGGTCCGGGTCAGTCCGCAGAATGCGCGTGCGCTTGCACCCGAGTTGATCGCGGCAGGTATCGACCTGTTGGTGGTGCACGGCACGATCATCTCTGCCGAGCACGTCGCCAACAACGACAGCGAGCCGCTGAATCTGAAGACCTTCATTTCCGAGCTCGACGTTCCGGTCGTGGCCGGGGGAGTGAGTGATCATCGCACGGCGCTGCACCTGATGCGGACCGGTGCTGCCGGTGTGATCGTCGGATACGGGTCGACGGAGGGCGCCACCACCACCGGCGAGGTGCTGGGCATCGGTGTCCCGATGGCCACGGCCATTGCCGATGCCGCGGCGGCTCGACGTGACTACCTGGACGAGACGGGTGGACGCTATGTTCACGTGATCGCCGATGGCGACATCACCTCCTCCGGTGACCTTGCGAAGGCCATAGCTTGCGGCGCGGATGCAGCCATGCTGGGTGCGCCGCTTGCCGTTGCGCGGGAGGCTGCGGGCGGCGGCTGGTTCTGGCCGTCGGCCGTCGCACATCCTTCGGTGCCGCGAGGTGCGCTGCTTCCGGTGTCGTTCGGTGCGGATCGTCCGACCCTCGAGCGGGTGCTGATCGGTCCTTCCGAGGATCCGTTCGGTTCGCTCAACTTCGTGGGTGGCCTCCGGCGCTCGATGGCGAAGGCGGGGTACTCGAGTCTCAAGGAATTCCAGAAGGTCGGGCTCACAGTCCGGGCCTGACGGGCAGTACGCGACGAACGCCGTACCAGCAGTGGAGCCGGCTGGCACGGCGTTCCTTCGATATTGTGTGTGGCCGCCGGTAACACTAAGGCAACCCTTGTGGCAAGAGTCACAACGGAGCAGGGCATACTCGTGGGTACGTTCCGATTTCGACGGTGGAGGTATCCCAACATGGGCACGAAGCGAGCAACCGATTACGACGTGTTGATCGTCGGCTCCGGTTTCGGGGGCAGTGTGACAGCCCTACGGCTTGTGGAGAAGGGGTACAAGGTCGGCATTCTCGAGGCCGGCCGTCGTTTCGCCGATGCGGAATTCGCCAAGACCAGCTGGGATCTCAAGAACTTCCTATGGGCACCCGCTCTCGGGCTTTTCGGCATCCAGCGCGTGCACATGCTCCGAGACTGCATGATCCTCGCCGGCGCGGGCGTCGGTGGCGGCTCACTCAACTACGCGAACACGCTGTACAAGCCGACGGCCCCGTTCTTCGATGACCGGCAGTGGGCACACATCACCGACTGGCACGACGAGCTGAGCCCGTACTACGACCAGGCCCGCAAGATGCTGGGTGTCGTTCAGAACCCGCACATGACCCCGGCCGACAACATCATCAAGTCGGTCGCAGACGACATGGGTGCCGGGGATACGTTCATTCAGACACCGGTTGGTGTGTTCTTCGGGGAACCTGGAAAGACTGTGTCCGACCCCTACTTCGGCGGTGTCGGACCGGATCGAACGGGCTGCATCGAGTGTGGTGAATGCATGACCGGCTGCCGCCACGGCGCCAAGAACACATTGCTCAAGAACTACCTCGGCCTTGCCGAGAAGGCCGGTGCCGAGATCATCCCGATGACGACGGTCAGCGGCTTGCGTGAGGCAACGGACGGAACGTGGGACGTATTCACGCGTCGGACAGGCCCGATCAAGAAGCGTGGCCGCAAAACGTACACCGCTGCCAACGTGGTGTTGGCGGCGGGGACGTGGGGCACCCAGCACTTGCTGTTCGATATGAAGGACACCGGCGCGCTGCCGAAGCTGTCCGACAAGCTGGGCGTGCTCACCCGCACCAACTCCGAGTCGATCCTCGGTGCTGCGGCAGCGAAGGTGGATCCGAACCTGGATCTGACGAAGGGCGTCGCGATCACATCGTCCTTCCATCCCAGTTCCGACACCCATATCGAGCCCGTGCGTTACGGCAAGGGGTCCAACTCGATGGCGCTACTTCAGACGCTGATCACGGATGGCGGTGGGGACACACCACGCTGGCAGAAACTGCTCCGCAACATCAAGGACAAGCCCCAGGCTCTGCGTGCGCTGACTCCGTACCGGTGGAGTGAGCGGACTGTCATTGCGCTGGTGATGCAAAATCTCGACAACTCGATCACCACCTACACCAAGAAGGGTCTGTTCGGTCGGCGCAAGGTCACCAGCAAGCAGGGCCACGGAGAGCCCAATCCCACCTGGATCCCGTCGGGTAACGAGGCCACTCGGCGCATCGCGGAGAAGGTGGGTGGCTGGGCCGGCGGCACGTGGGGGGATGTGTTCAACATACCGCTGACGGCGCACTTCCTCGGCGGTTGCGCGATCAGCGAAGACGCGTCGCAAGGTGTCATCGACCCCTACCATCGCGTGCACAATTATCCAACGCTCAGTGTGGTGGACGGCGCGGCTGTGTCGGCGAACCTCGGTGTGAACCCCTCGCTGACCATTTCGGCGCAGGCCGAGCGGGCGGCATCGTTGTGGCCCAACAAGGGTGAAGCCGATCAGCGTCCGGCGCAGGGGGAGAAGTACCGGAGGGTCCAGCCGACCACTCCGAAGAATCCCGTGGTTCCGGCGAACGCGCCGGGCGCCCTGGTGTTGCCGATCGTGGGCATCACGAGCGGGGAGCAAACGGCGCCGGTGGGCAAGCACGGCGTGGCGTAGCTTTCGGTACGCCCGAGCGGCGTGGGTTGCTCGGGCGTGCACCGTTAGACTGACCTGGTGTCAGATATCGAAGAGCAGCGTCCTGTACTCGTAGTCGACTTCGGCGCCCAATACGCCCAGTTGATTGCGCGGCGCGTGCGTGAGGCGAACGTCTACTCCGAGGTGGTTCCCCACACCACGTCCGTCGACGAGATCGTCTCGCGAAAGCCGCTCGCGGTCGTGCTCTCGGGAGGGCCGGCCAGTGTGTATGCGGAGGGTGCTCCGCAACTGGATCCGGCGCTGTTCGAGCACGACATTCCAGTGTTCGGTATCTGCTACGGCTTTCAAGCGATGGCGGGTGCTCTCGGTGGCACCGTCGCGCACACCGGTACCCGTGAGTACGGGCGCACCGATCTGAGCGTGCAAGGCGGTTTGTTGCACGACGGACTGCCCGTGACGCAGCCGGTGTGGATGAGTCACGGTGACGCGGTGACTCAGGCACCCGAGGGTTTCGAGGTGACCGGCATCAGTGAGGGTGCTCCCGTCGCTGCCTTCGAGGATCGGGCTCGGCGGCTGGCCGGTGTGCAGTACCACCCGGAGGTGCTGCACTCGCCGCACGGGCAGCAGGTGTTGAGCCGCTTCCTCCACGAGGTTGCCGGGATCAAGCCGGCGTGGACGGCTGCCAACATCGCCGATGCCCTCGTCGAGAAGGTGCGCGAGCAGGTAGGTGACGGCAAGGCGATCTGTGGCCTGTCGGGCGGAGTGGACTCCGCCGTCGCGGGCGCGCTCGTGCAGCGTGCGATCGGCGACCGTCTGACGTGTGTGTTCGTCGACCACGGTCTGATGCGTGCCGGTGAGCGAGAGCAGGTCGAAAAGGACTTCGTGGCCGCAACCGGCGCCAAGCTGATCACGATCGACGCCGCGGAGACGTTCATCGGTGAACTTGCCGGTGTTGCCGACCCCGAAACCAAGCGCAAGATCATCGGTCGTGAGTTCATCAGAAGCTTCGAAGGTGCCGTCAGTGACGTGCTCGGTGAGAGCGCGGTCCACGGCGACACCGTCGACTTCCTCGTGCAGGGAACGCTCTACCCCGATGTCGTCGAGTCCGGCGGTGGGACCGGAACGGCGAACATCAAGAGCCACCACAACGTCGGTGGGCTGCCCGAGGATCTACAGTTCACGCTCGTCGAGCCGCTGCGATTGCTGTTCAAGGACGAGGTTCGCGCTGTCGGACGTGAACTAGGACTTCCCGAGGAGATCGTCGGACGCCAGCCGTTCCCCGGACCTGGCCTGGGCATTCGCATCATCGGTGAGGTCACACGCGATCGGTTGGAGATTCTCCGTCACGCCGACTCGATCGCGCGCGAAGAACTCACCGCAGCGGGGCTGGACGGTCAGATCTGGCAGTGCCCGGTGGTGCTGTTGGCCGATGTTCGCAGTGTGGGTGTGCAGGGTGACGGTCGTACGTACGGTCACCCGATCGTGTTGCGTCCGGTGTCGAGCGAGGACGCCATGACCGCCGACTGGACGCGTCTGCCGTACGAGGTGCTCGAGCGCATCTCCACCCGGATCACCAACGAGGTTCGTGATGTCAATCGTGTTGTTCTGGACGTGACGAGCAAGCCGCCGGGAACCATCGAATGGGAATGACTCGGGGCTAGCAGGGAAATGAGCTCCTGGGAAGCTACTTTCTGCGGTGGTTCGGCAGGAAGACGAGCACCAGCCCTACCACCACAGCGAGTGCGACGAATATCCAGCGGAAGGCGTTCTCGCCCACGGGGGTGAGGGTGAAGGGGCCGACGAGGGCCCAGCCGCTCACCAACAGGGCCGTCAGCCCTGCCAGGATCAGCAGGATCGAGGGCCGATGTCGTGCCCGGCCGTTGGTGGATGTGTGCTCGGTGTCGGAGTTCTCGCTGCAGGAATTCTCGTTCTCAGCCACGGCGCACCTCCACACTTCCGAACTGATTGTCCACGTCGAGTGTCAGTAGCGGACCTTCGCCGTTGTCCCCGCTGTTCACCCCGGCGGGCAGGCACACCGACTCTCCGAACGTTGTGGCGCAGTCGTTCTGCACGTTCAGCTCGGATGGGACGATGACGATGAACTCGCCCATCCGGTTCGTGATGTCGATCTCGGTGTCGTCGGTGAGTTGCAGGCCGGTCAGATCCAGTTCGAACGAGCCGAAACTGCCGCTGTACTCGGATTCGAGGGCAGCTGCAGTGGTGGGTGCCCATTGCCTTTCGCCGACGTTCTGGAAGTCGATCGGGCCGACGAGTGATGCGAGTACGACGAATCCTGCCAACGGCCCGGCAACGACGAGGAGTCCGTAGCCGCGGCGAGTCAGTCCGCCGACGATGAGACCTGCGCCGATCACGGCGAGCGCCATGGCGCCGATACGTCCGGGCGTGAGCCATTCGGAGTCGGTGCCGGCTGCGACGGCGGCACCCGCTGCGACGGCCAGGATGGCGAGGCCGATGAACGTGGGGGTGAGTCTCGAACGCGTCCGTTCGGGAAGGTCGGGTGGCGGGGAGGAGACGGTTGGTTCCGGCAGGTCCCAGGCGAACGGTGCGACACCGAGCGGGTCCCACGCAGGCGGTGTGGACTGCGAAGTTCGAGTCGGAGCCGGGCCGGTGGGAGCAGTGTGGGTGGGATCCGTTGGGTGTGCAGGTTCGGAAGCCGCCTCGGTAGACGGGGGCTCGGACGGGACGTAGGTGTCCGGAAGTGTTGTGTATGGGCTGTAGGGCTGTTGCGCGAAATCCGGCTGTGTGAATGTCGGTTGGGTGAACGCGCTGGGTGTGAACGGGTTCGGGGTATACGTTCGCGCGTATCCGGCCGGATTGCCGGCCCCGAAACGCTGCCCGGCTGGTAGTGGCGGAGGAACGGGGCAGCGCTGGTAGAGGAACCAGAGCCCTCCGACCATCAGGATCAGGCTGATCAGTCCCGAGCCCCCCATGCCCACTCCGAACGGGCCGATGGTGCTGGCGGCGATGGCCAGTGCGACGAGCAGAACTGCCGTTTTGGTCCCGGATTCGGAGCTGCTGCCACGACCCATCATCGACTCGGCGGCGGACGCGGGATCGCCGGAACGGGTGAGGACGAGCCAACCGGCGAGGTAGAGGAGGATGCCGGCGCCGCCGAAGATGGTGGAGACGACGAAGGCGACGCGTACAAGAACCGGATCGACGTTGTAGCGGTACGCGATTCCGGAACACACTCCCGCAACGTGGCCGCTGCCGGGAAGGCGCACCGGCCGGGTCCGCCACAGGTCGCTGATCTGCTCTTGGAAGCTCCCATTGGTCATGTACCCATGCTGGCGGACAAGGGGCGGCGGCAACATCGGGAACTACCCTGATCTTTACCCCGGCGAATGTCACACACGTTCGACTCACGGGAACGTGTGTGACATCGGTCGGGGCGGAGAAGGGGTAACGCTGACCCCGAGAGGGGCTACGGGCAACTCAGGGTGTAACCCTGATGCCCAGGCCGAGGGTGCGTGCCAGTATCGAGGGTGTGCAACCCGTGTCGAACGAAGCCCCAGGCGTGACGAGTGCCGCCTCGGTCCAGCACTCACCTCCGGCTCCGGTCGATGGGGTGCCGGTCAGGCGCCTCGAACGGCGGGTCGGCGGCCGGATCGTGGGCGGCGTGGCCGGTGGCATCGCGGACCATCTGGACATCGACGTTCTGAAGGTCCGGGTCGCGTTCGCGTTCCTGACGGCCCTCGCGGGTGCGGGTGTTCTGGCGTACGGGTTGCTGTGGATCTTCACGCCCCCTGGCTCGGATGAAAAACCTCCGAGCGCTCAGGAACGGCGCAAGGCCCTCGGTCTCATTGCGATAGGACTGGGTGGAACGGTTGCGCTGTCGTGGCTGTTCAGTGGCAGCGTGGGGGCGGTTGTCGGACCTGTCGTCGTGGTCGCTGTCGGTGCTGCCCTGGTGTGGCGTGAGTTCGATTCGGATGGTCCTCGTAGCGCGATAGGGCTGCCTCAGCGTCCCACGGTGCTCACGTGGGCGCGGGTGTTCGGCGGGATCACGTTGATCGTCCTGGGCCTCGGTGTCGTGATTTTGGCTCAGGTCGATATCGACGCTCTGCGTTCGTCTTTGCTGGCCGTGCTGGTCACCCTCGTGGGGGTGGTGCTACTGACCGTTCCGTTATGGCTACGGATGTGGCGCGCGCTGGGTGCCGAGCGTGCCGCGCGGATTCGTACCGAGGAACGGGACGAGATCGCGTCGCACCTGCACGATTCGGTTCTGCAGACGTTGGCGCTCATTCAGAAGCAGTCGGGTGACTCTGCCGAGGTGGCACGGTTGGCTCGCAGTCAGGAGCGGGAGCTGAGGAGATGGCTGTTCGGCGGGGGTGAGACGGATCATTCGAGCCTTGCGGAAGCACTGCGGACGATCGCCGGTGAAGTGGAGGACCAGCACGGCGTCACGGTTCGACCCGTCACTGTGGGAGATGTCCAACTCGACCGTTGTGACGACGGCGACGGTCTGCCCAAGGAGAGTTTCACCGCACTGCTCGGTGCTGCGAGGGAGTCGTTGGTCAACGCTGCCAAGCATTCCGGCGAAAACGAGATCAATCTCTACTGTGAGGTCGAGTCAGAGGAGGTTGGTGTGTTCGTCCGGGATCGGGGTGTGGGGTTCGATGCGACCGCAGTGCCCGCTGATCGGCAGGGGCTCGCGAAGTCGGTGCGAGCACGCGTCGAGCGGCGAGGCGGGCGCGTGGGTGTTCGCTCGACTCCCGGTAAGGGCACCGAGATCCGGATACACATGCCGCGACCGGTGAAGGGCGCTTCGGAGCGTCATGACGCAGGACAGAACGACGGTGACGAGGCCCGGGTGACGAGGCCCGCGTGATCCCGCGAGTGAACGTCGAGTTAGTTCAAATTAAAAACTTCTCATTTTCGTTACAGATCTGATGTAACGGTGCTATAAAGATCACGACGGCATGGCCGTTATCTTTATCACTACATGAATGGAGTCATCAGATGGGATCTTTGGCCGACGCACTTCCCTGGTTCATCGAGAACCTCGGCCTCCTGATGGAGCTCGACGGCTTGAGCTCCGGCAGTGCCGAAACACCCACTACGCCATAGCGTAGTCGTTCCAACCCATCACATACTTAGGAGTACTGCATGTCTTCCATCGTCGACCTCCTCGACATGATCACCCCTCTGCTCCAGCTCATCGCCGATATCGGCTCGGGTAGTGCTGAAGGTGGTTCGTCAGCCGCTGAGTAACGGCTTTCTCGTCGAAGCGGCTCGGTCGCAGTATGAGCAATGCGCTCGCGACCGAGTCGCTTTCGTGATGTTAGCTGTTTGATAACTAAAGGGCCTGTATTTTCGTAGGCCTCGAGATCATGGTCTCCCGTGACGGGGCCATTCGAGCAAGGGATGCACATGCGACTGTTGAACAACCGAGGCGCTCGTATCGCCGTCGCCGCGAGCGCGGCAGCGCTGATTCCCCTTGCAACTCCGCAGCTCGTCTCTGCGCAGCCTGCCGGACCTGATTCGGCTGCAGTGTCCACCGGTTCCTACCTCGACCGGATCGAGACGACCAACGAACGTCAGATCACGGCATACGTGTACTCGGCGTCGATGGACCGTGTGATCCCGCTGAAGGTCATGCTTCCAGCCGACTCCAGCGAACCTCGGCCCACGCTCTACCTGCTCAACGGCGCCGGCGGCGGTGAGGATGCCGCGACCTGGTACAACAAGACGGACATCGTCGACTTCTTCGTCGACAAGAACGTCAATGTCGTTGTCCCGATGGAAGGGGCGTTCAGCTACTACACCGACTGGCAGAAGGAAGACCCGGTTCTGGGGCGCAATATGTGGGAAACCTTCCTGACCAGGGAGTTGCCACCGATCATCGACTCCGCCCTGAACACCACGGGTGTGAATGCGATCGCGGGTCTCTCCTCGTCTGCCACTTCGGTGCTCGATCTCGCGATGGCCAGCCCCGGCCTGTACCGCGCGGTGGGATCGTTCAGCGGATGCGCCTCGACCTCCGACGACCTCGGTCAGGCCTACGTGAAGACGGTGGTGGCGCGTGGCGGTGGCGACGTGGAGAACATGTGGGGACCCGACACCGACGCCGATTGGGTGGAGCACGACGCCGTCGTCAATGCGGAGAAGCTGCGCGGCACCGCGCTGTACATTTCCAGCGGCACCGGTCTGCCTGGTCGTGAGGACAACCCCAACGGGCAGAACATCGACGGACAACTGGATGTGCTTGCGAACCAGGTCGTCGTGGGTGGCGTCATCGAGGCCGCCACCAACGAGTGCACGCATCGTCTGCAGAATCGGTTGGCGGAGCTCGATATTCCCGCTCACGTGGAGTATCGGCCCGGAACGCACTCGTGGGGCTACTGGCAGGAAGATCTGCACAAGTCCTGGCCGATGTTCGAGTCCGTGTTGTACTGACAGGGTGAGTTCTCTCGAAACACCGCCGTACCGCGTCTTTCTCGTCGACGATCATGCCGTGTTCAGGTCGGGGGTGCGCGCGGAGTTGGGGCGCGAACTCGATATGCGGGTCGTGGGTGAGGCCGGAGGCGTGGCTGAGGCCGTTGCCGGAATCAACGCGACCGATCCGCATGTCGTTCTTCTCGACGTGCACATGCCTGATGGTGGCGGAGTAGCTGTGCTCCGCGGGATCGGCTCGGGGCCGGTCTGTTTGGCGTTGAGCGTGTCCGATGCTGCCGAAGACGTGATTGCCGTGATCAGGGCGGGTGCACGGGGGTACGTCACCAAGACGATTTCGGGGTCCGAACTCGCGGATGGTGTGCGCAGGGTGGCCGGCGGCGACGCGGTGTTCAGTCCCCGGCTTGCCGGTTTCGTTCTGGACTCGTTCACCGGACGCTCGAATGCTCCCGAACCGCAACTCGATCCGGAGCTCGATTCGTTGACGCCGCGTGAACTCGAGGTACTTCGGCTGCTGGCGCGTGGATACACGTACCGGGAGATCGCAGAGGAACTGTTCATCTCCGTGAAGACGGTCGAGACCCATGCGTCGAACGTGTTGCGCAAGACACAGCAGTCCAATCGCAATGCGTTGACGAGGTGGGCGCACAGTCGCCGGATCGACTGAGCGCCCCGTCGGCCGAGTGACCGGATCGGATCGATCAGGGCTGACCCAGGAGGACGATGATCGCCACGATCACCGCGAGCACGAGAATCGCGATCATCACGCCCATGGCGAGTGGTGCCCACGCGACGATCTGATCGCGCAAGCTCGTTGGTCCGGTGTTGGGGCCCTGTCGTCCGGCAGAACGCGGACCTGGTGGCCATGGCAACCGGTCGAGCGGTCGCGCGACGTTGTCGAGTGGTGTGGCCTGCTGTACGGCGGGTAGTCCGGCGAGGGTGGAACCGACGAATCGCCCACCGCGTCGTGAGTCGGGCAGTGGGGTGGACCGTTGGGCCCAGACGGGGACGGTCCCTTCGGCGGAGTACACGGGAGATCCCAGAAGTTGCGGGAATCGTCCCTGCTCGCCGAGTGCCACCTTTGCCAGTTCGTCGCGGGCTTGCGCCATCGTGGGGCGACGGGCCGGGTCCGGTTCGAGCAGGTGAAGAAGAACATCGGTGAGGGGACCGGCGTGTCGGGGGGAAAAGATCTCGGCTTTCGCGACTCGATGCAACAGTGCGATGGAGTCGGAGTCGATTCCGAACGGCGGTTGCCCCTCGACGACGGTGTACAGCGTGGAGCCGAGGGAGAAGACATCACTGGCCTCGGTGGGGTCTTCGCCGCGGGCGACTTCGGGGGAGAAGTATGCCGGGGTTCCGGTGATGACGCTGCTCGAGTTGTCCGAGGTGTCGCCCTTGGCTCGTGCAATGCCGAAGTCGCCGATCTTGACGACACCGAGATCCTTGCCCCGGTCTGCGACGAGGATGTTTCCGGGTTTGATGTCGCGGTGGACGATGCCCGCGGCGTGGGCCTCGGCGAGAGCGTCGGCGACCTGGGCGCCGATCTGCGCGACCTCGAGTGGTGGCAGTGCGTCGGCGATGTTCATCGCCTGCGCGAGACTGCGGCACGGTAGGTACTCCATCACCAGCCAGGGTTCGCCGCCTTCGAGTGCGACGTCGTACATGGCGATGGAGTGCTTGTGGGTGAGTTTGGCTGCGTTCCGGCCTTCGCGCAGGGTGTTTGCACGCATTTTGCGGGCCTGGTCGGGGTCGAGGCCGGCCGTGCTGGTGACCTGTTTGGCGGCCACGTCGCGGTGTAGCAGCGTGTCGCGCGCGAGCCACACGGCGCCCATGCCGCCGCCGCCGAGCTTGACTCTCAATCGGTACCGTCCGGCCAGCAGATACTCGGGTCCGATACCCCTCTCGCTCTGTTCCTGCGCAGTCACGCGTTCAGGTTAGAGGATGTTGCGAGTGGGGTTGGCGGCGGTGAAGGCTTCCCAGACGTCGGGGCGCAACCGGCCACGGTCGGATATGGGGATTCCCTGCTCGCGAGCCCAGGCGCGGACCGTGGCTGTGTGCGTCTCGGGTGAGAGAGCGGAGGTACCCTCCGATGGTGCGCTCGGTGTGGGTTCTGCAGCGGTGTCGGCGTCGGTCCAGATGTGCGCAGCAGCAAGATACCGGTAGGTCCATTGTTGGGCGAGGGCGCGGGTTTCGCAGAACACGATCGGTACGTTCGGCCAGCGAACTTGGAGTTCGGCTATCCCGTCGGCCACGATCCCGGGCCGGACTCGATCTTGGGCGAATATCGCCGAGTATCGGTCCTCGACCACAATCGCCGCCCTCGGTAGTGCGGCGAGTTCGGCAATGGCGTAGCGCAGTTTCCCGCTGGTGAGACTGGCTACCAGATCGGGTAAGGACTTGCGTTCGACGGACGCGACCAGGGTTTCGTCGCGCATCAGCCCGTAGTCCCCGCAGGGTAGTGCCCGTTTGACGGTGGTGACCTGCTGGTCGGTGAACCGGTACGCGTATCGCTCGTGCGAGTCGACGACGATCTGAAGGTTCGGGAGCCCGGCAGCGCGAGCAGTGGTGGTGCGCACCTTCGGTCTGGCTTGTTTGCGGGTGCGTGGAGACTGCCAGAACACCATGTCCCGGCCGCGGGCGGTGGTGAACACGATCTGGGACCGGTTCTCTCTACCCCGGTCGAGGATGAGGTCGATCGCGGCGCCGCGCCGGGCACAGGACCGCAGACCGACACGTTCGACCAGTTCGGGATGCTCGGGCCACTCGCTGGCCGGGACCGGGTGACAGTACAGCGCCTTCAGTCGCGGCCACGTTCCCGCAGTACGAAGCACCAGACCGCCGTCGATCGGCAGCCGGAGCAGATAGGGCAGCTTGGAATCCGGGTCCGGGTTGGCGGCAATGAGTAGCTCCACATTCGTAGGGTCTCACTTTTCATGCGTCGCCGCTGACGCTGCGACCAGCTCGCTTGACGTCGAGGTGGTAGGCAGCTTTACTGAGAACAGTTCGAATATACGTTCGAATCAGTGAGTTCGAGCCGCGTCTTCCCCGTGGCAACCGACCGCTTGGAGTGCCGGAAACGGTTGATCAGTGCTGGTTGTAGGGGTGTGGTGTGGCTGATGTAGCAGCCGAAGTGATCGGCGTCCCCGAATCATCGGATATCTCGGTGTCGTCAGATCTGTCGGGGTTGTCACGAGATCTGTCGGGGTTGTCACGAGATCTGTCGGGCTTGTCACGGCAGGAGCGGCTCGAACAACTTCGCCGTCGTATCGCAGCAGTGCCGTCCCGTGGCGAGTCGGTCGCGGAGCGGCTCGAGGCAACGTCCGGCAGCGTTTCCGCTGACGGTGTTTCCCTTGCCGGAGTTGCCCCTGTGGAGGTTCTGCCGGTCCCTTCTGCGCTCGCCGGGATTCTTCCCCGGGGCGGGTTGGCTCGGGGCTCGGTGGTGTCGCTGTCGGGCGCCACCTCGCTGCTGCTCGGGGTGATCGCATCGGTGACGGCAAGCGGTGGGCACGTCGCGGTGATCGGGCACCCTCGGCTGGGGTTGCTGGCGGCTGTCGAGATGGGTGCCCGCTTGGAGCGGTTGGCGTTGATCCCCGACCCAGGAACCGATCCGGTGGAGATTGCCGCTGTTCTTCTCGACGGCATGGATCTGGTGGTGCTGGGGCTGGGAGGTGCCTCCGTGTCGCCCTCGCGTGCACGCGCGGTGGTGGCGCGTGCACGGAGCAAGAACTCCACTCTGGTGGTGACGGACGGGCGCTGGGACGGTGCCGACGTGCGATTGGACGCTCGGGTGCAGGGATATTCCGGGCTGGGTGAGCAGGGATGTGGGCGCCTGCGATCGATCGGACTGGACGTGCATGCGCGAGGTCGTTCTTTTCAGCCTCGGTCGACGAGAGTGGACGTGTCCTCGGCGCGCGGAAAAGTGGAATGGGCGGTACCGAACATCGATCGAACCGTGGTGGGCTGTTCGGCGGAGGTATCGGGGCTGTGAGCGAGGCGGGAGAGGGTAGGGTTCTGGCGCTGTGGTGTCCGGACTGGCCGGCCGTTGCCGCCGCGGCTGCCGTCGATCTGTCTCCGGTGACGCCAGTGGCGGTGATATCGGCCAACCGAGTGGTTGCCTGCTCCGCGAAGGCACGGTCGGAGGGAGTGCACCGTGGTCTGCGCCGGCGTGAAGCACAGTCCCGCTGCCCGCAGTTGTGCGTGGCGAAGGCAGACCCGGATCGTGATGCGCGATTGTTCGAACCTGTGGCTGCGGCCGTCGATGCTGTGGCGCCCGGCACGGAGGTGTTGAGATCCGGGCTGGTGGTGCTCTCTGCGCGTGGCGTGCACCGATATTTCGGCTCGGAAGAGGTGGCGGCGGAACGATTGGTGGACGAGGTCTCTACACGGGGTGTCGAATGCCAGGTGGGTATAGCAGACCAGTTGTCCACGTCCGTGATCGCGGCGCGGCGCGGCGTGATCGTTCCGGCCGGTAAGAGCGCGAAATTCCTGGCGCCGCTTCCGATGCGGGAGCTGGCTGCCGAGCCCAGCCTGTCTGACCCGCGTCGCAGTGAACTGGTGGATTTGCTGCACAGGCTCGGAATTCGCACGATAGGCGCATTCGCGGCACTGCCCGCTGTGGACGTGGTCTCGAGATTCGGAACGGATGCGGTGCTGGCGCATCGCGCAGCTCGCGGTGATCCGGAGCGGCCGCCGTCGGCGCGGGCCCTGCCACCGGATCTGGACGTCGAGTATCACTGCGATCCCATCGTCGACCGAGTGGATGCGGCGGCTTTCGCGGGCCGGACACTTGCGGAACAACTGCATCGCGCATTGTCGGCGGCCGGGGTGGCGTGCACGCGACTGACGGTGTCGGCCACCACCGCCAACGGGGAGCAGATGGCACGTACCTGGCGGTGCGCGCAACCGTTGACTCCGGAAGCGACCGCGGACCGGGTGCGGTGGCAGCTGGACGGCTGGCTCACCGGGCGAACCGAAGCGCGCCCCACCGCGGGTATCGAGGTGCTCCGTCTCGAGCCGGTGGAAGTAGTGACGTCGGGGGCTTTGCAGCAGGGGTTGTGGGGCGGCATCGGTGAGGAGGAAGAGCGAGCTCGGCGAGCGCTGGTCCGTGTTCAAGGGCTACTCGGCGGGGAGGCAGTTCAGGTTGGTGTGCTGGGCGGAGGGCGAGGACCTTCGGAGCGCGTCACCCTGCTGCCTTTGGGGGACGAATGCATTCCGGCCCGTGATCCCGCGCAGCCGTGGCCCGGCAGGCTTCCCGAACCCTCGCCCACGGCCGTCCTGGAATCGCCGCCGTCGGTGTCGGTGACCGGCGCGCACGGCGTTCCGGTGACGGTCACGGCGCGGGGCTTCTTCGATGCCGCACCGGAACGGCTGCGGTGGGGTAGCCGTGAGTGGGCGGTGACGGGCTGGGCGGGCCCTTGGCCGGTCGACGAGCGCTGGTGGGACCCTGCTGATTCGCGCACCGCCGCCAGAGCGCAAGTGCTGCTCGAGGAGTCACGAGCGTTGTTGCTGATCTGGGCGGAGGGCGGGTGGTCGGTCGAAGGCATTTACGAGTGACCTCAGCTACTGAGGAGGTCAGCCTACGGTGGGCACCACCGTTGCAGGATCGTCGTCGGATGCTGCGGCCAGTGCAGGCACGGTGGCATCGAGCAGATAGGGCAAGCTCAGCGGACTCGCGAAACCGAGAGCAGCCGGCACCGCGGTGTCGAAGTCGCCGAGATACACGGTGCGATCTTCACGCACTACGTTCAACTCCGAAAACAGTGCATTGGTCGCGAGGTCCTCCTTGGTTGCACCGAGGATCACAAGATTTTCCTGGTCGAGCAGGTTGAGCCGTTCATCGCTCACCGAGCCGGTCTCGGTTGGTGCGGCGAACCCGAGTTCGTTGAAGAACCTGTTGCGTGGATCGCCATGCTCGAGAATGTAGAAGCCCTCGTTCAGGACCATGGCGACCGCAACGGTGCGCCCCGCGAACTGTGGGTTCGAGTTCTTCGCCTCGGCGAATTGCGCCATCACCGAGTCTCGTACGCGCTGGGCTTCGTCGGACTTGCCCAGTGCGCGTCCGATGGTTTCCAGTTGGACGTCCCACGGCGCGGCCCCACCGTTGCCGTCGCTCAGGTCGCCGACAGTGGGAGCGAGGGCGGACAGTGTTTCGTAGTTGGGTTGCTTCATCACGGCGTAGGTGCCGAGAATCAGGTCGGGCTCGGCTTCGGCGATCTTCTCGAAATCGAGGTCCATACCTCCGACTTCCGGGATGTCGGTCGGATAGTCGGCAGCCCACGGGCGTTCGCGGTAGTCGTATCCCGTGAATTCTCGGGTGGCAACAGGTGTGACGCCGAGAGCGAGTGCGAAATCGAGGCCGTTGAAGCCGGCTGTCACCACCCGGGTCGGCTGCGATTCGATCGTCGTGGATCCGTATTCGTGGTCGATCGTGACAGGGAACGCACCGTTATCGGCTTCTTCGCTCGTCGGGGTGTCGGAGTCTGTGGAACCACAGGCCACGAGGGTCAGTGTTGTGGCTATGGCGAGGGTGGAAGCGAGTGCCGAGCGGCGATGAAGCATGGCGATCACGATGAATGTTCTCTTTCGAAGTGGTTGTTTATTAAACTGAGCCTAACCAAATGTCGGCGCTATGGTGGTGACAGGTTGTTTGCGGGGACCGGGCAGGAATGATTTCCTGACTGCAGCGTCGCGTGTCGATGGCGGACTGCGTCAGGCATGGAGGCGCACCGACGCCGTTCGTGATACCACTGCCGTTCGTGATACCACTGCCGTTCGTGATACCACTGCCGTTCGTGATACCACTGCCGTTCGTGATACCACTGCCGTTCGTGATACCACTGCCGTTCGTGATACCACTGGCGTCGTATCCCAAGGGGACACATGAGTATTTCGTTCAATCACACCATTGTCGCTGCGCGTGACAAGAAGGAATCGGCCTGGTTTCTGACCGAGCTCTTCGACCTACCGTCACCGGTGCCGGCAGGGCACTTCCTGGCGGTGACACTCGATAACGGAGTGACGCTCGACTATGCCGAGCCGCCCACCGACTTCCCGCCGCAGCACTACGCATTCTTGGTCGGTGAGGACGATTTCGATCGCATCTACGGCAAGATTGTCGAGCGCGGACAAGACCATTGGGCCGACCCGCGCCGATCCGAACCCGGCACCATCAATACCAACGACGGTGGGCGGGGCGTCTACTTCCTCGACCCGTCGGGCAACTACATGGAGATCATCACCCGGCCGTATGGAGGTTGGGGCTCCTGAGGATCTGCGCCTACCCTGAGAACTCGTGAGAACAACGAGGACCAGTACCGGCATCGACATGGCCTACCGCGAGTTCGGTGCGGATTCGGCGGATGTCCCGGTCGTCCTCGTGCACGGTATGGGTGGCGACAGCAGTACCTGGGAACGATTCGCGCGGATATTGGCCGAACACGGTCGGCGTGTGATTGCACCGGACCTGCGCGGGCACGGGCGTAGTGCCCGCGCGGCGTCCTATCGCTTCGCCGAGTTCGGCGAGGACCTGGTGGGTCTGTGTGACGAACTGGGGTTCGATCGGGTCGACATGGTGGGACATTCGCTCGGCGGACACGCGGCGACGGTTGCTGCGCAGGGCCGCTGGAAGTTGGTTCGGCGTATCGTCGTCGAGGAGGCGCCGATTCCACTGCGGCCGGGAGATCCCGAACAGGTTTTCGCCGGCAGGCTCCCGTCCGTCCCGGAATTGTGGCACGCGACCACGAGCTTGGTGCGTCACCCGCGTGCGGTGTTCGCATTCGACCGAAGCATGACCGGTACGGCGATGGAACAGTTCCGGCGTCCCGACCCGCAGTGGTGGGAGGGGCTGAGTGCCATCCGATCGCAGGTGTTGCTCCTTCGCGGCGGGCCGCGAGGAATGGTCGATCCGCAGCGGCTCGAGGCGCTTGTCGCGGCGATTCCGCAGTGCCGCGTCGAGTCCTTCTCGTGTGGGCACAGCATTCACCGCGACCGTTTTCGTGAGTTCGCTGCTGTCACGATTCCGTTCCTGATGTCGGAGATGGTGGACACCGATCAGTCTGTGGAATCGGAGTTCAGAGAGGCCGATCGGGACTAGCGTGGAGGCAGAGATCGCAGGGCGGCCTCATGCGGTTCTGCACGTCGGGAAGAAGGCACACAATGACGGCCATTACTCCGCACAGTCCCCCTCACAGCAGGGAGGGGTTCACGTCCCTTCGGTCCGGGGGATTCAACTGGGACGCGTTTCCACTCCGGCTCTTCACCAAGGGCAACGCCAAGTTCTGGAATCCGATCGACATCGACTTCACTCAGGATGCGGCCGACTGGGCCGAGCTCAACAGCGAACAGCAGCGCAGTTCCACTTTTCTGTGCGCCCAGTTCATCGCTGGAGAGGAAGCGGTCACCGAGGACATTCAACCGTTCATGAAGGCAATGGCCGCCGAGGGCAGGTTCGGCGACGAGATGTATCTGACGCAGTTCTGCTTCGAGGAGGCCAAGCACACTCAGGTGTTTCGCCTGTGGATGGACGCGGTCGGCCTTACCGGAGATCTGCACCCGTATGTTGCCGACAACCCGTACTACCGCCAGTTGTTCTACGAGGAACTGCCGGGATCGCTCGGTGTTCTCGAAACCGATCCGAGCCCGGCCAACCAGATCAGGGCCAGCGTCACCTACAACCATGTCATCGAAGGCAGCCTCGCGCTCACCGGCTACTACGCCTGGCAGAAGGTGTGCGCGACTCGGGGGATTCTCCCGGGCATGCAGGAACTCATCAAGAGGATCGGCGACGACGAGCGCCGCCACATGGCCTGGGGTACGTTCACCTGCCGCAGGCATGTGGCAGCGGACGACAGCAACTGGAACATCGTGCAGGAGCGGATGGGCGAGTTGATGCCGCTCGCGCTCGGCATGATCGATTGGGTCAACAACCAGTTCGAGGAGCAGCCGTTCGGTCTCGACGAACAGGAATTCATCACCTACGCGGCGGATCGTGCTCAGCGGCGGCTGTCGGCCATCGAGTCTGCGCGCGGTCGGCCGGTCGAGGAGATCGACCTGGATTATTCGCCGGAGACTTTGGAGGAGAAGTTCGGCGAGGAGGACGCAGCCGCACTGACCGACGCAGCGGGGTAGGGGAGCCACACCGACCAAGCCTGACAGGATCGAACGATGTTTAACCAGTTCACATCTCTCGACCGCAAGCTGATCGGTTGGTCGGTTCTGTTCGCGTTGTCGCAGGCGAACATTGCTCGGCTTCTGGGACCGGCCGCACCCCGAGTGCTCGAGGTGCAGACCGCGTTCTCGGCGCGCGCATACACCGAAGTGCTCGACACGATGGACGCCGAAGAGACAGCGCGGTATCGCAGTCATTACTACCCGGACTTCGTGCACCCGGCGATCTATGCGATTGCTTTGAGGACCGGAACGAAGCGGCTCGCCGAACTGACTCCGATGTCGCCGACGACTCGCCGAGTGTTCATGGCCGCACCGGTTGTGTCGGCAGCCGGCGACTACCTCGAGAACGCGGTCGGGTTGTATCTCCTCGACCACCGAGACGCCATCACCGACACGACCGTGCGCACGACGTCCACGGTGAGCGTCACGAAATGGGTTCTGGCATTGGGTACTTTGGGATTTCTGTCCCAAGGATTCGTTCGAGTCTGGGCGAAGGCACTGCGCCGTCGGTAGGTTCGGTTCATGCCGCAGGATCTGCCCGCCGTGCTGTTCGACGACGAATCGCAGTTTCGCACCTGGATGGAGGTGAATCACGGTACGTCGTCGGGTATCGGATCGACGAGGTCGTACAGCGCGTTCTTTCGTCGTTCCGCGAGAGCAAATTGGAGGCGCACTCCCTCACAGCCAGTCACGTTCGCGTGCGTACCGGGCGGCCTCTCGGCGATTGCGGGTCTGGGTCTTCTGCATGGCCTGTGAGAGGTAGTTCCGTATGGTTCCCTCGGCCAGGTAGAGGATGTCCGCGATCTCGGCGACGGAGTGCCCGGCGTAGGTCTCTCGCAGCACGTCGAGTTCTCGGTCCGTCAGCGGGCAATCGTCTATCACTGCGCGGGCGGAGATCTCGGGGTCGATCCAGCGTTGACCCTCGTGGAGGCTGGTGATGACCTCTGCTATGTGCTCGGGCCGGGCCGACTTACTGGCGAATCCCCGGACTCCGAGCTTGAGTGCCCGGCGCAGGACCCCAGGTCGGGCGTGCCGGGTGAGCATCAGAACTGTCTGCTCCGGTCGCTGTCGCTGGATGGCCGCGACTGCCTCGAGTCCGTCGGTCCCGGGCATCTCCAGGTCGATCACGAGCACATCGGGCTCCAACTCCAGCACCTGGTCGATCGCCTCGGCGCCGTCCTGTGCCTCGCCGACGATGCTGATATTCGCCTTGCGGGGCAGGAGCGCCGCGAGGGCCGAGCGCAGCAACGCCTCGTCGTCGGCCAGCACGACCCGGATCATCGGATCGGCTCCTCTCGCGCACCGGTGTGCGACCCGGCCGGGAACGACGCGGCCGTGACGAACTGCCCGTCCTCTTGCCTCACGGTGAGCTCGCCACCACTGGTGACGAGCCGGTCGGCAAGCACGGCCAGCCCGCTCAGCTCCGGCGTCGACGATGCCCCGGCCCCGTCGTTGGTGATTTCGATCGACGACTCGGACACGGCGATTCTCACCTGCGTCGCTTGGGAATGTCGCAGGATGTTCGTGGTGGCCTCGCGCAGCACCTGCCCCAGCAGCTCACTGGTCCCGTCCTCGACGTCGCCCGTACGTTCGAGGGCCACCCGGACACCCGCCGCGTCGAAGAGGTTCCGGGCATTCTCGAGCTCGGCCGAGAGATTGAGTCTGCGTTGCCCGTACGCCAGCTCCTTGGAGCGCGCGATGGTGTCCTCGACCTGGGCGTACACCTCGCGCAGTTCGGCGGCTGCCCGCTCGGGGTCGGACATCAACAGTTCCTGGGCGAGCGCCACCTTGAGGTTCACTACGTGCAGGGTGTGGCCCTGGATGTCGTGGAGATCGCCGGCGAACCGTACCCGCTCGCGCATGATCGCAAGCTCTGCCTCCGCCGACTGTGCCCGCTCGAGATCCAGCAGGATCATCCGGTGCCGCTCCAACGTCACGATCACCGCCGCGATGAAGACGGTCAGACCACCGGGCATGAGGACGTAGAGCGCGACGTCCGACCAGGTGAAGGGGTGGTCCACGAAGTACAGGAGGCCGGTGACCGACGACAGGCCCCCCAGGCCGATCACGGCGGGGATCTGCCGCTCGGGGACGCGGGGTACCAGGATCCCTCCGAGCAGAGCCATTCCGAAGAAGCCCAGCGGGTTCAGGCCGCGGACAACGCAGAAGACCCACACCAGGTAGGAGAACCCGAGAGCCAGGGTCACGTTGACGACCGACGGGGGGCGGTCGTCCTTCCAGTCGTAGAAGACCAGGAACGCGACACTCAGACCGGCACCGAGAAGTAGGCCATGTAGCCAACTCTCCGAGGTCATGGCCACGATCACCAGAGTCAGGGGGGCGATCGCGATCACGGCCGTGAGCACGGTCGCGCGGTGCATCCGCCGCCTTGCCTCGATTGTGGAAGACACCTGACTTCGTCACTCCTCGACCGCCGGCCTGTCGGTGCCCTGCCGTCTACGCCCGGCCGACTCAGGCGTTGACGTCAACACTGACAGGTCAACACTGACAGTCGGCGACGATCGGCACCAGTGACGAAATGTCATACCGGGACATGACCCCCTCGCACTACCGCGCACCGGCGCGGTGGCATGGGATGGAGTCATGCCACACACGACCACATCGAACACTGTCATCGACGTCGACGGCCTCACCGTCCGCTACGGGGACTTCCACGCCGTCAAGGACCTCTCCTTCCAGGTCCGGCGGGGTGAGCTCTACGCGCTCCTGGGCACCAACGGCGCGGGCAAAACCTCGACCCTGGAAGTCATCGAGGGGCACCGGCAGTCCACGTCCGGCAGCGTCCGGGTCTTCGGCCAGAGCCCACTCGACCGCAGCATCCGCCCCAAGCTGGGGATCATGCTCCAGGAGAGCGGGTTCACCCCCGACCTGACCGCCCTGGAAACCGTCGCCCTCATCGGCGGCCTGACCAAACGGCGGGACAATCCGGACACGGTACTCGACCTCGTCGGCTTGAGCGCCAAAGCCGACACCCGGGTCAGCCAGCTCTCCGGGGGAGAGAAGCGTCGACTGGACTTCGCCACCGCCGTCTACGGGGAACCCGAGTTGATCTTCCTGGACGAGCCGACCACCGGCCTCGACATCCAGTCCCGGGACGCCCTCTGGGATTCGGTGGACAGACTCCGTGAGAACGGCACCACGGTGGTGCTGACCACCCACTACCTGGAGGAGGCCCAGCAGCGGGCCGACCGTGTGGGGCTCATGCACGAGGGGACCTTCCACATGGAGGGCACCGTCGCCGAGCTCACCCGGACACTGCCCGGCACCATCCGCTTCACTCTCCCCGGCGGCGCCCGACCGCTACCGATACACGCCACGAGTACTGCCGACGGCGGCTACCTGATCGAGACCCACGAGATGCAGCGCGATCTCCACGCGCTGTTGGCGTGGGCCGGCGAACAACGAATCGAGTTGGGCGGCCTCGAATCGGGACCCACCCGCCTCGACACCATCTTCCGTTCGATCACCCGGAACTAGAACACACCCGCTCGCCACGACACCCAAGGGACTTCACATCATGCTCTCCATCGCCCGCAGCGAATTCCTCCAGATCTACCGCAATCGAATGGTGTTCTTCAGCGCCACCGTCATCCCCCTCGGACTCAGCCTGCTCTTCATCGCGCAGCGGGAGACCTTTGTGCAGGCCCCCACCGGGATCGGGCTCCTGGCCGGCTTCTTCATGATGATCCTCATCAGTATGGGCCTCTACTCCACCGCCGTGACGACCCTGGCCACCCGCCGTCAGACCCTGTTCCTCAAACGCCTGCGTTCCACGGCGGTCAGCGACCCGGGCGCGCTCGCGGGCATCGTCGGCCCGCCGGCCATCATCGGCATCGTGCAGGTCACCGCGGTCCTCGGGGTGCTCGCCTACGTCGATGCAGCGCCGGCGAACATCCCGCTGTTGATCGTCTCAGGACTCACGCTGGTGCTGATGATGGTCGGGCTCGCGCTGGCCACCGCCGGAATCACCAACTCCCCCGAGCACGCCCAGGTCACGACCCTTCCCATCACGATGGGCACCTCTGCTGTCGCGTTCTGGGTGGGCATCACCGGTACCGAGAGCCTGGGTTGGCTCAAACGACTGCTCCCCGGCGGTGCGGCCACCGAGCTCAACATCAACGCGTGGAACGGAACTGGAGAACTCGTCGAGAATCTGATGCTCCTGCTCCCGACGCTGGGCTGGGTGGCGGTCGCCTTCCTGCTGGCCCGCGCACTCTTCCGCTGGGAACCGCGACGCTGAGGCGATGGCAGTCACCGTCGGATCTGCCCGTCGAGCTGTTCGCCGACCAGGCCGAGTTTTGTTCCTGGATGATGGCACATCACGATTCGTCGCCAGGGCTCGAGTTGAAGATGGCGAAGAAGTCGTCCGCCCATACGTCCATCGATTATGTGCAGGTACTCGAAGTCGCTTTGCGCTTCGGCTGGATCAGAGGTCGAACGAACCAAGGCATACGGTCGCTGGGGCCGGGCCTACTGGGACCGGGCCTACTGGGACCGGGCCTACAAGGGGCCGAAGAACGCGAAGGTGCCCGACGGCTTCCTCGAGGCCTTGTCCCGCAGCCCGGAGGCGGCTGCCTTCTTCGAAACCTTGAACAGTCAGAACCGATATGCCATCTTCTACCGACTACAGGACGCCAAGCGGGCGGAAACCCGCGCACGCCGGATCGAGAAGTTCGTGCAACAACTCGCCGAGAGGCGGAAGTTCCACGACTGACAGAATGTCGTCGTGATGGAAGCTGGGGTGACGACGTGTTCCGCCATGTCTGCGCGCGACGAGCCGCTCGCCGGTACAGCAGCGCAGGTCAGCGGTTGGGTGTGTCTGGAGTTTCCCGGCGGTTGGGGCCGGGACGTCCTGGACGGGGCGGCGCTGGGGACCGACCTGGCCGAAGCATTGCGTGTCCGCGCCGACGCTGCCGGGGTTCGGATCATGTTCATCAGACGCCCGGGCCGCAGCACACTGACCGGGGGAAATCCGGAGCGTCCCGCGCACACTGTCTTGCTCGCGCAATCGCACCCGAACCGATCGTGGTGTGAGCGACTGGAAGTTTCAGAGCCTGCGGAGCTGCTCGACGTGGACTTCTCTCTCGTCGGCGGTGATGCGCCCGGAATCGGTGCTCGTGTGGACGGCCCGATCGCGTTGGTGTGTGCGCACGGCAAGCGTGACCAGTGCTGTGCCGTGCTCGGCCGCCCGGTGGCTGCCGCCCTGGCCACAGAGTTCGACGGCGCAGAGTTCGGTGGGGGCGTGTGGGAGTGCTCGCACACTGGGGGACACCGATTCGCACCGTCGATGATTCTGCTACCCAGCGGCTATTCGTATGGCCGGCTCGGTGACGCCGCAAGCGTTGCGGCGATGCAGGCGGCCGGCCGCGGCGAGGTGCAACTCGAAGGATTACGTGGCCGTAGCGTGTGGAATCCGCGTGGCCAGGTCGCGGAGATGGCGGTTCGTGAGCGGGTGGACGCCGGTGTGAACGGGCTGAGCGTCGTCGGCGACACGGTGGTCCACACGGACGGTCGCCAGTGGTCGGTGGATATCGACGAGGTGGAGCTGCCACCTCGCCCTGCGAGTTGTGGTGCGGTGCCGAAGGCCGTCAGGCCGCTCGTGGCTCGCGACGTGCACGAGCTGACACGTCACCACTAGACAGTCACCAGTACACGCCGGGGATCAGGTTGCCCACCCGCCGGCCGACGCTCCCGAGCAGGGGTGGGGTAGGGATGGTGCTACCCCGCTTCGTGGGCTTGCGCGGACTCGCGTCTGCCGGTTGTTCGCCACGGGCCGCCGGTGAATCCGGAAACATCTTGTACAACTGGTGGAGCATCAGGTCTTTGGTGTGTGGCGCGAAGAAGGATCCGAACTCACCGAGTGTTCCGAGTGGTGCGTCGATCTGCTTCGGGCGTTCGACGAGGGCGCGTACCACCGTGCGGGCCGCGTCCTCCGGGCTCGCCGCCGGCCCGGCGTTGTACTGGGCTGTCGGTGCGATCATGGGCGTACGCACCAACGGCATGTGGATGGTGGTGAAGGTGATTCCGTCCGACAGGGTTTCTGCTGCAGCGACATTGGTGAATCCGTCGAGGGCGGATTTGCTGGCCACGTATGCCGAGAAGCGTGGCGTGGATGCTTGCACTCCGGCGCTGCTGATGTTCACGATGTGTCCGAAGCGTCGTGCCCGCATCTGGGGGAGTAGGGCCAGGATCATCCGCACGGCGCCGAAGTAGTTGACCGCCATGGTCCGCTCGTAGTCGTGCAGTCGGTCGGTGGAGTGATAAATCCCGCGTCTGATGGACCGGCCGGCGTTGTTCACCAACATGTCCACGTGGTCGTGTTCGTCGAGGATGGTAGCCACTGTCCGGTCGACCGATTCGCTGTCGGTGATGTCGCATGGGTAGCAGTGCGCACTCCCACCGTCGGCACGGATCTGCTCGACCACGGCCGCCAATTCGTCCGCCCGTCGTGCGAGGAGCAGCACGGTCGCACCTTTGCGGGCAATCGCCAGGGCGGAACTGCGGCCGATTCCCGACGAGGCCCCCGTGATCACGACGCGGCGCCCCACCAGCGGCCCGTGCGGGTCGTCGCGTCGCGCGCGGTCGGGGTCGAGGTGCTCGCGCCAGTACCCCCATAGGGTCGCCGCATACTCGCCGAACTCGGGTACGTCGATGCCACTGCCGTTCAATGCGTTCCGTGTCGCTTCGCTGCCGAGGGCGGGCAGCGTCATGGTGCCGAGCAATGCGGGTGGAATGCCGATCGCTTTCAGTGCGAATGCGCGCCCGGCATCGATCGGCCCGATCGACGTCGGTTCCATGAAGGGGCGAACAAGGCTGCGCGGTACCTCCGCAACGGGACGTGGAGCGCCGCAAGCCTTTGCGAGTGCCGAGTAGATCTCACGAATCGGCTGTGGCTTCGGGTTGACCAGGTGGAAGGTCCGGCCGTCGAGGTCGGGCTGCGTCATCAACTGCACGAGCGCCCGCGCCACATAGTCGACGGGAACGACGTTGGTGGTGCCCAGGTCCGGTATGAGGAGAGGCAATGCGGTCGGGAGTTTCGACAACGCCGCGATTGCGGGAAACATGTAGTAGGGGCCGTCGATCTTGTCGATCTCGCCTGTCACCGAACTACCGACCACCGCAGAGGGCCGATAGATGCGGGTGCGAATGTCCCCCGCCTCTCGGACGAGTTTCTCGGCCTCGAACTTCGTGCGGTGATACGCGGTGGGAAAGCCTTGACCGAGATCGAAGTCGTCCTCGTCGAAATGGCCGCGGTGGTCGCCCGCCACCGCAACGGACGACACGTGGTGGAGGGTGGCGCCCAACCGCCGCACCAACTCGATCACCGAGCGGGTGCCACGCACGTTCGTGTCGGCTTGCTCCTCGCCGGCCGTCAGGTCGTAGATCGCGCCGAGGTGAAGTACGTGCTCGGCTGCGGGTGGATTCTCGACACCGAGATTCGGTTCGGTCAGGTCTCCGACGAGCGGCTCGATCCGGTCGCCGCCCGGAAACAGCTGTGCGATCGCAGCCAAACGCTCCGCCGAGCCTGGCCGAACGAGGACATGGACGTGGGCGTTCTCGTCCTGCCGCAGCAGTTCGGCCAGTACGTTGCGGCCCAGAAATCCGGTTCCGCCGGTCACGATGTACGTCGCCATGACCTGAACTTACTCCGGGGTAAGTTTGGCGGCTAGTGTCCGATGCCAACTTTCTCGTGCAGGCGCTTCATCCATCCCGGCGCCCACCAGTTCGCCTCACCCATCAGCTTGACCAACGACGGCACCAACAGCATGCGCACCACTGTTGCATCCACGATGAGGGCGACGATCATGCCGACTCCGAGGAACCGCATGACCGACAGACCGGAGATCGCGAACGCCCCCGTCACGATCATGAGCAGCAAGGCTGCCGCAGTGACGATGCGTCCGGTGCGTTCTGCGCCGAACCTCACTGCTTCCTCGGTGGACGCTCCTTCGGCGCGGGCTTCCACCATGCGCGACATCAAGAACACCTCGTAGTCCGTGGAGAGACCGAACACCACAGCCATGATGAGCACCACGAACGTCGGTTCGAGATCAGACGGGCTCACGTTGAGCAGTTCGGCGCCGTGTCCGAGTTGGAAGACCCACGTCAGCACACCGAAGGTGGCGGCGAGGCTGATGCCGGCCATCAACACCGCCTTGATCGGCAACACGATCGACCCGAACGCGAGGAACAACAGGATGAGAGTCGAGATCACCATGATCGCCACCATCACTGGCAACCACTCCGTGATCGCGGCGTTGCTGTCGTCCACCGTGGCCTGCCCACCGCCGACGAGAAGTTCGGTCCCTGCCGGTGGCTCGAGTGCGCGCAGACTCGACACGACACTGCTCTGCTCGTCGCCGTCGGCACCTTCCGAATACGTCACCTGAACGGCCGCGAACTCGGCATTCGACCCGACCAGCGTCACCTGACCGACCCCGTCGATATCGCTCGCGGACTCGACAACGGCCTGTCCGTCCGCGGGAGTCGGGGCGGTGCCGTCCGTCCCGCGCAGGATGACGGTCGCACCGTTTCCGGTGGTGGGGAAGTCGTTCACGAGGACGTCGGTGGCCACGCGCGCCGGGTCGCCTTCGGGCAGAGCGGTGTACGTGACCTCGCCGAGGGTGGCTTTCGTCAGGGGAGCGGCCAGCACCAGGAGGCCGATGACGATCGTGACGGCGACGGCGATCGGCTTACCCATAACGCGGGTCACGACGGTGCCCCAGAACTTGCGGGCCCGTTCTTCACCCCGCTGAGCTGCGCCTTTACGCCAGCTCAGTGCGTTGATGCGGTGCCCCAGGATCGCCAGCAGGGCGGGAACTGCCGTCAGTGACAGGACTGCGGCACCGACCACGGCCGCGATCGCGCCGAATCCGAGCGACTTGATCACGTCCTGCGGGAACACGAGCATGCCGGAGAACGCGCAGATCAGCAGTAGTCCTGAGAACGCGACAGTGCGTCCGGCCGTGAGGATGGTGCGCCGGGTGGCCTCGATCGGCGAGGCACCCGCATCGAGTTCCTCGCGGAACCGCCCGACGACGAACAACCCGTAGTCGATGGCGAGTCCCAGTCCGAGCAGCGACGCGACGTTGATGGCGAACGTGCTGACGTCGGTGAACAGCGTCAGTGCGCGCAATGTGGCCAGGGCGCTGAGAATCGAGAGTATGCCGACGAAGACCGGGACTGCTGCGGCGACCAGGCCGCCGAAGATGAACACCAGCAGCACGAGGGTGATCGGTAGGGCAATGGCTTCGGCAAGGACGAGGTCGCTCTGCAGGTGGTTGTTGAAGGAGACCCCGACCGTCGAATTGCCGGCGAACTGGACGTCGACGCCCTCGACCTCCAGTTTGGGAAGCAGGTCGTTGAAATTGGCGATGTTGATGTCGGCGTCCGGATCGACGGTGATCGCTGCCGACGCCATGGTGCCGTCTTCGGAGAGCATCGACGGTTTCGTCATCGGATCTGCGGTCCAATAGGAGGTGACCGAGTGCGTGGGTACTTCGCTGCTGAACTCGGTCAGATTCGCGGTGACCGCGGGCCCGATATCCTCGACGGTCTCGCCCTCGGGGGGCGTGTAGATCGCGATGATGCTCGGCGTCTGGGGGCCCAGAGTGTCTTCGACGATGCGAGCGACCTCGGCGGATTCACTGTTCGGGTCGACGAACCCACCCTGGCTGAGCTTCGAGAACACGCCGGCGCCCCATACACCGCTCACCACCACCGCGAGAACGGCGATGATCAACACCCACCATTTTCGTGTGACGACTAGCGATGCCCAACGTGTCATGCGTTCTCCCCGGATCTATCGGCGCGGTTGCGACCTTGTCGACTGTAATGCGGGTGGGGCGGATGGGGTGTGAGCGTGACGGGGATCTCCCCGCAGGACGTCGCGAGCAATCGGGCATACTCGACAGCGCACGTGCAGCCATTCGATGGGGGAAGCCGGTCCGAATCCGGCGCTGACCCGCAACGGTAGGTGGTCGACCACGGTCGGTCACGAGCCCGATTACCCGTCGGACGGTGTGTGACCCCCTGTTCGTCGTGGTCTACGAAACGGAGTCCTGCCCGCGCCGCCGCGGTGCGCGGTGGGGTGAGCTGGTCGTTGTTCGTGGCTCTGAGCCCGCAATGAGGTTTACATGCGTTTGTTGTCGTTCCCCCGTGGTGGTGTGATCGTTCTGGCCGCTGCTCTTCTGGTCGGTGGCTGTTCCCGCGGTGACGGCGTGGCCGATGCCGCGTCCGCGCAACCCTTCGCCGAGCCGGTGTCGATCACCAACTGTGATCGCACCCAGGAATTCGAGGCGCCGCCGCAACGGATCGTGTCCATGGACAGTCATGTCACCGAGGTGCTCATCGAGATGGGGGTCGGTGACCGAATCGTCGGTATGGGGGACGCCGACGACACGCCACTGCCCGAGTTTGCGGACGAGTACGCACAGATTCCGAGTTTGTCGGACCAGCACCCCACTTCCGAACAGATCCTCGACCTCGACCCGGACCTCGTGGTCGGCGGAATGACGAGCGCGTTCAACGAACAGGAGGGCCGATCCCGCGAATTCTTCGAGAGCAAGGGGATTCCCACCTTCATGTTCTCCGAGTACTGCGGCACCGGATTCCCCGATCTCGATCTGCTGCGCACCGACTACTCGCAGTTGGGTCGCATCCTCGGCGAAGAGGCGGCCGCACAGAAGATCATCGACCGGGTGGTCGACGGGTTGACGAAGCTGCGGGAGCAGATCGGCGAGGCCCCGCCTGTTCCTACCTTCTTCTACGACTCGGGAGAAGACGCTCCGATGACCGTCGGCGGTGAGGGGGCCGGCCAGTTGATCGCGGACTACGCGGGTGCGATCAACCTGTTCTCGGAGGGGCAGAAGCCGTATCCGGACACCACCTGGGAAACCATCGGGGAGCGTGCCCCGGAGGCCATCGTGGTCCTCGACTACGGGGACAAGAGTGCTGAGCAGAAGATCGACTTCCTGAAATCGCAGCCGATCATGATGACGACTCCCGCCGTACGCAACGATCACTTCGTTGTGGTCCCACTGAGTGACTTCTTCGAGAGCCCGCGGTTGCTGCGATCCGCCCGAACGATTGCGCACGCGCTTCATCCTGACCGGGTGCCGCAGTCGTGACGAGCACACTCGAAAGAGAACATTCGCACACAGCAGGAGATTCGCACACAGCAGGAGAAGAAACCGTCGAGTACCGGCGCCGACGGTTCGGCTTCGGAGCACTGCTGGTCGCACTCGCGGTGAGTTTGCTGTTCGGGATGGGCCTGGCCGTGTCGTTCGGTTCCGTGCACATCCCCGTCGGTGACGTGTGGGCCATCGTCGTGCACGCGATCGCCGGTGGCGGATTCGATACGTGGTGGTCCGATGCCCGTGAAGCGATCGTCATGGATTCACGACTGCCCCGTGCCGTCACCGCTGCGGTGGTGGGTGCCGCGCTGGCATTGGCGGGTGCTGTAGCTCAAGCGGTGACGCGCAATCCGCTCGCCGACCCCTATCTGCTCGGTGTGTCCTCGGGTGCCGGTTTCGGTGTCGTTCTGGTGATGGTGTTGGGCATCGGTGCGGGTGCACTCGGAGCGTTCACGATTCCGGCGGCCGCGTTCGTCGGTGCGATGATTCCGTTGTTTCTGTCGCTGGCGATCGGCGGCCGCTACCCGCAGCCCACGGCAATCATTCTGGTGGGAGTCGCGTTGGCGCAGGTCTTCTCGGCGCTGATCACCTTCACCTTGCTGGTGGTGGCCGAAAACAATGAGCTCAGTGCCGTGATGCACTGGTTGGCGGGCGGTTTGGGCGGCTCCCGCTGGTCCACGTCGATGTTTCCCGGGCTCGTTCTCGCGCTCGTCGGCACAGCGGTGCTGCTCGGGGCGAACCGCACCGATCTGCTCAAGACCGGTGACGACGGCGCGAGCGCACTCGGCATGAATGTGCGCAGGTTCCGCGTCGTGTCACTGCTCGGAGTTTCGCTGCTGGCCGGCGCTGCGGTGTCCGTGGCGGGCGGTATCGGTTTCATCGGACTGCTGATTCCGCACTTGGCGGGTTATCTGGTGGGCACGCGGGCCGTGCGGCTGTTCCCAGTGGCGATGCTCGTCGGTGCGATTGCCTTGGTGATCGCCGATACCGTGGCGCGCACGATCGTGTCGAACACGGAGGTTCCGGTTGGTGTCATCACCGCACTCATCGGTGCACCCATCTTCGTATGGATGCTGTACCGCCAGTATCGGAAGGCTGAGCAGTGACTTTCAAAGAGGCGCAGACAATCGACGAGACTGTGACGGCAGAAGTGCCCGGAAAGGGTGCCCTCGCGCTCGAGCGTGTATCCGCGGTGCTCGGCTCGCGCCAGGTGCTTCGGGAGATCGATTTCTCGGTACGTCCGGGTGAGATCCTCGGCCTGGTTGGGCCGAACGGATCCGGGAAGACCACGGCGTTGCGGTGCGGTTATCGTGCGTTGCGTCCGCACAGCGGGACTGTGTGGGTCGAAGGGGCGGACACCGAACACGTCAGCCGTCGGGTTCTCGCCACCACGATCGGTGTCAGCACCCAAGAGCCGACCACATCGGGTGGGTTGACCGTGCGGCAATCGGTGGCACTGGGCCGCGTCCCGCATCGCGGCCTCCTCGATCGCCCGACCGAGGCGGATCGCGTCATTGTCGAAGAATGCCTGCGCAGGGTCGATCTGATCGGCCTGGCCTCGCGTGACGTGCAAGCGTTGTCCGGGGGTGAGCGGCAACGTGTCTCGATTGCGCGAGCATTGGCGCAGCAGCCGCGGATACTGCTCCTCGACGAACCCACCAACCACCTGGATCTGCGCCAGCAGTTGACAGTGATGAAGGTTCTCGCAGATCTTGCCGCGAGCGGTCTCGCGGTCGTCGTCACCATGCACGATCTGCGGATGGCGGTCGAATACTGTGACCGGTTGGCCGTGATGAGCGGGGGCGTCCTGGTGGCGGATGGGCCGCCGGCGGACGTGCTCGACGAGGCGCTGCTTGGTGGTGTGTTCGGGATCAAGGCCCGAGTTCACACCCATCCGAGACGGTCGATGGAGATTCTGGGGTTGGCCGATGATTGATGTGTACGGCGTTACGGCGCAGCGTGTTCCGGCGATTGCCGATCAGGTTCGGCCGGGCCCCGGTGTCGCAACGTTTCCTGCCGATATGATGGTGGACCCAGGGTGGATGGCCGAACGAGTCGCCGATACCGGGCGACGTTGGGGCAGCGCAGACCCGCGCGTGAACGGAACGCTCTGGTGGTACTCGGCGAGTTCGACTCTGGCCGGAATCCCTGTGGCCACGTCCCTCGTCACGGGGTTCGCGGCGCATCCGCGCTTGGCGGACGCGACAGCTTTCCTGCGTCCCGACGGCTACTTCGGCGGTATGACGAGTGAGGTGTTTCTTCCGGTAGGGGAGGGCCTTTCGAGTGTGGCGACCGAGCTCACGTCGACGCTTACAGCGCTCATCGACGCACTGGGGGAGGCGTCGGGTGTGCGGGCCCGTCCGTTGTGGGCAATCGCCACGGATTCGGTGGCGAACCGTGCGCTCGACGCAGGTGATGCGTGCGGCGATCGCGCCGTCGGGAGGGACTTCGCGCTACGTCTCGTGGACGCCATGCAGGCTGCCGGTGCCCCGATGCCGATGCCACGGTTCGTCGATGTAGAGCGAGGCGGGCGGACGAAATGTTTCACGAAGCGAGCGTCGTGCTGCCTGATCTACGAAGCTCGTGAACGCAAGTGCACGAGCTGTCCCAAACGGCGCCCGTCAGAGCGGCTTGCCGATCTACGGAAGCTGGTGCTGTGACGGAGTTCTAGCCCGCGTACCGGCAGTTTCGGAGCGACTCCGCAGAGACGGTGTCGACCTGACAGGTCTTGTGCTGCCATCCACCGCCGTACTCGTCTGCGGTGCTGTCGACGAAAAGTTCGACAGCGTCCGATCCCGGAGTGACACGGAAGTATGTGGTGATCGGATCGCCGTCGGTGGTTGACATAGTGAGCGCGTACTCGGCGCCCCCGGTGGCTCGGCCAACGTTCAAACAGTCGATCACGCTCCGCGGAAACTGTTCGTTCAGCGATGGACTGGGTCCGTGTGTACGCACTTCACCGCAGCTCGAGAGTGGCGGCCGGTTCGTAAAACCTTCCGGCGCGTGAGACTGAGGGTTGCACGAGGCACCGAGAAGGACGGGAACGAGAGTCACGAGCAGCCAACCTGCGCGGATCCGTTTCTTCCTCACCGGAGCAGCGTACTCGAGTGGCGTGAAACTCACGCGATGTTCACATATGACCGGTAGGACTAGTGCTACTAGTCTTAATTCGCGTTTCGGGCGTAGAATTCATGATATGAAGTCCATCAGCAGCACCGAGGCGAAGGCGAAGTTCAACGCCCTGCTCGCGGAGGTGGAAGCAACCGGAAGTTCGGTGACGATCACCAATCACGGCCGTCCGGCGGCGATTCTGTCGCCGCCGACCCCGACGCCACGCACCTTCGGGCAGCTCGCCGGCAAGATCACTATCCCGGAGGATTTCGATGCCCCTCTCGCCGGCGAGGACTTGGAGTTGTGGGAGGGCCGGGAGTGATCGAGCGCACCGTACTGCTCGATACCAACGCTTTGCTGTGGCTGACTGCGGCGCCGGAGAAGGTCGCACCGGACAAGCTCGAGATACTGGCCGCGCCCTCGACGGCGCTGATGGTGTCCGCAGTGTCCGCTTGGGAGGTGGCGATCAAGACCCACAGCGGGAAGCTGCCCGGTGGCCACGCGCTGCTGTCGGCATGGGACCAGCACATGTCTGTTCTGCGGGCCGAGACGATACCGATCGAGACCGCCGACGCGATCATGGCCGGCGCCCTCGCGTGGACACACCGGGACCCCTTCGATCGGATGCTTGTCACCCAGGCCGCGCGGCGGGCATTTACCCTCGCCACCAGTGACATCACTGTCCTCGAAGGCGCACTGTCGCCGACCCTCGACACTCGCCGCGCACCGGAGTAGTCAGCTGCATCAAGCACCCATTTTTCCAAGCGTGCGGTGAACTGCGATGCGATCCTGAAGCGGTGATAAAGAGAATCATTCCTTATGCAGGTGGAGACGACATTGCCGCGTCCCGAGAGTTCTACGTCGAGGTTCTCGGGCTCGAGGTTGGGATGGACGATCCCGTGCTCGGATTGTGCTCGCCCACCAACCCCACCGCCCAGATCATTATTCCGCCGAGCGGGACGGAAGAGCCGCGACCACAATTCGGTGTCGACGTCGGTTCGCCTGCGGCAGTCGACGCGGCACACGACGAGGTCGTGCGCCGCGGCCTACGTGTCGTATACCCGCTCACCGACGAACCGTGGGGCATCCGCCGTTTCTTCGTCGAAGATCCGAGCGGCACCGTGATCAACGTGCTTGCACACCAGATCGACTCTTGACCTGAACTATTGTTGAGGTTGCACGGTTGTGTGACACCGCGAACAGGCGCAGGTGAATCCAACCGAGGAGAGTCGAATGTCTACCACAGCGAATCTCAGTGCAGGCGATAAATCCGGGGCAGCCGATAAATCCGGGGCCGGCGACCGTTCCGTGTCAGCCCATCCGTACGTACGCAACTTGTCTCGTTGGGAAGCGGTTGCGTTCGCGACGGCGGGGGCGGTGGTCCTCAGTGTGTTGGTGTGGGCGCTGTTCACCGCGTTCGGTGCCTCGTTCGAGGTGATGGACGGGAAGTCGGTTCATGCGGTAGGGGTGACCGGTGTGGCGATGAGTGCCGGGATTCCAGTGCTGATCGGCGTGACGCTCGCTGCACTTCTGTCCTACTTCCGGGTGTGGACGATCAGGGTGGCGCAGGTGATCGGTGCCGCTCTGCCGCTGGTCACAATCGCCGGATCGCTGTCTGCCGACACCGATGTCGCGACGAAGCTGGGGCTCGCGCTCATGCACGTGGTGGTCGCAGGGTTCGTCGTCGTGGGACTGGAACTGATGCGGCGACGCATTCTGGCGAAAAGTTAGTGCACGAAGTCGTGGTGGGCCTGCCGCACAAGGCAGGTCCACCACGCAGGTAGGCGCCGATACGATGGGTCGATGAGCTCTCAGGAATCGCCAGCCCTGGTCAGTGGCCTACCGTCGGTTGCAGACGACGTCACCGTCCGGCCGATGCGCGATGACGACTGGGATGCCGTTCGCCGCATTTTCGGCGAGGGAATTGCCACCCGCAACGCCACCTTCGAGACGGAAGTTCCCACCCAGGACGAACTGGACGCGCGGTGGTTGCCGAAGCACCGGTGGGTCGCGGAGATCGACGGTGTCGTGGTCGGGTGGGCGGTACTGAGTCCGGTTTCGACTCGGGCCATCTACTCCGGGGTGGCGGAGGTGTCGATCTACATCGCGGACGGGATGCGTGGCCGCGGCGTCGGCAAGGCTCTGCTGCGTGCCCAAGTGATCGACGCCGACAAAGGTGGACTGTGGACGTTGCAGACGTCGATCTTCCCCGAGAATCGCGCATCGGTTGCGGTGCATCGTGCGGCAGGTTTCCGCACCATCGGCACCCGTGAGCGCATCGCTCAGCTCGACGGGGTGTGGCGCGACACCGTGATACTCGAGCGGCGCAGCACGGTCGTCGACTAGGACTCGGCTAGGACGGCTCGGTTTGCCGCCTGATTCGACATCTGTCAATATCGATGCATGTCGAATCCATCGCCCGAAGAGGCGTGCTGTTCGCCGCTGGCGCGCGAACCCCTGACCGAAGACTGGGCCGGCGATCTGGCCCGCATGTTCAAAGCTCTCGGCGACCCCGTTCGTCTCCGTCTTCTGAGTCTGGTGGCCAGCCATGAGGGCGGCGAGGCCTGCGTGTGCGATATCTCCGACACGTTCGACCTGTCCCAGCCGACCATCTCCCATCATCTGAAGGTGCTGCGCGCCGCCGGTCTGCTGGGTTGTGAGAGGCGTGGGAGCTGGGTGTATTACTGGGTGAACCCCTCCGCGCTGCAACAGTTGTCGGCAGTTCTGCTGACCGAAGGTGATGTCGCGGTGCCATCCGAGACGTGCGGGTCGGAGGTGCCCGCATGAGTGAGGCAACCACCACCACGGAACATCCTGCCGTCGTCGGCAAACTCTCCACCCTCGACCGGTTCCTGCCGGTCTGGATCGGCGTCGCCATGGCCGCGGGCCTGCTCCTCGGAAGGGTGATCCCCGGCCTGGGCGACGCGCTCGGCGCCGTGGAGATCGACGGCATCTCGCTGCCGATCGCCCTCGGCCTGCTGATCATGATGTACCCGGTCTTGGCGAAGGTGCGCTACGACCGACTCGACACCGTCACCGGAGACCGCAAACTTCTCCTCGGCTCGCTGGTGCTGAACTGGGTTCTCGGTCCGGCCCTGATGTTCGCGCTCGCCTGGCTGCTGCTTCCGGACTTGCCCGAATACCGCACCGGCCTGATCATCGTCGGGCTTGCTCGCTGTATCGCGATGGTCATCATCTGGAACGACCTTGCCTGCGGTGATCGCGAGGCTGCCGCAGTCCTGGTGGCGATCAACTCTGTGTTCCAGGTGATCATGTTCGCCGTCCTGGGCTGGTTCTACCTCTCGGTCCTGCCGGGCTGGCTGGGACTGGAACAGACCACCATCGAGGCGTCGCCGTGGCAGATCGCGAAGTCGGTGCTCATCTTCCTCGGCATCCCGTTGCTCGCGGGCTTTCTCACTCGTCACTTCGGCGAGAAGGCCAAGGGTCGCGCCTGGTACGAGAGCACGTTCATCCCGAAGATCGGCCCCTGGGCGCTGTACGGATTGCTGTTCACGATCGTGATCCTCTTCGCTCTGCAGGGTGAGCAGATCACGTCGCAGCCGCTCGACGTCGTGCGGATCGCGATCCCGCTGCTGGCGTACTTCGCGATCATGTGGGGTGGCGGCTACGCCCTCGGCGCGGCGATGGGCCTCGGGTACGAACGCACCACCACACTCGCGTTCACCGCAGCGGGCAACAACTTCGAACTCGCCATCGCCGTCGCGATCGCCACCTACGGCGTCACGTCCGGACAGGCGTTGGCGGGTGTCGTGGGACCGCTGATCGAGGTGCCGGTCCTGGTCGGCCTCGTGTACGTGTCCCTGGCGCTCCGCAAACGATTCACTCAATCCGCTGAGTCCGCCGCCCAATCCGACCGCGCCTGAAGAAAGGCCTTTGCATGTCCACGAAGCCGAGTGTGTTGTTCGTCTGTGTCCACAACGCGGGTCGTTCTCAGATGGCCGCTGGATTCCTCGCCCACCTTGCGGGGGATCGGATCGAGGTCCGTTCCGCAGGTTCCGCTCCGGCCGAGACCATCAATTCTGCAGCCGTCGAAGCCATGAACGAGTTGGGGATCGACATTTCGGATCAGTCTCCGAAGATCCTCACCGTCGACGCGGTCGAGGCTTCCGATGTGGTGATCACCATGGGTTGTGGTGATACTTGCCCGGTCTTCCCCGGCAAGAGCTACCGGGACTGGGTACTCGAAGACCCTGCTGGTCAGGGCATCGAGTCCGTGCGGCCGATCCGTGACGAGATCAAGGCGAAAGTCGAAGCGCTCATCTCCGAGCTCGCCTCGTAACGCCGATGGTGTGCGCCCCCGACTCGGGCGCACACCATCAGTTCCGGCGGTTCAGCAGCAGGATGAGCCTGCCGGTTCTTTGTCTGCGTTGGCCGTGCCGCAGCAGGTTCCGGCCTCGGAATTCTCGGAGTCGGCGTGCTGGGGGTCGGGGTGCTGGGGGCTTGAACCGAACGTGTCGGAGTCGGCGAGAACGGTGTAGACCTCCCACTTCTCGCCGGCCGGGCCGGTGACCCACACCTTGTCCTGGGTGGCGAAGCAACAGGTGGCGCCGATCTCTTCGTCCGTGAACAGGCCCTCGTCGGTCAGGCGAGCGATTTCGCTGTGGACCTTTTCGCTGGATTCCACCTCGACGCCCAGGTGGTTGATCGATCCGCCCTTGCCGGGGTTCTCCAGCAGCACCAGCTTCAGGGGTGGCTCGGCAATCGCGAAGTTGGCGTAGCCGGGCTCGAGCTTGGCCGGTTGGGTGCCGAACAGCTTCGAGTAGAACTCGACCGACTCGTCCAGGTTGTCGACGTTCAGTGCAAGTTGAGTGCGTGACATGACTGCTCCTGTGTGGCATATATCGAATTACTGACAGATTCAGAATGGCACCTTTTCGACATATGTCAATAAGTGGGTACTATCGGGGTATGCCCAAGACACTGCCGGTAGTGGATATGAACTCGCCGATCTGTTGTTCCCCCGTGTCTGCGGGGGTGGTGTCGGATGAGGCGGCTCTGGAGATTGCGCTGCGCTTGAAGGCGTTGGCCGACCCGGTTCGGATCAGGCTGATGTCGATGCTGCTGGCGGCGGACGGCGGCGAGGCCTGCACCTGCGATTTGGCGGAAGGTGTGGGCTTGCGCGAATCGACGGTGAGTCATCACCTCGGTCAGCTCAAGAAGACGGGCATGGTGGCGTCCACCCGTAGGGGGATGAACGTCTTCTACAGTGCTCGTCCCGAATGCCTCGACGCGCTTCGTTTGGTGCTCGATCCGAACTGCTGCGCGCCCGCGTGTGAGTGACCGCGGCCGCGTTTCCATCAGTTGGACGGTGCCGTTAGCTCCAGTCGACGATCGGCAGTACGAGCGAGCAGGTCGTCGTCGTGGGTCACCAAGACGACGACGGCGCCTCGTCGCGCGGCTTCGACCATCACATGGACCAGTGCGTCCAGATTTCGTCGGTCCACCCCGGAGCTGGGCTCGTCGAAGAGGAGCACGTCACGGTCACTCGAGCTGGTCGCGGCCATCGCCAGGCGTTGCTGCTGGCCACCAGACAGTGCCAGCGGATGTTGATCTGCCATGGAGCCCAGACCGAAGCGGTCGAGGACCTCGGCCACCGACTCCGGGGAGATCCCTGTCGTGAACTCTGCTATCTCGCTCGCGACGGACGCGAAGAACAACTGACGGCCCGCGTCCTGATGGACCATCGCCGTCAGTGCGCGCCGTCGACGGCGTGAGACCACGGCCCCGTCCAGATCGACTCGGCCGCGATGACGCTGGAGTCCGGCGAGCACTCGCAGTAGCGTCGATTTTCCTGCCCCGTTCTCGCCGACCACCGCCGTCACCGCACCCCGCGGAAACTCCGCGTACTCGAGGTCGAGGATGGGTCTGCCGTCCGCTGTGCAGGTCAGATCCCGGACGGTCACGCCCGGCCGTGGTTCGGATACGGAGCCCGCAGATCCGACGACTCCGGCACCCCACGCGATGGCCGACGGAATCGTCGGAGCCGGCACCGACAGTGACCGCACACCGTGCGCAGCCAACTCACCGTCGTGGATCGCTGTTGGGAGAAAGGGGTTCCACTCCCGCTCTACGACCCCGTCGGAGATCACCATGAGACGATCGGTGATCGTGGCGATGGTATTCAGCCGGTGCTCGGCGATCACCATCGTGGTGCCGGTGGCCTTGACGGCGGTTAGGGCATCGAGTACCTCGCTGACTGCGGAGGCCGACAGATTCGAGGTGGGCTCGTCGAGGAGTAGCAGGTCGGGCTGGTGAACCAGCGAGGCCGCGATCGCCACCCGTTGCTGCTGACCCCCGGAGAGTGTCGACAACCGTCGATACAGCAACGGTGCCAACGACAGCTGCCTCACGACGGTATCGAGGTTCGCAGCGATCTGTGAAGACTCGATACCGAAGTTCTCCGACGCGAAGACGAGTTCGTCGATGACGGTATCGGCGAAGAACTGACGGCGAGGGTGCTGAGATACCACGCCGATGCGTCGGCCCAGGTGCCCGAACCTGGCGGTCGCGACATCGATGCCGGCAATGCACACCGACCCGGACAGATGCCCGTCGTGTAGATGCGGAACCAGTCCACTGCACGCGCGCAGCAGGGTGCTCTTACCGGAGCCGCTTCCCCCGCACAGGGCCAGAGTCTGGCCCGGTGGCACCAGCAGGTCCACACCTCGCAGACTCGCGCGATCGGCGACGCGGAAGCTCCACTTCAAGTCTCGGACGTCGATCATCGTCGACCCTTTCATGACACGGCCGCTACAGCGACGAAACTGCAATAGAACAGGAATGCGGCGAGAGCCAGGGTGACCCCGTCGACGGCGGTGAGTCGAGGAGCGCGGAAGGTGGTGGTCGGCCCGGTGTCCGCCAGGCCGCGGAGCAGGCCAGACGCTGTCAGGTCGTCGGCGATCCGCAAGCTCGACGTGATCGTGGGGACGACGAACTGTTCGATGACGAGCACCGGATGCTTCAGCACTTGGTCGGCTCCGGTCAGACGCCGTAGGCGCATCGCGGTCCATACCGCACGGGTCTCGTCGGCGACGATCGGAAAGAAGCGCAGCATCACGGTCGCGGGCACAAGGATGATCTTCGGTATCCGCGCAGCCCGCAGCGCAGCCGTGAAATCACCGATATCGGTGGTGGACAACAGATGCGCGACGACGCCACCCAGTACCGCCAACCGGAGGGCGAACGCCGCAAGGATCGCCACCACCCCGGCCGCAACCGAGTCGGTGACCGCGGGAAGCCCGTAGGCGACGGTGCCGAGTGTCGCCGCGGTGACACTCAGAGTCAGTGCGCGACCCCATGCCCGGATCGACAGGGCCAGAGCGCAGCCGAGAATCAATACAGCTGGTGTCCACACGGCGCCGCCGGGCGCGAACAGCAACAGACTCGACCAGGCGACGAGGATCAACTTTGTCCGCGGATCCAGCTTCACGACAGGCCGGCTCGGCGGAAGTGCTTGTCGAGCAGTCGCAGCCCGAGCAGCGCACCCATCAGTCCGAACGGGATGGTCGCCAACTCGACGCCGATCAGCACCGGAACCGACAGCAGTCTGTCGAGCGCATCGACGTACTCGGCGCTCATCTCCTGCATACCCGCGCCCTCGAGGAAGCCGGTGCGATCGTAGAACAGGGGGAAGAGCTGGCCCGCGGCCCACATGGAGAACACGGTGTACGCCGCGACGGCCGCGCCTCGCGAGCGATAGCGTCCCGCCCACACGATCACCTCGGCGACGGTGGCCAGGATCAGAAGCCAGCCGATTGCGACGATGGGATGCCCCGTCACCAGCAGGATGGCCCCGAACAGCCCGGCGAGCAGAAGGATCATGCCGGGCCGGTCCACGCGGGTGAGGAACAACATGAACGGGATCCCGCCGGTCACCAAGCCGCCCAACAGCCCGATCACCATCGTGATAGGGCTGAGGAATCCGAGGAAGTTGAACGCGAAGACGATCGTTGTATACAGGGCCGCGAACACCCCGACGGAGATCAGGTTACGGGCGGTCATGGTTGCCGCGGCGGCCCTTTCGGCGGGGGAGTCCGCCTGGATGGGTTCCGTGCTCACAGTTCATTCCTCTCGATCGTTTCCGAGGCTGCGTATGCGGCTCCGGGTCGCCACTGTTCGGCGGCGGTACGGTCGGCGAACAGACGGCGGTACGCGCCGTCGCCGGCCATCAACGTGTCGTGATCGCCGGACTGGACCACGGCGCCGTCTTCGATCACCAGGACGTGGTCGGCGTTCCGAACCGTCTCGAGTTGGTGGGCGACGATCACCACCGTCGACGACTCGGCGAGCATCATCAGACCCTCGGTGATGGCCCGGTTGGTGGGCAGGTCGACAGCACTCGTCGGCTCGTCGCACAACACGAGGGGGGCCTGCCGCAGTAGCGCACGCGCGATCGCTACTCGCTGCCGTTCGCCGCCTGACAGGCGCGCCCCGTTCTCACCGAGCGGGGTCTCCCACCCATGCGGCAGACGCTCGACGACCTCGGTCAGTCGCGCCACGGATGCGGCCCATTCGACGCGGCCGCGGTCGGCGTCGGGGTCGCCGATGACCACGTTGGCGAGCAGTGTGTCGTCGAACAGATAGACATCCTGGAAGATCAGCGACAACGAGCTGTAGAGATCGCGGGTCTGCAGGTTCCGCACGTCGATACCGCCGATGCGCACCGCACCCGAGTCGACGTCCCAGAGTCGGGCAATGAGCCTGACACAGGTGGTCTTGCCCGATCCGGACGGCCCGACGACCGCCGTCACCTGCCGATCGGGCAGCACCGCCGACAGGCGCTTCAGGACCGGTTCGTCACGGTCGTAGCCGAAGCTCACGTCGTCGAAGACGACCTCTGTGGACGGCGTCGGTGACGCGGGCCGGTCCGGCTCGGGCAGTGGTCGCGTCTCCAGCAGTTCGGAGACCTGCGAGATCTGTTCCGTGGAGGCGCGCAGCGCGGTGTTCATCGACGCGATCACTCGTAATGGGCCGACGACCTGCGTGATGGCCGCCAACAGGACTACGGCCGTGACCACCGCGCCGTTGTCGGAGCCGGTCAGCCTCCACATCGACAACGCAACCGCCACTCCGAACGTCGTCTGGACCGCGGTGCTCTGCGCGACCATCCCGAGCACCGAACCCCACTGCGCAGCTCGGGCGGCTTGGCGTCGTTCCTCGATCGCCGCACGCAGCGGCGCGTACTCGCGGTCGGCGACACCGGCCGCCCGCAGCTCGGCCTGGTGGTGTGCGAACTCGAGCACCCGCGAGTCGGTCTCGGCCGCTGTCTGCGCGAGTGCGGTCTCGCTGCGGCTGTCGCGTGAGGAGGCCCAGCGCGCGACCGCCGCGATGACGATGCCACCGACCATCAACGCCAGCCCCGTCCGCCAGTCGATGGCGGTCACGACGATCACCAGCACGATCGGCGAGGTCACGTTGACGATCATCGGAACCAGTACGTCCATCGAGGTCTGCGCTACGAACAGGGTGCCGCGCACCGCCAGATCGGAAGCGCGTCCGGCACTCGTCGCCGAGAACCAGCCGACCGGTAGTGCGATCAGTCGACGGCCGAGCCGCGTGTGCATCGATTCGATGACCTTCAGGGATGACCCGAAAGCGTCGACGGTTGCGGCCGCCAGGGTGGCGGCGTGTAGCGCGCACGCTGCGACCAGTGCACCGAACCAGCGTCCGAGATGCTGCTCCGAACCCAGTAACGACTGCAGGACCGGGACCATCAGAGCCACCGCAAGCCCGTGCGAGGCGCCGGCGAGAACCGAGAGCAGTAGCGTGCGACGGATCCGTCCGCGCCCCTCCGGTCCGGCGAGTCGGATCAGCGCCCGGATCATCGGTTTGCTCCCACGATCGCCGACGACCACATCCGGTGATAGAGCCCGCCCGCGGCGAGGAGATCGTCGTGCCGCCCGGTCTCGACCACTCGGCCGTCTTGGAGGACGACGATCAGGTCGGCGCCGGTGGCAGTCGTCAATCGGTGCGTCACCATGACGAGGGTCTGGCCGACGACCGCACGGTCGACGGCCTGTTGGACGCGGTGCTCCGCTTCCGGATCTGCAGCAGAAGTCGCCTCGTCGAGGACGAGTATCGCGCTGCCTGCCAGGATCGAGCGCGCCGCGACGACCCGCTGAGCCTCACCGCCGGACAGGTGGGCGTCAACACCCGCAACCGAGTCGAATCCGCTGGGTGTTGCGACGATCCGGTCGTACATGCCGACATCGCGGGAGACGTTTTCCACCTCGGTGCGGGTGGAGCCGGGTGCGGCGAGCGCGATGTTGTCGTGAAAGGACAGCCGTAGCAGCGTCGAGTTCTGCAGCATGGCGGTCAGATGGCGCCGTAGCCGTGTCTCCGGTATTCGTCGACGGTCGACGCCGCCGATCGTGATGGTTCCGGCGGTGGGTTCGCGCAGACCTGCCATCAGCGCGGCTAGTGTGGACTTGCCCGAGCCACTGGGACCGACCAGCGCGACGGTCGCGCCGTTCGGGATCGAGAGGGTGACGTCGTGCAGCACCTCCGCTCCACCCGGATACGCGTAGCGGACCCCGGCGAGCTCGAACGACCCGTCCATCGGTTCCGCCGCAGGTTCGGCGACGACACGGACCGGTTCTTGCAACACGTCTGCGATGCGCATGGCCGCCTCCTGCGCGGCACGGCGCGCCTGGGTGCTGAGCGCCACGGTGGAGATGCCGGCCGGGACCAGCATGGCCACCGTCGCGACCACGACCAGCTCACCGGGCGACGACCACCCGCGGTTGTGGGACCAGATGCCCACGCCCAGCACGGTTGCGGCGACGACCGGCGCGGACAGCGCGCTGACCGCAATCGACTGCGCGCGGATCTGAGGTTCGGCGATCGCGCGAAACGTGCGACGGAAGTGTTCGGAGGCACGTGCGAAGCGGCGGAATCCCTGCGCGTCGCGGGTGAAGACCTTGAGGACCGAGATGCCGTCGACGTATTCGACGACGGCGGTCGAAACGGATTGGAGCGCGTCGTTGATTGCGGCCATGCCGGTCTTCGCTTCCTTCCCGGCGAGCGCGGAGAACAGCACCGCGTAGAGGACCATTGGTGCGGTGGCCGCGAGCCCGAGTCGCCAGTCCAGCGCATAGCAAAAGATCAGACCGGCGGTCGGGGTGAGCACACCGGCGACGATCTCCACCAAGGTGTGGGCGACCAGCTGGTGCAGGGCGTTGACGTCGTCGTTCAACAACTGCCGGATGCTGCCGGAGGAACGGTCGGCGGACCATTCGAGCGGGAGGCGACCGATCCGATCGGCGAGCGTCAGCCGCAGCTCGGCTTGGAGCTGCACATCGGCGAGGTGGGAGATGAACAAGGCCAGTGCACCGAGCCCGGCGGACAATCCCAGACCGGTGACGAAGGCGACGATCGGACCGGTCAGGTCGTCGACGCGGCCGGACAGCGCCCGATCGATGAGGATCGCCAGCGCCCAGTACGGCACGATCGACAGCAGAGACGCGATTACCTGGACCACCAGGGCTGTCATGATCCGCCAGCGCACCGGAGTCAGTAGGGTCCAGAAAGCGCCGGCGCTCACCGGAGGGCGCCGATCGGTTCCGGCCGGGGTGCCCGCGCGCACAGCTGCTGCCACCAGTCCACGACCACCAGATGCTGTTGGGAGACGGGGGTGAGCGTCGCGTCGGCCTCCAGTACAGATCGGACGGACGCGTGGGCGGCGTTCGCCCACAACTGGGTGGTGTCCTCCACTGCGTCGGGATCTTCGTCGTCGGTGAGGTCGAGTGGGGGCGCACTTCCGTCGACGGCACGCTCTGGATGCGGTGTCCACCGGAGCGGCGCGTGGATGTGCGGCCAGGACAGTTCGCCGTCGCCGGTGACCACGGCTGCCGAGAACAGTGGATGGCTGTTGGCGTCCGGATCGTCGGGGTCGCGTCGATTGTTCACCGCGATGTCGACGGCGACCCCGCCCCAGTCGGCGGAGACCAGGAATCGCCCCGGTCGGACCTCGACGATCCGTCCCGGTTCGAGCGGGATGGCGGTGAGGCCGGCGGCGAGGATGAGCAGCGCGCGTTCGAGGACCTGCATGCTGGTTCGGACGGACACATGCGTGAGGTCGCCGCGTTCGCGCAGTCGTTGCATCGCCCGGATCCAGCTGCGGCTGGTAGCCAGATGCTCGTAGAAGCCGGTCGGTGCGTACCGGACCCCGTGTTCGGCGGCGAGGCGCAGATGTTGCCCGATCGCCTGTGCGTCGACCGGATGTTCCTGGAGGACCGACACTCCGGCCTTCAGTAGGTCGTCGACCACGGCATCGCCAGACCCTCCGACGATCTCGCTGCGGACCGCGACCACCGCGGCGTCGACACCGGAGACGGTGCCGTGAAGCGCCGGGACGCCCAGCGTGGCAGCGAGGTCGGTCGAGCGCGGACCGCCGACGCCGCCGACACCGGTCAGGGTGATCGGGCTCTGTCCGTCGGCCAGGGCTTGGGCGTAGACGCGTCCGAAGGTGCCGCCGATCACGATGGATTCGACCGTCTCGGTGGTGTCGACGTCGACGACTTCCGGCCAGGTCTCGGCGGCCGCACTCGTCGATGCCCAGCGGACCCCGGCGGCCTCCGCCGGGGCGGCGATCACGGTGGCGGCTGCGATGGCGCCGGAGAGGGCGTAGCTGTCGGTGACAGTGATACGGGCGCGGCGGGTCCCGGCTCGGCCGCGACCGGTCACCGCGATGGTGAAATACGGCTCGGTATCGCGATTGCGTTCGTCGTCGCGGGCGACGGCGAGTACCTCGTCGACGGTGGTCTCGCCGGAGACGAGACGGCTGATCGCGTCGGCGGTGGTCGGCGCGTCGACGACGTTGAAACAACGCAGTCGGGCCGGTCCGATGCGCGCGGCGGTGTCCGCGGACTCGGCGTCCAGGTGCAGGTGCACTGTCGCCGACTGGGTCGGTGGTACCGGCGGAGGAGACGTGTCTGCGACCGGTGCGCCGTCGACCCAGGCGCGGCCCGGCCAGCCGTCCGGATCGCTCACGCTGTGGGCGTACTCGACGATCGCGGCCTGGGACAACGGTTGCGCGCCGCCGCACAGTGCCAGGACGTCGGCACCAGGTTCGGCGACCTCACTGATCAGCCACGCCAGCAGCCCCGGTTGCACCCCTGCACCGAGAAGGATCGGCACAGTCGGCTCATGGCCGTCGAGTACGTCCAGGCACGGTCGGTCGCCGCCGACGTCCACGTAGGGGACACCGTGGGTGTTGCACAGGAGAGCGAGTTCCTCGGTGAACCGATACGACGGTCCGGCACAGGAGAGCACCGCGTCGGCGTCGTCGAAGTCGGCCGGCCAATCCTCCAACGGCAGGCGCAGATCGCGGACGGTGATCGTCGGTGCTGTCGCAGTGTCGATGTCCGGTGGCCCGCCGCGGGTGACGAGGAGCAGTTCGTCACCCGGGCCAAGCCGGGAGTTCAGGCACTCCGCGGCCGCGCGACCGACGGTTCCGCCGGCTCCGAAGACGATGATCTTCACCGGACCTCCCGTTCGCTCGCGAGCGGCGTCAGCTCCGCCAGCAGTTGCGCGACATTTTGTGCGTTTTCACCGGTCAGGCAGGTGAAATGATCGCCGGCGATATCGATGACACCGAGGCCGCCGACGCAGTGCGACCGCCAGAACACGGACATGTCCTCACCGAGGGACGGTAGATAGCTCATCGGTTTCTCCTGTCGAAGGAAGGTCGCGGGAGTCAGCATCACCGGCTGACGCCAGGCGGCGACCGCGGCGACGCTGTGGACGAAGGTTTCGCGCATGCCGAGCAGGACCTCGTCGGTGATGCCGTCGCGCTCGCCGGCGTTCAGGGCAGTGCGGACGCGTTCGGCGACGGTCGGTGGGGCTGCGCGGAGTGCTTCGGTCAGGCTCGCGGGAGCGTGGTCGCCGATGACCGCGGCGTTCATCGTTCGGTGACCTGCGGCGCGGGCGGCGGTGAGAGTCTGCCCGATCTGCTCGTCGTCGACGGCGAGCCCGAAGTCGGCAGGATGCCATCCGAGAGCTTTGGCGAAGGCGTAATCGGTGAGCACCTCGTCGGCCAACTGGAATGGGATGCGGTAGGAACTGATCACGGTGACAGCCGCGGTGGTTCCGTGCGACTCGAGCAGCGCCGCCGTTCCCGCGGCGATGAGTCCACCCATGCAGAATCCGACCAGGTGGAACGACGAGGGACCGAGGTCGAGCAGGGTCCTGGCATAGCGTCGCTGCAGGACGGTGAAGAGCTGTTCGACGGGGATATCGAGATAGCCGTCGCCGGGTGATCGCTCGATGCCGTAGACCCCGCCGTCGACGTGCTCGGTCAGCTGACCGATGAGATCCCGATATGGGCCCAGCCCTCCGGAGCCGTCATGGAAGAGCACGATCGGCGTAGCCGAAGAGTCGACCGGCGCCACGAGTTCGATCAGTCGAACGTCCGCGTCGGCCGACGCCGGTTCGACGGGTGCGGCCCACTGCGGTGCGTCCAGGCGAGCCGGTTCGGTGTCGGATCGGTCGGCGTTCGATGTCTCGTGGTGGTCCGTGAACCGGCGGGTGAGGGCGGCTACGCAACCCGCGACGGTGGGATCCGCCACGATCTGGCGATACACCCGGTCCCATGCCGAGGGCTCTGCCCAGTCCAGTTCACGGCGCAACCGCCCGACGCATCGCGCCAACAGGAGCGAGTCGCCGCCGAGCTCTACGAAGTCGGAGTCGGGCCGCAGTTCGTCGACGGGTACGTCGAGCACCTCGGACCAGATCTGGGCGACCTGCCGCAATGCGTTGGGTGACGGCGACGTGTTCCCGGTTACCCAGAACAGATGCTGGCCGGCGGTCTCCAGGGCGTGACCGGTCGGCGGATAGACGATCACCGGATCGCCGGCGAGGACCTCGCGCCATTGAGACAGCAGCAGGAAGGGTGACCACGATTCGGCGCGGACGTCTCGTCTGTCTTCCAGACCCTCTTTGAACTCCATGGTCGCCATCAGCGCCGCCGACGGTGCCGTGGAGTCGATTATTGCCAGCGCGCCGCCCGGGTTCAGGAGTCGGCGGAGCCGGTCGAGGGCGGCCGGAATGTCGCGTGCGTTGTGCAGCACATTGGCGCACAGGATCACATCGAAGCCGTCGCCGGTCTCGCCGGGAGGGCCCGCGTCGTCGTTCACGTCGAATATAGCGGTGCGGATCTGCGGCCAGCGCTGAGCCGCGGCGTCGAGGAAGAAGCGGGAGACGTCGGTGAACAAATAGTCGACGCGGTACCCGGCCAGCTCGGCGAGCACGGTCCGTGTGGTGCCACCGACCCCGCCGCCTACTTCCAGGATCCGCAGGGGAGACCGCGCAGATTCCGCGGCGGCGCGGATACCGGTCGCACAGAGTCCGTTGAGGTAGCGGGCGACCAGGTTGTCGTCGTACGCGGCGCGGGCGACGTCGAACTCGCCGTCGGGAAAGAGCAGCGCGAGCGGATCGACGCTGCCGTTCAGCAGGCCCTCCATGGAACGCAGGCACTCTTCCACGTACGCGAGCTGGCGGTCACCGTAGTCGATGTCGGCGGCCCGTCGGCGTACGTGCCGCCACCGCTCGAAGCTCTCGTCGAGCGGTGGCGGCGACCCGGTCAGGTAAACGCCGCGGTCACCGTGAGCGACCATGCCCGTGGCGGTGAGTTCGTCGATCCAACGCCGCACCAACGCGGTGTGTCGCCCGGCGCCGAGGCGCCGGGCCACTTCCTCCGCCGGCAGCGGTCGGTGCATCCCGGCGCGGGCGAGATGCCAGGCCATTATCTGCCGGACCGTCTGTTCGCTGTCAGCGGCCAGCTCCGCGACCGCTCGGCCGGTCGGGGCGAGTCGTGCGTGGGCGGCGGCGAGCGCGGTCTCGACATCTGTCACGACATCGGGCTCGCCGGGGTCCGCCGTACGACGCAGCCGCGCGACGAAGTCGACGAAGGCGGCGTCGAGCACGTCGGGGTCGAAACCGTCGTCGCGCGAGTCCCAGGCGATAGCCACGCCGTCGGGTAGTGGGGTGATTTGGATGTCGAGTAGAACCTGTGGGGTTCGGCTGCGTCCGGTTCCGGGGCGCGGAGTCAGGTAGCGCGGGGCCCGCGAGCCGGCGGCGTCGACGGTATAGGTGACCACCACGGGCATCACGGTTTCGGTGCGAGCGTCGTCGGCCAACCGGCGCGCCACCTCCATCCCGGAGAACGCGGAATACTCCAACGCTGCGAAGACGTCGTCGCGGACGGCTCGGACGGCCGCGTCCCGATCATTTCCCGATGGGAGGCTCACCACGAGGGTGGAAGTGAAGTCACCGACGATCCGCTCGACGTCTGCGACGAGCGGCTGACGGTCGACCCGCGTCATCATCACAGTCGACGCAGCGTTCGGTGAGTGCGCGGCCGCCACCGCGCCGAGCTCGGCCAAGATCAGCGCGACGGGCGTCGCCTCGAGTTGGGCGGCGTTCCCGCACAGGCGTTCCCATTCGCCGGAGGACAGTTGCTGCGAGCGTCGTGAATAGCTCGGTGGGATGTGGCGGTCGCGCACCGCTTCTTGTGTCGGTGCGGGTGGAAAGCGCAGGGGCGCCAGCATATCGAGGATTCGGTGGGACCAGTATTCCTCGGCGCTCCGTCGTAGCGCTCGATACTCGCACGTCGCGCGATGGCGACGGTCCGCCTGTAGATACTCCCTGAAGGTGGCTGCCGGCCGACGGACGGCTCCGCCGCCCAGAGCGCGGTCGAAGTCGTCGAGGATGGTCCGGATCCCGACGTAGTCGGTGACGAGCAGATCTACCGACAGGTGCAGCACTGCAGTGTTCTCTCCGAGCACTACGGCGGCGTCGAGCAGCGGTCGGTCCTCGGACGGGTCGTAGATGTGCCACACCAGTCGGTCTGCGAGGCGGTCGCCGGCCTCGTCGGCCGATGTCTGGTCGGGGTACTCGGTCACCTCCAATGGCACGTCCAACGTCGGGTCCACCCACTGTTCGAAGCGATCCGGGTCGATGCGCATCCGCAGCATGGGGTGTGCATCGACCACATGGCTCCACGCCGCACGGACCGCGCCGGCGCGGTCGGCGGCCAGGACTCCGGCCGCGGTCAGATCCAGGTCGAATTGGTGGTAGCCCTGGCAGCCGACTCCGCCGTCTGCGTACGCCGCGGTCCGGCCTACCAGGTAGGCGGCCTGGACTTCGGTGAGAGGAAAGCTCTCTCGCGACAGGTCGGTGAGCAGTGCATCGCGGTTGGCTACGATCGCCGCCCGGAATTCGTCCGTCAACGCCCCGTACGGCGCCCGGTAGTGCAGCCGTCCTGATTCGCGCCACAGCTCGATGCCCGCGGCGGTGAGTCGTCGATGAAGACGGTCGATCGTCACAGGACGCCCTCCTCGAATGTCGTGAACGATCCAGCGGACGTGATCGATTCGGTCGACATCGAGTCGACGAAGTCGCCGAACCGAGGGTTCTCCAGAAGCGTGCGCAGCGAGAGACCGTCGACGCCGTCCTCGGTGAGGCGTCGCATCAGTGCGGTGGCCTTGAGCGAGTCACCGCCGGAAGTGAAGAAGTTCGTATCGGAGACGACGTCCGGTACCCCGAGAATCGACGACCAGGCGCGTGCGACTCGTTCGGCGATCGCGGATTCACCGGCGACGGGGGACGCGTCGTCGACACGGCAGTCGCGCAGAGTAGCGGTCAGTTCGTCGAGGCAACTACAGACATCGTCGGCGAGGAACAGTTCGGTGACGAAATCGGCCGTCAGGCGCAGTCCCGCGCTGTTGTCGGTGACCTGCAGGTCGAGCGCGACCTGCGGGGTCTGCGATCGCACGTGTTCCAGCCGTCCGAACAGATGCTGTTCGATGTCGACGCGGCCCGTCGGGGACAGGCCGAGGCCCGACGTGAAGACGATCGGGAAGAGTGCCTCGACCGGTGTCCCGCGCGACGCCAGCAGGTGCCTGCAGACCTCGGTGGTTGCGTACTCGGGCTCGCTCATCCCTTGGACCACCGCCCTCTGCACGGTCTGGACCAGCACGGGGAAGTCGGCCGCAACGTCGTCGATTCCAGCCAGGAACAGGCGGGTGAAGTCGCCCGCGATGCCCGCAGCCGTGGGTACCCCTGGGTCGCGGTCGAACTGGGTGACGTTGACCGTCAGCGCGTCGGTCGACGCCCACCGGCCGATGGCGCGGACGTAGGCCGCCAGGACGACGGCGTTCGACGAGACTCGCCGACTGGCTGCCCAGCGTCGAATCCGGGTCCACTGAGCCGCCGGAACGAGTGTCTCGACGCGGTCGAAGCGCGGTGCGACGACGTCGGTCAATGGTCTGCTCCAGACTTTCGGCGGCGGCGGGAGTTGCGCGACGACTGCGGCCAGCCGCGCATCCGGCACCGTCGGCCGCACGAGTTCCATGTGGTCGGCGAGGTAGCCGGCCAGCGTGAGTTCGACCGGCGGCGCGAGGGATTCGCCGCGGTAAGAGCGGCTGAGCTCGTCTAGCACGAGGAACATCGACTGGCCGTCGAGCCAGAGGTTGTCCATCCCGATGCCGACCACGGATGTGCCGTCGACTGCGGGGCCGACGCGAACCCGCAGCGCACCGGGCACGGTCGGGTCGATCGACTCGGATTCGGTTGCCGCGCGCGGATCCGTGCACGACTGCGGCGCCGAGTTCGCGTGTCCAGCGACCACTTCGCCTGTCCAGGCCTCGATCACCCGCGAACGCAGTGACGGATGACGTGCGACGACCAACGTCACCGCACGAGTTAGGGCCGCCATGTCGAGGTGTTCGACCGTCAACTCGAAGTAGCAGTGGGCGCTGTTGCCACCGAGGATCTGCTCCGGGTCGCGGCCTGCCAGGTAGGCGCGCTGGACTGCGGTCAGTGGAAACCGGTTCGCATCGCCCCTGACGTCGTCGACCGCCGGATCGGTGAGCAGTCTCGCGCAGAAGTCGCCGTACCTCGGGGCATTGAACAGATCCACCAGCCGAGCGTCGGTGAAACCGTCGGCGGTCAACCGGGAGATCATCCGGGTCCCATTCAACGAGTCGCCGCCGACCTCGAAGAAGTCGGTGTCCGGTTCGGGGTCGGTCGGCAGCGCCAGGCAGTCGCGCCAGGCGATGGCGATCCGTGTCGCGTCGATCGAGGACACGTTCACCTGCGGCACAACAGGTTCGATGGTGGGTTCCGGTGTGCGCGGCGACGGCGCACAGACGTGTGCTCGAACGGATACCAGGCCGCCCTGTTCGACGGCGCGCACCGGGGTGAATCCCTTTTCCCGTAGCGCTGAGCACCAGTGCCAGAGCGGCGCGTCGACGCGCTGATTCAGCACACCGGGGTTCAGGATCGCCGCCGAGAGCAGGATCGCTCGGCTGTCGAGCGTCGGCTCGCACACCCAGAGCACGGTGTCGGCACTGCGCGGCACGCGGGCGAGCAGCCGAAGGATCCGGGGGTCGCGGTGTGCGGCCGCGCCGATCACGACGACGTCGGCCTCCGTAGCGGGCGTGTCGGTCCGCACCGGCAGGCCGCGCCTATGGGCGATGTGGGCGAGCAGTCGGTCCGGTTCCACGCACTGCCAGCGGTGGTCCGTTCCGGACGCGACGAGCAGGCGGCTCACCGTGTCGCCGATCGAGGCGCCGAGTTCGACGACCCGCACCTCTCGACCCAGAGTCCGCGCACGGTCGACGATCTCGCCGGTGACGTCTTCGATGAACGACGCGAAGGCATCCATCGCGGCGAGCATGGCGTCGGGAGCCAGACGTGGGTGCTCGAGCAGGGAGGTCTCCGGTGCCGATCCGTCGAGGATCGCTGTCAGATCGACGATGTCACCGGTGGTCCAGCGCGGCTTGCCGTCGTCCGGATACAGACCGGAGCGATGCCGATCCGCGATTACGCGCAACAGCGTCGTGTTCGGCCCACCGTCGGCGGCCGTCCCCGAGCCGAAGCGTCGGTGCAGAGCGTCGAGCACTTCGTCGGTGGTCAGCAGACCGCTCGTCGGCGGCTCCGGGAGCGCAGGGGACTCAGAGGGCGCAGGGGACTCAGAGGGCGCAGTGATCAAACCCAGCCGTTCTGTGAACCGTCGCTCGGCGTGGTCCAGGAACGCCTCGTCGAGCACGGATTCGGGGTGATCCCAGCGGATCTCGATACCCTCCGGATGGTCGAGCACCTGGCAGTCGATCAGGACTCCGGGTGTCGCGGTCAGCGACCACACCGGCTCGAGGGCGGCATCGGTCGTCGAATAGTCCAGCCCCAGAGTCGAAGTGAATACGATGCGGTGGTCACCGCGCCCGGCGACGGGCGCAGGTGCGGTTCCGGCGCCCTGGCCGACCCGATCCCACACTTGCGCTCCGGTTCGCTCCGGGACGTCGTCGGCCCCGACAGTCACTGTTTCCAGGTGGGTGAAGTTGCCGAGTAGCTCCACCGAACCCGCGCCGGGGGTGCTCTCCGGCGGCCGGTACGAGACCGGGACGGTGACCCGGACGCGGGGGGCGCCGAGCGCATCGCCCAGTGCCGCACCGAAGGTGTGCAGTAGCAGCACGCTCGTCGTCACCCCGGCACGGTCAGCGGTGTGGCTGAGCCCGTCCACATCGGTCACCAGCATGCGTCGCGAGGTGAACGGTGTGGTGTCCGACGAGACGGTGTGGACTGGTAACCGCAGGTCTGCGGGGGTCTTCGGTGCGTCGGCGGCGGCGGCCTTGGCCGGGAGGGTACGGGCGTGTGTCGCGAACGCGGTCAGCCCAGGGTCCACGTGGGGCGGGATCTCGCCGCCGTCTGCCACCTCGAGCACGGCCGAGATGAAGGTCGCCAGGCTGCGGGCGTCCAGTGCCAGGTAGTCGACGGCCAGCCCCACCTCGTCCGGATCGAGGTCGGAGACGACGACCGAGCAGACGCTGTCCAGTCGGTGTCGTGGCAGATACTCGCGCAACGGTGTCGTCACCTGCAGGAGTGGGACCTCGGCGGCGTGGGCGACACCTTGCTCGCCGTCGCCGATTCGTCGGCATCGGAGTCCGTCCCAGGCATCGGTGAGCCGCGTGACGGCTCGATGCACGTCGTCGCTGCGGAGGTGACCCGGGAGTGCGAGGACGAGCGCGAACAGGGTGTCGGACCGCACCTGGCCGTCGAGGCCGTCGCGGCCGAGCGCGTAAGCGCGCTGCAGGGGTGCGAGCGGGAAGCGTTCGACGGAGTCGTCAACCGAATCTGCGGAAGTGACCGGACTGCTGCTGCTCGGGGTTGCGGGGCCACGGGCGGCCAGGACCTCTGCCAGCCCACCCGCGGTGGGTGCCTCGAGCACATCGGCAACCGTCACCGCGTAGCCGACGTCGGCGAGGACGCGGCACAGCCGGGCCGCGGCCAGACTCTCACCGCCCGCGGCGAAGAAGTTCGTCTGCTCGTTCACATCGCCGGGCAGCAGATCTGCGAACGCACCGACGACCAGCACGGTCTCCGGGCTGGTCGGCCGGTCCTCGTCGGCGGTCACACGATGAGCGTCGGCGGCGTGTGCGGCGACCGCGGCCCGATCAACCTTCCCGTTGCCGGTGACCGGCAGGCTGTCCCAGATATCGATTCGAGTCGGCACCATATGCGCGGGCAGCATGCCGGACGCTGCTGCGACGATATCCTCGCCGTCGAGGTGTCGCGATGCGTTGTCGGTGAGGACCACTCCGGCACCGAGAGCGGTGTTGTCGCGGAACGGGAAGACGACGGAGTCTGCGACCTCCGGCACCCTCCTCAGGTGCGCCTCGACGTCACCGAGTTCGATGCGGTGACCACGGATCTTCACCTGCGCGTCGTTGCGACCGTGGATTACGAGCACGTCGTCGCCGTCCCAGTGGCCCAGGTCGCCGGTTCGGTACCAGCGTCGATCGTCGTGCTCGACGAATCGGTCGGCGGTCAGTATCGGGTCGCCGAGATAGCCGCTGGCCAGGCTCGCCCCGCCGATCCACAATTCACCGACGACGTGGGCGCCACAGTCTCGGCCGGATGCGTCGGCGACCCGATAGCTCTGGCCGGTCAGCGGCGCGCCGTACGGCACTGACACCCAGTCCGGCCGCAGTACCGTGTCGGTGTCGACGAGGAACTCGTTGGACCAGATGCCGCCCTCTGTCGCGCCGCCCATTGCCACCAGCGTCGCCTCGGGGGCGATCGCTGCGAGTCTTTCGTAGAGCCCCCGATCGATGCGGTCGCCGGAGCACAGTACGCGGCGCAACGGTAGCGGCGGCGTCTCCGGACCGGCGGCCGCGACCAGCATCTCGGCGAGCATCGGGGCGCTGTTCCAGATCGTCACCTGGTGCTCGTCGATCAGACGGAGCCAGGAGAACGGGTCCCGCGAGTCCAGGTCGCCCACGCAGATCAGGCGACCACCGGCGCCCAGCACGCCGAAGACGTCGAAGACGCTGAGATCGAAGGCCATTGCGGCGACCGGAATGAGGGCATCGTCCTCCTCGATGCGGTTGCGGCCACGGACATCGCGCACCGTGTTGGTGGCCGCCGCGTGCGACATCACCACGCCCTTGGGGGTGCCGGTAGAACCGGAGGTGAAGATGACGTAGGCCGGATCGTCCAGCCCGACCTCGCGAACGACGAACTCGTCCGAGACGGCAGGAATGTCAGGACCGGGAACATCGTCGGTACCCAGCACGACGACCGGCCGCGCAGCCTCCATGATCGCTGTTCGTCGCGGAGCCGGAAGCCCCTCCGGCATCGGCAAATACGCGCATCCTGCGTACAGCACGCCGAGCGCGGCGATGATCTGGGCAGGGCCTTTCGGCAAGTCGAGCGCGACGATGTCGTTGGCGTCGGTCCGCCGCACCAGATCGGCGGCCAGGTTTTTGGCGAGCGCGTCGACTTCCCCGTAGGTCAACTGCTCGTGTACTGCGGTGAACCGGTCGCCGTTCCGGTCGGCGCACACGAGCGCCACGCGGTCCGGGTGCCGGGCTACTGTCGCCCGGACGTCCTCGTGCAGAAATCCGCGCGACAGCCGTTCGGTGCCGGCCAGTAGATCGCGGTGCCGGCGCACCCGGGTCGGCAAGGCCACCAGGTCGGTGAGCTTCGTCGAGCGGGCCCGCTCCGGGGTCCACTCCGCGAGTGCTGTGACGGCTTCGACCGTGGTGGCGAAAAGTTGCTCGGCGACACCGTCGGCGAGCGCACCGCCGCGCACGTCGAATGACAGGCTCACCTCCTCTGCAACGAATCGGTAGACCTGGAAGTCGATGATCACCTGGGGTGTCGACGATCGGATCATCGTCGGGTGTCCGAGGAGTTCGGTTGCTGCGGTGGGCAGGACCGGACGGTCGGCGCTGTAGGTGAGGACATAGGGGGCGAGGCCGCGATGGCCGGACCCGGTGGCGACGGCGTGCCGCAGTTCGTCCACCGCATCGACTCCTCTCGCGATCCGGTAGCGCAGTTCGGCGGCCGAGTCGGTGAAGGATTCGGCGGCGTTGCGGTCGGGTCGGTCGAGGCATCGGGCAGCGTAGATACGGGTGCGATCGAGGATGTGACACTCGGTTCCTGCCACGGACAGGCCTGGCACGGTGACGATGAAGTCGCGGTTCTCGTCATCGGTCCATCGGCGCAGCGCCTCGGCGTATACGGCGAGAAGTATGGCGGCGCGGGTGACGCCGAGTTCGTCCGCGAGGTCGCCCAGTCTGGTCCACGCCTGCTCATCGATCGTCGTGGCCAGGCGTGTCACCTTCGGATCGGGCGGGGCAGTCCCCGCGGTGGGTGCTGGGAGGGTCGGCGGGTCGAGGAGTTCGTCTACGCGCGTGGCGAGGACGTGTCCGGGCACGCTCGGAAGGTGCGGCGTGCGGCCGTCGAGCGCGGCGCGGACGTCGGCATAGTCGATGCGCGGTCCGGGTTCGGGTTCGCTGTCGGAGGCGCGGAGCGCGGCGATGTGAGTGGCGATCTCGGTGCACAGCACGGTGATGCCGACCAGGTCGGCGACCGAGAGGGCCACCGCGAGATGGATCACCGAACGTCCAGGATCCAGCAGGGAGAGTTCGACCTCCCAGGTGTGACCGTCGGCGAGGTCGAAGTAGATGCCCGCCATCCGCTCCCGGATCCGCGTCATCGCGGCTTGGCCATCGTCGTCCTCGTCGGTGAGGTCGTGGACCCGCACCGTCGGCGCTGGACGGTCGATGTCGACGAGCGCATCGGGAGTAGGGATGGCCGAGCGCAGGGCGGGATGCCGGGAGGCTGCGTCGACGGCGGACTGCAGCTGCTCGGCGGTAACACCGCTCTCGGAGAATTCGACGTAGCCCAGGCAGTCGATGCCGCCGAGTGGCTGCGCAGGGTCTCGCCCGGTGAGGTAGGCGTACTGGGTCGGGGTCGTCGGAAGCGTGAGCTTCTTCGTCTTATCCTCGTCGTGGTCGGCGCTGGTCGTGGTGCTGATGGTCGATCACCCGATTCGTCTGGGGGACATGATCTGCAACTGGGGTCAGGCTTGTCTTCCTGAGGAACATGTGGTCCGAACCGTCATCTTAATGAAAATGACTATCGTTATGCTGACTGACAATACACACCCTCGTTCTCTGGTTGGGGGTAGGGAGTGATTGACCTGCTGAGCTTTCGGGTGGCACACTTGGGGCATCGAACATCAGTTCGATGATGCGTCTTCCCCGGTGGCATCTTCGGCTCGACCAGACCCGTGTCTGGTGTGAAGAGGTGCAGGTAGATGGGTTGGGAGAACGGGCCGCCGACGTGGGCGGAGATGGAGCGGGTGCTCTCGGGTAAACCGAGCAGGATTCCCGCGGAGCAGTTGTTTCCCGGCGACGGTAATGACAGCCCGGCCTGGTCCCGTAAACGTGGTGAATATCAAGCGGACGTCGAGGCCGGACGTGCGACGGTGCCCTACGCAGAACTGCACGCGCATTCGGCCTTCAGCTTCCTCGACGGCGCTTCGTCACCGGAGGAGATGGTCGAAGAAGCGGTCCGGCTCGGACTCGAGGCCATTGCGCTCACCGACCACGACGGGTTCTACGGCGTGGTCCGATTCGCGGAGGCGGCGCAGGCGCTCGGTATGCCCACGGTGTTCGGGTCCGAGCTGTCACTCGACTCCGTGCCGCGGGCCGGCTCACCGGACCCGGGTGGCTCCCATCTGCTGGTGCTGGCCCGGGGGCAGGAGGGGTATCGGCGACTTTCGAGAGAGATCGCACACGCGCACATGGTGGGCGGGGAGAAGGGCAAACTCCACTATGACATCGAAGAACTCGCGGAAGCAGCCGGTGGGCACTGGCAGATTTTGACGGGCTGCCGCAAAGGGCACGTACGACGGGCTCTCGAAGCCGGCGGGATCGAGGCCGCGGACCGCGAACTACGCCGACTGATCGAGCTCTTCGGCGCCGAGCGGGTCACCGTCGAACTGACCCACCACGGGATACCAGAGGACGACGAACGCAACGCCTCGCTCGCGAAACTGGCCGAGATGCACAACCTTCCGATGATCGCCTCCACTGCGGCACACTTTGCGAACCCGGAACGCAGACGCCTGGCCATGGCGATGGCATCTGTTCGTGCCCGCCGCAGCCTCGACGACACCTCCGGATGGCTGGCGCCCACCGGGGGAGGGCACCTGCGTTCAGGTGAGGAGATGTCCAGACTGTTCGCCCAGTATCCGGACGCGGTGACAGCCGCCGCCGAACTGGGCCGAGAGTGCGCCTTCGATCTGAAACTGATTGCGCCGCAGCTACCGCCCTTCGATGTGCCGAAAGGCCACACCGAGGCGAGCTGGCTTCGTCGGCTCACGATGGACGGTGCGCAGCGCCGATATGGATCGCCGGAGCAGCGACCGGATGCGTATCGGCAGATCGAACACGAACTGCGCATCATCACCGAACTGAACTTCCCCGGCTACTTCCTGGTGGTCCACGACATCGTGTCGTTCTGCAAGAACAACGACATCCTGTGTCAGGGGCGTGGTTCGGCGGCCAACTCGGCGGTGTGCTTCGCCATTGGCATCACCAATGTCGATCCGGTGACCAACAAACTGCTGTTCGAGCGTTTCCTCTCGCCGGAGCGGGACGGACCACCCGACATCGATGTGGACATCGAATCCGACCGCCGCGAAGAAGCGATCCAGCACGTCTACAGCAAGTACGGCCGCAGGTATGCGGCGCAGGTGGCCAACGTCATCACCTACCGTGGTAAGTCGTCCGTGCGGGACATGGCTCGCGCCCTGGGGTTCTCGCAAGGGCAACAGGATGCGTGGAGCAAACAGGTGAGCCGGTGGACTGGTATCGGGAAGGAGACCGGCACCGACATTCCGGCACCGGTGCTCGAACTCGCGTCGCAGATCGAAGGCTTCCCCAGACACCTCGGAATCCACTCCGGCGGGATGGTCATCTGCGATCGCCCGATCGCCGACGTGTGCCCGGTGGAATGGGCCCGAATGGAGAACCGCAGCGTTCTGCAATGGGACAAGGACGACTGCGCGGCAGTGGGTTTGGTCAAGTTCGACCTCCTCGGTCTCGGGATGCTGTCCGCCCTGCACTACATGCTCGATCTGGTGGCAGAGCACAAGGGCCTCGACGTGAATCTGTGGGAGCTGGACCTGACCGAGAAAGCTGTCTACGAGATGTTGCAGCGCGCCGACTCGGTCGGGGTGTTCCAGGTGGAATCACGAGCACAGATGGCGACACTGCCCAGACTGAAACCACGCAACTTCTACGACCTGGTGGTGGAGGTGGCCCTCATTCGGCCGGGACCCATTCAGGGTGGCTCGGTGCACCCGTACATTCGGCGTCGCAACAAGCTCGAGCCCGTGGTCTACGACCACCCCAGCTTGGAGAATGCTTTGGAGCGGACACTCGGGGTGCCGCTGTTTCAGGAACAACTGATGCAGATGGCGGTGGACGTCGCCGGGTTCACGCCGGCAGAGGCGGACAAGTTGCGTCGTGCGATGGGCTCGAAACGTTCGCCCGAGAAGATGGAACGACTTCGCGGACGGCTGTACGAGGGGATGCGCGAGCTGCATGGCATCGAGGGGGAGGTGGCCGATCGCATCTACGAGAAGCTGTATGCGTTCGCCAATTTCGGCTTCCCCGAAAGTCACTCGCAAAGTTTTGCATCACTCGTCTTCTATTCTTCGTGGTTCAAGCTGCACCACCCGGCGGCTTTCTGTGCCGGTTTGCTGCGGGCACAGCCGATGGGGTTCTATTCGCCGCAATCGCTGGTGGCCGACGCCCGCCGACACGGGGTACAAGTGCACGGTGCGGACGTCAACGCCAGCCTCGCCCACGCGACCCTCGAGGCGAAGGGTATGGAGGTCAGACTCGGACTCGCGGAGATTCGGCACATCGGCCAGACCCTCGCGGAGAAGATCGTCGACGCCCGCGAGTTCGGTGGTCCGTTCACCTCCTTCCTCGATCTCACCGGACGGGTGGAACTCACTACGGCACAGGCCGAATCGTTGGCCACCGCCGGCGCGCTCGCCTGTTTCGGTCTCACCCGCCGCGAGGCGTTGTGGGCGGCAGGGGCCGCCGCGCAGGAACGGCCGGATCGACTGCCCGGTCTGGGCGCATCGACCCGGGCTCCGACGTTGCCGGGCATGAGTGATGTGGAGTTGGCGGCAGCGGACGTATGGGCAACCGGGGTGTCACCGGACACCTATCCCACCCAGTTTCTGCGTCCGCAACTCGACGATCTGGGGGTGATCCCCGCGTCGGGGCTGTTGCAGGTTCCGGACGGCGACCGTGTGCTCGTCGGCGGGGCCGTGACTCATCGGCAGCGGCCCGCGACGGCGGGGGGAGTCACGTTCATCAACCTCGAAGACGAAACAGGCATGGTGAACGTGGTGTGCTCGGCGGGCTTGTGGGCGCGCTACCGCAAACTCGCACACAGCGCGCCCGCCCTGCTCATCCGAGGGAAGGTGCAGAACGCCGAAGGCGCGGTGACCGTGGTGGCGGACCGGATGCAACTCATGGATCTGCGCATGGCCAGCCGGTCGAGGGACTTTCGATAGAACTGTGGTCAGCCCAGCCGTCGCGCCAGAATGTCCGCACCCGGCCCGGAAAGTTCGTGCGCCACACCGGCGCGACCGACCATCGCCATGAGAACGGCCTCTGCCGGCCCCTCGGCGACGGGTCCGCGCCCATGCGCCCAGTCCAGATCGGTGGCCACCATCCGAACGCCCCGGGCATGCCAGAAACCGCGCAACGGCGGCGCCCACACCGAAAAGTCGAGGGAGGTGCGAAGCCGATCCTCCGGAATGTCGCGCGGCAGTCCCAGCGGCCGACGAATGTCCTGATGATGGACTACCGCATCGGCCAACCCCACGCGTCCATCGAACTTGGCCGTCGACCCCTTCGGGTCGAGATGCGACCGCAGAAAGGCGACAAGCTGCTCGTTGGTCATGTCTCGATAGCCTTCGAGGGCCACGTCGTTGATTCGACCCGGCCGGAACCCTGCTTTACGGATGCGCCGAAACACCTCTGCCTGGCTGTGTTCTTCGTAGCTGATCATGTGGGCGACGACGTCGTGGACACTCCATGCCGAACAGAGGCTTTGTTGTCGCCACTGTTCCGGGGTCAGCGTGTCGAGGAAGTCGGCCAGGTCGCTTCGTTCTGCCCGCGCCAATGCCATCACGTTCGTACCCATGGTTCTGTGATAGCACCCGGCAGCGATAGACCGGACCGGAAAGCCCCGATCGGGCGCTATGGTTCGACCATGGGGTTACAGACACTGGGGCGACACACACAACGAGCGAAAGTTCTGGCCGCATTCGCGCTCGTCGGGTTGGTGCTGGCTGGGTGCAGCGGGAACGACGGCGGACTGTCGGATTCGGCACCCCAACCGGCGCCGCCGGGGGTCTCGGCCGAATCCGGTGCTGCCTTCGGGCGTCAGGCCCCGGACCAGAGTTCCGCGCAGCGGCAAGAGATCGTCACGGGCAGTGTGAGCATGACGGCCGATGACCCGATCGACGTCGGCCAGCGCATCGTCGCCATGGTGGAGGCGGAGGGTGGCCGCGTTGACAACATCACGGAACGGCCCGAAACCGACGATCAGGATCCGAGCACTTCGCTCACCGTCCGCGTCCCGGCAGCCACGCTCACCGAGACGTTGGACGAGTTGCGCGACTTCGGTGAGGTCACCAGCGTCAGCGTGTCCCGCAGGGACGTGACGATGCAGGTGCAGGACATCGACGCACGCATCGGCGCGCTGACCGCGTCCATCGACAGGTTGCAGGAGTTGATCGCCGAGGCCACCACGACGGCAGACCTCATCGAGGCGGAGACGGCGCTGTCCGACCGCCAGGGCGAGTTGGACAGCCTCGAGGCGCGCAAGCGCTACCTCGACGACCAGATCGAACTCGCCACCCTCTCCATCGACATCACGACGGGGGAGACGGATGGGTCAGGCGACGCAGGAAGCTTCTGGGACGGGATCGTCTCCGGCTGGAATGCCCTGTTGTCCGTTCTCGCCGGTACGATCGTGGTGATCGGTGCAGTGATTCCCTGGCTGGTCTTCATCGGCGTCATCGCTGCGATCGTCTTCGGTGCGTACCGATTGTTGCGCAGGCGAAAGAACAAGAACAGGTAGGAACCGTGATGATCGAAGTTGACGTGCACGCACTGGATGATGCGATGGCCGGGGGCGCCCCGGTGATCGATGTGCGTGAAGCCGACGAGTTCGCACAGGTTCGAGTCCCCGGTGCGACCCTTCTGCCGCTCAGTGAGTTCGTCGCCCGGATGGACGAGCTGCCGGACGTCGAAACTCTCTACCTGATCTGCGCTGTGGGCGGCAGAAGCCTGCAGGCCGCACAGTTCTTGAATGCCCGCGGAATCAATGCCGTCTCGGTGGCCGGCGGAACGGACGCCTGGCTGCATTCCGGGAAGGCCGTCGAGAGAGGTTAGTCATGGAACTCGGTATCGCGACGCGTCTGAATGTGCCGTTCGAGGAAGCGATCGAGAAGACACGAGCCGCCCTGCAAGAGCAGGGGTTCGGGGTGCTCACGGAGATCGATGTGCAATCGACACTGAAGGCGAAGATCGGCGAAGACATCGAGCCGTATCTGATCCTGGGCTCCTGCAATCCTGGTCTTGCCCATCGAGCTCTCGGTGTCGAACGGCAGATCGGGCTGTTGTTGCCGTGCAATGTGGTGGTTCGGGCGGACACCGCAGACCAGGGCGGTGTGCTTGTCGAGGCCATGAATCCCGAGATCATGTCGTCCGTTGCGGATGCTCCGGGCCTCGAACCGGTCGTCGCCGACGCTACGGCCTTGTTGAAAGCCGCGATCTCTTCGCTCGCGTAGCCAGAAGGTGGCACAACGACCCTCGTGCCACCACCGACCAGATGACGATCAGCGCGCACAGCATGCCCAATGCGGCGTAGTGCAGCGCGGTTGAATCGGTGCTCACACCGAGGCTGTTCGCCCCGAGGGCACAGGCGCCGAGAGGGAAGGTGAAGCTCCACCACCCGGGGTCGAACACCAGTCCGTTGGCGAACCCGCGAACGGTGACCGCGACGGTAGTGATGAGAGCCAACGCTCCGACCGCACCGACCGTGCACCCGTACGCGACGCCGAATCCGCGCAGCATTGCGCTGCCGCTGGCACCACCAAGCAGGTTGGCGGCCGCCACCGACTGTCCGACGACGCCGAGCGGAATCCACAGAGTCGGGGTTGCCGCAACCGTGGGCAGGCCCGTTCGCAAGAAGTGGCGGCCCACGAGCAGCATCGGGGGAAGCGCCCCCACCAATGCGAGCACGAAGAACCCGTAGCCGGCGCCGAGAACGGCCACTCGGGTCGCGCCAAGGGGAAGATGTTCGACGAGCGCCGCGGCTCCGGTTGCCGACACCATCGGCGGCACGATCGGCAGCAGCCATGCCATGGTGGGCTCGGTGGGATAGCCACCGCGCAGACGCACGATCATCACGACGTAGGTGGTGAGCCCGAGGGCTGTTCCGACGCTCCACATCACGACAGTGACGGGGGCCGGGGCCAGGTGATGTACAGCCGCGCCCACCGTGAGAAGTGCCATCGAAACCGCACCATAGAACGGGAACATCTGGGGGCTGCGTGCGTCGGCGACGGCTCGCTCACGGTCGCGGACCCACGTGACGATCAGTGCCGTGGTCAGCGCAGCGAGCAACAGTGCCGACAGGACGGCGAAGGCGATGGAGATTGCCCGGGCGCCGGTCACGTCGCCTGGTAGTGCCGCAGCGACCACCGAGATGATGCCTGTGCCCATCACCGCTGCGAACCAGTTCGGAGTCATGGTGACCAGCTTGTCTGGGCGGCCGACGCGCCGGTAGACGGCTTGCGCTTGGCGGCCCACAAATACAGTTTGTAGCCTGTAGGTGTGCCGATCTCTCCACGCGTGCCCGAACTCGGGGCGCTCGACGTGTTGTTGTCCGTCGAGCGACTGGGCAGCATGGGTGCCGCAGGACGCGAACACGGCCTGAGTCAGCAGGCGGTGAGCGCCCGCGTCCGGTCCGCGGAGCGCCTTCTCGGGATCAAGGTGTTCGACCGCGGTGCAGGGGGAGTGCGCCCCACACGGGAAGGTGCACTCATTCTCGAGTGGGCCAGCCACATTCTCGAGACGGCGAACGAACTCGCCTCGGGTGTCGCTGCGCTTCGTGGTGAGAGGCAGGCCGGTCTCACGGTTGCCGCGAGCATGACCATCGCGGAGTACTTGGTTCCCAGCTGGACCGTGGCCATGCGACGGAAGTATCCGGACGTGGTCACCTCGGTGCGGCTGTTGAACTCCACCGAGGTGTCTGCGACGGTCCTGTCCGGTGACGCCGACCTGGGATTCGTGGAAGGCCCGGAGATCCCCGCACGACTGCGATCGCGGGAGGTTGCGCGCGATCACCTGGTGGTCATCGTGCCCCCCGATCACGACTGGGCGCGGCGATCGGCGATTTCGGTGCAGGAGTTCACCGAAACTCCGCTGATTCAACGAGAGTCCGGTTCCGGAACCCGGACCACCCTCGAGAACGCAGTACCGCAGTCGGTCACCCCGCTACTGGAGTTGACGTCGTGTACCGCGGTGAAGGCGGCCGTGATCGCCGGCAACGCCCCCGCCGTGGTGTCGTCACTTGCCGTCGCCGCCGATCTGACGGACGGGCGGTTGGCGTCCGTGCGCGTGGACGGTTTGGAACTGCCACGCAAGTTGACGGCGGTGTGGGATCCGGATCGGGGACTGCACGGTGCTGCCCGCGATTTCCTCGACATCGCGCTCGCCGGTAGCCGCAGTCAGACGGCGCCGTCGAACGAGAACTGACGCCACGCCTCGTACGTGGCCACGGCCGCTGCGTTCGACAGGTTCAATGACCGCCGCCCCGGCAGCATGGGGATGCGCAGCTGCTCGGTGACGTGTGGGTCGGCGAGGGTCTCGGCGGACAGGCCCGTCGGCTCCGGGCCGAACATCAGTACGTCGTCTCGTTCGTAGGAGATGTCCGCATACGACGTCGTGGCATGTGCCGTGAAGGCGAACACGCGGGTGGGTTCGATCGCAGCCCAGGCAGCCTCGAGGTTCTCGTGTACGAACACCGACGCCAGATCGTGGTAGTCGAGCCCCGCCCGCTTGAGCTTGGGCTCGGACAATTCGAACCCCAAAGGGCCGACCAGGTGCAGTTCGCAGCCGGTGCCCGCCACCATGCGAATGGCATTCCCCGTATTGGGCGGAATCCGGGGCTCGTGGAACATCACCTTGAACATCTGCACGAGCATACGTCTCGCGCATATGCACCACAGATTTCGGCGGCAGTTGTAGTTTGACAGCAGGTCGCACTACTCGAAAAGTGGAGCTGTTCAATGAATTCACATCCTTCCGTGGTCGACTACGTCGTGGTCGGTGCCGGCTCCGCGGGATCCGTCATTGCGAACAGACTCAGTGCGGCCCCGCCGAACCAGGTCATGGTGCTCGAAGCCGGCCCGGAGGACAAGGACAAATTCGTCCACATTCCGGCAGGCTTCGCGCAGCTGTTCAAAACCGAACGTGACTGGGACTACTCCACGACTCCGCAGCCCCAGCTGGGCAACCGCGAGATCTACTGGCCTCGGGGCAAGACGCTCGGCGGATCGTCGTCGATGAACGCCATGATGTGGGTGCGCGGGTTCGCCGCCGACTACGACGAGTGGGCGACCCTTGCGGGTGACGACTGGTCCGCCGGCAGGGTGGCCGACTACTTCCGGCGGATCGAGGAGAACAGCGACCTCCGCGAAGTGGGAGACATACCGGTAGCCAAAGGCATTGCCACCACGCCCTTGCACATTTCCCGTCAACGCAGCCCGCGCCCGCTGACCGCGGACTTTCTGGCCGCGGTGGAACAGGTCGGGTTCACCTGCGAACGGGCTAATTTGCCCGGGCCGGAGGGTTTCACCGAAACCCGCGTGACCCAGAAGCGTGGTTCCCGCTGGAGCACCGCGGACGCGTACCTCGTTCCCGCCCGGAAGCGCCCCAACCTGCACGTTCTCACCGAAGCGCAGGTCACGCGCGTGGTCTTCGAGGGCACCCGTGCGGTGGGGGTCGAATTCGAGAAGGACGGTCGTCGGACCACCGTCACGGCCCGGAAGGAAGTCGTGCTGAGTGGGGGTGCGATCAATTCGCCCCAACTGCTCATGCTGTCGGGAATCGGAAACGCAGACGATCTCGTCCGGCACGGAATTCCCGTCGTACACCACGCGCCGGAAGTCGGCCGGAACCTGACCGATCACCTGGTCTGTCCCCTTGGATACAGCGTCGAATCGGGGTCCTTGTTCACGGCCGAGAAGCCGTTGCAACTACTGAACTATCTGGTGCGCCGTCGGGGAATGTTGACATCGAACGTCGGCGAGGCCTACGGCTTCGTCCGCAGCGCACCCGATCTCGAGCTGCCGGACCTGGAGCTGATCTTCGCGCCCGCCCCCTTCTACAACGAGGGTCTCGGCGACCCGGTCGGCGAAGGCGTGGCGATGGGCCCGATTCTGCTGCGTCCGCGCAGTCGCGGCACGGTCACGCTGGCCTCGGCCGACCCGAAGGCCAAGGCGGTGATCGACCCCCAGTACCTGTCCGACAGTGACGGCGTGGATCGCGCGGCAATGATGGAAGGGTTGCGCATCACCCATCGCATCGCGTCGGCGCAGTCCTTGCAGGCGAAGCTGGGCGCATTCCTCCAGCCGTCCGCGGGGTCGACCTCTCTCGAGGAGACGTTCGAAACGGCACTGGCAGAACACTCGCACACCCTGTATCACCCGGTGAGTACGTGCCGGATGGGGAAGGACCCGGCGAGTGTCGTCACCCCCGAGCTGAAGGTTCGCGGCGTCGAAGGGCTGCGGGTTGCCGACGCGTCGGTGATGCCGACGATCATTCGCGGGCACACCCACGCGCCCAGTGTCGTGATCGGGGAGCGGGCGGCAGACCTCATCAGGGGGTGAGCGGATGTCGGTGGCATCGAAGACAATGGAGTGATGGATTCAGAAGAAGTGGTCGGCGAGGACTACTCAGATGCACGACTACCGGGGCAACGCTGGACCCACCGGCACTTCACCAACTGCACGTTCCGCGACGCGGATCTGTCCGAACTGCACACCGAGAACGTCGTGTTCACCGACTGCGACTTCACCGGCGCCGATCTCGGTGAATCGGCCCACCTCGCGACCGCGTTCCGCTCATGCACGTTCACTCGAACAACTCTGTGGCACAGCGAGTTCAGAAACTGCAGCTTTCTCGGGTCGACGTTCGAGAATTCGCGGCTGCGTCCGATGCGCGTCGACGAATGCGACTTCACCCTCACCTCGCTGAGTGGGTCGGATCTGCGTGGTCTCGACTTCACAGATTGTCGCTTCCGCGAAGCGAATCTGGTCCGCACCGACTTCCGTGACTGTGTGCTTCGTTCGGTCGATCTGTTCGGGGCGCGCACCGGGGGAGCGAAATTGGACGGCGCCGACCTGCGGGGCGCCCACGTCGACGCCGCACTCTGGACGGCGGCCTCCGTGAACAAGACTAAAATCGAGCTCACTCAGGCTGTTGCCTACGCCACTGCGCACGGACTCGCAGTGGAGGGCAGCTGACGCCGCAAGGCGCGACCTGAAACAATGGCGCGGTGACTGCAACGATCCTCGATGGCAAAGCGACCCGTGACGAGATCTTCGAAGACCTGAAGACTCGCGTGAGTGCACTGAAGGCCAAGGGCATCACCCCTGGCCTCGGCACCGTGCTGGTTGGAGACGACCCGGGATCGGCCACCTACGTGCGCGGCAAGCACAACGACTGCGCGAAGGTCGGCATCACGTCGTTGCGGCGCGACCTGCCTGCGGACATCACGCAGGAGCAGCTCGATGCCACCATCGACGAACTCAACGCCAACCCCGAGTGCACCGGCTACATAGTGCAGCTTCCGGTGCCGAAGCAACTCGACGAGAACGCCGCCCTCGAGCGGATCGATCCCGACAAGGATGCGGACGGCCTGCACCCGGTCAACCTGGGCCGCCTCGTGCTGGGCAAGGAAGCACCGCTGCCCTGCACGCCGCGGGGGATCCTGCACCTGCTGCGCCGCTACGAGGTGCCGATCGCGAGTGCGCACGTGGTCGTCGTCGGGCGCGGTATCACCGTCGGACGGCCCATCGGGCTGCTGTTCACTCGGCGCAGCGAGAACGCCACCGTCACCCTCTGCCACACCGGCACGCGCGATCTGGCCGCCGAAGTCTCTCGCGCCGACATCGTGATCGCCGCAGCAGGCGTTCCCGGGTTGATCACTCCGGACATGATCAAGCCCGGTGCCGCGGTGCTCGACGTGGGCGTCAGCCGCACCGAAGAGGGACTCCGGGGCGACATCGCTGCAGGTGTTGACGATGTGGCGGGCTTCCTCTCACCGAACCCCGGAGGCGTCGGACCGTTGACGCGCGCTTTCCTCCTCACCAACGTCGTCGAGCGGGCCGAGCGTATGGCTGCATCGCTCTGACATGGCCGATTTGGCGCGCTTCGCGAAGAGGAACCTGCCGATGGTGGCCATCGGCTTCGTCATCTTGATCGCCGTCGGCTTCGTGCTGGCCGAGCGGTGGCGGCGTGGATCCTTCGTGTTCGGTGTGGCTGCGCTGCTTGCCGCCGGATTCCGGCTGATCCTCAGTGACGACAGAGCGGGCCTGCTCGTGGTGCGCAGCAAAACCTTCGACGTTGCCGCAATGTTGGCGGTCGGCGGATCGATCGTGTGGCTGGCGGTGTCGATCGACCCCCTCGGTACTGACTGACAGTCGGCTATCCGCAACGCTCCGGAATAGCGATTCTTGTGCGATACGTTCGCTGTCGTGACCCAACGCGGCGAGGTAATCGCAGACCATCACCAATTCGTGGTGGGCTCATCCACCGGTGAAACGTACTCACCGGACGAAACCGGCAGCGTGATCGAGGTCGGCCCTGACTTCGTCACGGTCATTACCGGCATTGCCCACGGTCCCGTGGCATTGACGGTCGTCGTTCTCGATGGTGAACCGGCGACGATCGGCGAGGTTCCGGAGTGGGAGATCATCGAGGAAGCCACCACGAGGATCACCAAACCCGCATACGTGCTGACGTTGGAGGGAGAGCAGTCCCCGGACTTCGACAAGTTGCCGATCAGAGGGGGCCTGCATCGATTTCGGGTGTCGGCGCGAGGACGTGACACCCACGGGGACCTGGCAGTCCCTGCCCCTACAGAGGAATACCTGCTTCAGGTTTGGAAGTCAGCCCAACCGCGAGAGATGGTCCGGCTGCACAAGACCGACAGCGCCTGGGAACAGGGCATCGTCACCCATCCCAAACGCAATTGGTGGGATCCTGATCCGGCTGCCGATGCCACCGTGTACCTCAAATATGGCTACGAGCAGATGGCCGAGTGGGCCAAGGAAGAAGCGATCCGGTGGGGCGGGCGTCCACCCTCGGAGAAGCTACGTGCGAACTCCTACGCGATCGGTATCGCCGGTCGGGACCGGGCGCTTGCCGACGCGATCACCAGGACCCGGGCGCCGAAGCTCCGTCGCATCGCGGCCTGGTCTGCTCGCCGCGCGTACACGGTGGCGGGGATCGCAACTATCGAGTGGATCCGTCCGGCATTGTCTGCTCTGGATCGAGGAGAACCGCTACCTCATCCTTTCGGCGAGCAGCACCACAAGGCGTTGTGGCAGGCATTCGAGGCGGATGCCGCCATCGAAACCACTGTCACCGGTGACGTGGAGAACCGTGTCGTTCCTGCTGCGATGCGTGCAATGTCTGCCATTTCGACAGCGGTGCAGCAAGATCCGATGAATGCGGCGTTCCATTGTTTGGACATCGCAGCGACCACCGACGACTCGAACTATGTCTCATTGATCGCGGATCTGCGGCACGAGTTCTTCCCGAAGCTGATGCCTGCGGAAAAATACGAGCGGTGGATCTGACCGAGTCCACTTTTCGCGACCGGTTCCAAGCACGGTCCTAGCGTCCGGCGCGGGCGAGGTCCATTGTCTCGACGAGAAGCTTCGACACCGCGTCGGCTTCGGTGAGGAAGCCGTCGTGGCCGTCCCTGGACGCCAGGACCCGCAGTCCGTCGCAGGTGGGGATTCCGGCCGCGAGCTCCTCCTGCAGGTGCAGGGGATACAGCCGGTCGGAATCGACACCGCCGACGACCACCGGCGCGGTGATCGTGGCGAGAGCTGCGGCGATCCCGCCGCGTCCACGCCCCACATCGTGCCGGTTCATGGCCTCACTGAGCAGCACGTATGTTGCCGGGTCGAACCGTTTGACCAGCTTGTCAGCCTGATGCTCGAGGTAGCTCTGCACTGAATAGCGACCGCCGTTCCAGGGATCCTCGCCGGTCTGGGCGGTGTTGGCGAACCGTGAATCCAACTCGACCTCGGTCCGGTAGGTGAGGTGTGCGATACGGCGGGCGATCCCCAACCCGTGGCGGGGGATGCGTCCGGTGCCGTGGTAGTCGCCGCCCTGCCAGTCGGGGTCGCCCTTGATGGCCGCGATCTGCGTGGTCTGGGTGCCGATCTGGTCCGCGGTGGCGCGTGCACCGACCGCGAGTACGAGGGCGGACGCGACGCGGTCGGGGTAGGCGATCGCCCACTCGAGAGCGCGCATCCCTCCCATGGAACCGCCGATCACCGACGCCAACTTCTCGATGCCGAGGAGGTCGGCGAACTTACGCTCGGCCTCGATCTGGTCTCGGATCGAAATCTCGGGGAACCGGCTGCCCCACGGTTTACCGTCGTCTGCGATCGACGACGGCCCGGTGCTGCCCTGGCAGCCACCGATCACATTGGTGGCGACGACGCACCACTCGTCGGTGTCGACCGGGTTGCCGGGGCCCACCATGCCGTTCCACCAACCGGGCGACGGATGCTCGTCGCTGATCTCCCCGGACACATGAGAATCGCCGGTGAGCGCGTGTTCGATCAGCACGACGTTGTCGCGAGTGGGGGAGAGCTCACCCCACTTCTGTACGGCGAGGGTCACAGCCGGCAGAATCGCCCCGTTTTCGAGCTCGAGTGGGCCGATGTCGACGTAGCCGAGCCGGCCGTCCGGACGCAGTAGCGAAGTCACTGGGCTGGTGGTCAAGATGCTGCCGCCTTCAGTCCGACCTGTATGTCGGCAAGAATGTCGTCGATACCTTCGATGCCCACGGCGAGGCGAACCAGTCCGGGGGTCACGCCCGCAGCCGTCTGTTCCTCCGGGCTGAGCTGCGAGTGGGTGGTGGATGCAGGGTGGATCACGAGGGAGCGCACATCGCCGATGTTCGCCACGTGGCTGTGTAAGGTCAGCGCGTTGACGAACTTCTTGCCGGCCTCGAGTCCACCGGACAGTTCGAAGGTCACGATCGCGCCGGTACCTCTCGGGGCCACCGCACGTCCGCGCTCGTGCCACGGTGAAGAGGGGAGGCCCGCATAGCCGACGGACGTGACGTCGCCGCGGTTCTCGAGGAACTCGGCAACCTTCTGCGCGTTGGACACGTGACGTTCCATGCGCAAGCTCAGCGTCTCGATGCCCTGCGAGATCAGGAACGCGTTGAACGGCGATACAGCCGGTCCGAGGTCGCGAAGCAACTGCACGCGCGCCTTCAGTGCGTAGGCGGGCGCGCCGAGGTCTGCGTACACGACGCCGTGGTAGCTCGGGTCGGCGGTGGTGAAGCCCGGATGACGGCCTTGCGTCCAGTCGAAGGTGCCGCTGTCCACGATCGCGCCGGCGATCGAAGTGCCGTGACCGCCGAGATACTTGGTGGCCGAGTGCACGACGATGTCGGCTCCGTGTTCGAACGGCCTGATCAGGTACGGGGTGGCGACGGTGTTGTCGACGATCAGGGGCAACCCGTTCTGGTGCGCGACCCCGGAGATGCCCTCGATGTCGAGGATGTCGTTCTTGGGGTTGGAAATGGTCTCCGCGTAGAACGCCTTGGTGTTGTCACGGACTGCGGCCTGCCACTGCTCGAGGTCGTCGGGGTCGTCGACGAACGAGACCTCGATCCCGAGCCGGGGGAGCGTGTAGTGGTAGAGATTGTAGGTTCCGCCGTAGAGGTACGGGCTGGAGACGATGTGATCGCCGGCCTCGGCGAGGTTGAGAATCGCGAGAGTCTCTGCGGACTGACCGGAAGCGAGGAGCAGGGCTGCGACACCGCCTTCGAGAGCGGCGATCCGCTGCTCCACCGCATCCTGGGTGGGATTCATGATGCGGGTGTAGATGTTGCCCGGTTCGGCGAGGCCGAACAGTGCGGCCGCGTGATCGGTGCTGTCGAAGGTGTAGCTGGTGGTCTGGTAGATCGGCAGCGCGCGGGCCTTGGTGGTGGCGTCCGAGGTCTGCCCGGCATGGACCTGCTTGGTTTCGAACGACCAGTTCGCCGTGGGGTCGGTAGCGGCTGCGTCGGTGTTGTCGGTCATGGTTGTCTCCGATCAGAGATGGCGTGATGGGGCCGGCCAGTCGGTGGAATACCTGTGCCTGCGACCGGTTCGCTCTCACCTACGACAACAACGCATGTGCAACCTCCGTGTAATCCCGTCGCGGTGATCCTGCTCGCGATGATCTTCCAATACCTCTCGGTGAATCTTAGCGGCTGGCGTCGAACATCCCGAAGCGGCACTGATCCAGGGTCCTATCAGGAAAAAGTTACCCGGCGGTAAGAACGTGTTTCACGGCCCGCCGGTTGCGGCGGTGCTGCGTAGCAGTACGCTCGTCTTGTTTGGATCCGGTCTCCCGAGAGCGGCTCGGAACGTCTAGGTTTGAATAAGCGAACCGTTCGCGGACCACTCACAAAGTGCGCCCGCAACCGTGTAACCAGGGAAACTTCCTAGGAGGACGCGAAGCACCCATGTCCAAAATCAAGGTTGAGGGCACCGTCGTCGAACTCGACGGCGATGAGATGACACGCATCATTTGGCAGTTCATCAAAGACAAGCTGATCCATCCATACCTCGATATCGATCTCGAGTACTACGACCTCGGTGTCGAACACCGGGACCAGACCGACGACCAAGTCACCGTCGACGCCGCGAACGCGATCAACAAGCACGGTGTGGGCGTCAAATGCGCGACCATCACCCCCGACGAGGCGCGTGTCGAGGAATTCGGCCTCAAGAAGATGTGGCGGTCCCCGAACGGGACCATCCGCAACATCCTCGGTGGCACCATCTTCCGCGCGCCCATCATCATCTCCAACGTTCCGCGCCTGGTGCCCGGCTGGACGAAGCCGATCATCATCGGTCGCCACGCGTTCGGTGACCAGTACCGCGCCACCGACTTCAAGGTTCCCGGCCCCGGCAAGGTGATGATCACCTACACACCCGAGGACGGCAGCGAGCCGATCGAGCACGAGTTGGTGAACTTCCCCGAGGGCGGCGGTGTCGTTCAAGGGCAGTACAACTTCACCAAGTCCATCGAAGACTTCGCTCGGGCCTCCCTCAACTACGGCCTGCAGCAGAACTACCCGGTGTATCTGTCCACCAAGAACACGATCCTCAAGGCCTACGACGGCGCGTTCAAGGACATCTTCCAGCACGTCTACGAGACCGAGTTCAAGCCGGAGTTCGACGCGGCCGGACTCACCTACGAGCACCGGCTCATCGACGATATGGTCGCCTCGGCTCTCAAATGGGAGGGCGGCTACGTCTGGGCGTGCAAGAACTACGACGGTGACGTCCAGTCCGACACAGTGGCCCAGGGCTTCGGTTCGCTGGGACTCATGACCTCCGTGCTGCTGACTCCGGACGGAAAGACCTGCGAGGCCGAGGCCGCGCACGGCACCGTCACGCGTCACTTCCGTCAGCACCAGCAGGGCAAGCCCACGTCCACCAATCCCATCGCCTCGATCTTCGCGTGGACCCGCGGACTCGAGCACCGCGGCAAGCTGGACAACACGCCCGCTGTCATCGATTTCGCGCAGCAACTCGAGGACGTCGTCATCAAGACCGTCGAAGGTGGTCAGATGACCAAGGACCTCGCCATGCTGGTCGGCGGCGACCAGGGCTATCTGACCACCGAGGAATTCCTCGGCGCCCTGGATATCAACCTCCAGAAGGCGATCTCGGAGAAGTAGAACGCGCAAACCCCTGTGAGTGGTGAGCGAGTCCAGAGACTCCTCAACCCCTCACAGGGGCGGTTGCGGTTCGGCGATCGTGAGGTCCAGCCTCTCGTCGTGGAACGAGACGAGGCTGCGGATGCGCACGGCCTCCGGGAGTGGGTGCTCGTAACTCCACGCGATGTCGGTGAGTAGGTGATCACCGATGGTCGCCGACCAGTACGTGGCCTCACCCTTGTACGGGCACACCGTCCGGGTGCGGCTCGGCAGAAGTTCGACAGCCACATCGCCGCGGGGCAGGTAATGGCGAGCGCCAGCGAACCCGGTCTCGAACAGCATCTCCGACCGATGTGAATCGGCGCAAACCGTGTCGGCATATCGGATCGTGATGCGCCGGACACTGTGCACGACATCGACCCGGTGAAAAGGGTCTCGTGGGTGACCGATCACCTGGTCGTCCTCCTCCCACCAGGTGAACGCGTCCGAATCGAGAATCACGAAACCTGTCAGATCCTCGTCGGTCAGTGTTTCCGCGTGATCGCCGACTCGCGAAAGCTCGACGTCGTCGACCGGGAACGCGTACTCGGGAACCGGGCTACCCGGTTGCCATACGAGGATCGCGTCCACCGAGTCGGCCACCGTGGCGCCGTCCGAATTCGCTCGCACCCGCTTGGGGGTCGGCTGGTAGCGGAACTGATCGGCGACCGTCGACAGGTATCCCTGCATCAGCACTGCCATGCCTCGATTCTGCTCGTGAGACGGCTCACTGTCACCAGGTGGGCGATTCGGGAATGCGGTGAGGACAATCGACTGTTCGTAGTTCCGTCGCCCGAACCTTTCCGATCGATCGTGAGAATCTCTGTTGACCACTTCTGCACCGATAGTGACTGCTACCGCGCAGCCGTCCACGGCTGCCTCGCACCATTCGTCGATCAGGCGTGCGGCGATGATCGCGCTGGCGTTGGGTGGATTCGGGATCGGCACCACCGAGTTCGTGGCGATGGGTCTGCTCCCGGAGATGGCGGCGGGGCTGAACATCTCGGAACCCACGGCCGGTCATGTCATCTCTGCCTACGCACTGGGCGTCGTCGTGGGGGCGCCGTTGATCGCGGCGCTGACTGCGCGGGTCCCGCGCAAGTTCCTGCTACTCGGTTTGATGGCCGCGTTCACAGTCGGTAACGCCGCGTCGGTGTTCGCGCCCAACTACGAGACCCTGATGCTTGCGCGGTTCGTTGCAGGTCTTCCGCACGGCGCGTATTTCGGTGTTGCGTCCCTGGTGGCGGCACATCTCGCGGCGCCCGGCCAGCGCGCCAAAGCGGTCGCCCTCGTCATGATGGGGTTGTCTGTTGCCAACGTGGTCGGTGTCCCTGTGGCGTCGGCGCTCGGGCAACACCTCGGCTGGCGCAGCGCCTTCACGCTCGTCGCTGTGATCGGCGTCGCCACCGTTGCCGCCATCTGGCGATGGGTGCCCGAACTGGGTGCCATGCAGGTCACCAACCCTCTCACCGAGTTGGGGGCATTGCGCCGGGGACAGGTTTGGATGACGCTCATCGTCGGCATGGTCGGTTTCGGCGGAATGTTCGCCGTATACACGTACATCAGCACGACCCTGACGGACGTGTCCGGACTGTCCCGGTCGTTGGTGCCGGTTGCGTTGATGATCTACGGAATCGGCATGGTGGTCGGCAACTTCGTCGGCGGATGGCTCGCGGATCGCGCACTCATGCCCGGACTGTTCGCGTCGATGACCACATTGGTCGTGGTGCTGGCAGCGTTCGTGGTCGCCTCCCACAACGTGGTCACGGCATTGATGCTGGTGTTCGCGATCGGCGCCGCCGGATCGTCCATGGTGCCGGCGCTGCAGACCCGGCTGATGGACGTGGCGGCCGACGCACAGACTCTGGCGGCGTCTCTCAACCATGCGGCGCTCAACATCGCGAATGCCTTCGGTGCCTGGATCGGTGGTGTCGTCATCGCGGCCGGCTACGGATACACCGCGCCCGCAGCAGTAGGTGCTGTGCTCGCAGTCGCCGGACTCGTGGTTCTCACGTTCGCTGTGTTGCTGGAGCGGCGACGCGGAATTGCCTGATCGACCCTTCGTGGCGGGGTGCCAATGCGGCGTGTACCGCAGGGGCATGCTAGGTTGCCATCCGGTTACGCAGATCACATTCTGGGGGTTTTGGTGAGTATCAAATCGAGCATCGTGCGCCGTCTTCTGTTGGGGACTCTTGCCACCGCGTTGGCTGTCGCAGCAGGAACAGGAATCGGCGCGGGAACGGCATCCGCCGGCCCGGTGAAGTTCGGGCCGTTGCCGGTTCCGTTCGATCTGGGCTCGGGAATATGGATCGGCATGTTGCCCGAGGTTTCACCACCGGGTGCAAACGATCCGAACTGCAAGCCGTCGGAGGAACATCCCAATCCGGTCCTCCTGCTGCACCCGACGGCAACCAACCAGTCGTTGGCGTGGCAGGCCGGCGCTCCCTTTCTGAAGAACAACGGATATTGCGTCTTCACGATGAACTACGGCAACCCGGAGTGGGTGTCCGAAATCCCGTTCCAGGCCCTCGGTGATATCCCTACGAGCGCGAGGAAGGTCGCTGCCAGGGTCCAGGAAGTACTTGCGCTGACCGGCGCAGAGGAGATCGACATCGTCGGTCACTCGCAGGGCGGCGGAATCGTTCCCCTCTACTACATCAACGTGCTGGGTGGCGCGGAGTACGTCGACAAGATGATCGGCATATCGCCGTCCAACCACGGCACGCACCTCAACGGAATCGTGTTCATGCGCACCATGTTCCCGCCGTTGGGGCCGGCAGTGTACGACGGACTCGAGCAGGCCACCCCGGCTCTCATTCAGCAGGCGCTCGACCACGAGCTGAGCGAGATAGTCTACGGAAACGGTGATACCCGTCCTGGCGTGACCTACACGACGATCGTGACGAAGTACGACGAGATCGTCACACCGTACGACCAGCAGTTCCTCGAGGGACCGAACGTCACCAACATCTTGCTGCAGGAAGACTGCCCGCAGGACCGCAGTGACCACGTCTCGACGATGTACAACGAGCGGTCGTTGCGCTTCGTGCTCAACGCACTCGATCCGGAGAATGCGACACCGGTCCCGTGTATGCCTCAAGGGTTCATCTTTCCCGGGAACTGGTGACGTCGCCGGCGTCGGCTACGGTGCTCTGCGTGTCTCACATCATCACCACAGTCAACGTCAACGGCGTACGCGCAGCAGTACGCAAAGGCATGGCCGAATGGCTCGCGAACTCTCCTGCAGACGTCGTCTGCCTGCAGGAGACTCGCGCCTCGGACGAGCAGCTCCAGGACGCGCTGGCGCCGGCGCTCGAGCAGGATTGGCATCTCGTGTCGGCCGAGCCGGGCACCAAGGGACGAAACGGGGTGGCGATTCTGTCGCGCACGCGGCCTGATGCCGTTCGCATCGGCCACGGCGACGCCGAGTTCGCGGATGCCGGCCGCTACATCGAGGCGGATTTCGGTGACCTGACGGTTGCCAGTCTCTATCTGCCGTCGGGGGAGGCCCAGTCCCCGAAGCAGGAGGAGAAGGAGCGTTTCATGTCTTCCTTCGCCGTGCGTCTCGGTGAACTCGCTTCGAGTGCCGTCGGCAACGATCGAGACGTGGTGGTGTGCGGGGATTGGAATATCGCCCACACCGAGAGTGATCTGAAAGCGTTCAAGACCAACAAGAAGTCATCCGGGTTCCTGCCCAATGAGCGGGAATGGTTCGGGAACCTGCTGGCAGGCGAACCACAGTGGGTGGACGTGGTACGTGAGCTTCATCCAGACGTTTCGGGGCCGTACTCGTGGTGGTCCTATCGCGGCAAGGCGTTCGACAACGATTCCGGATGGCGAATCGACTATCACCTGGCCACAGCACGGTTGGCCACCCGGGCGAAACAGGCCGTCGTCGAGCGTGCGGATTCGTACGACCAGAGGTGGTCCGACCACGCTCCGGTCACGGTGCATTACCGCTGAACGGCGCGCCACCCGGTAGCGCCTCGATGAGCCTTCGGTCGGCATGAAAAGATCGGTAACCATGTCGTCTCCTGCACAAACGAAACCCACCGCCAAGCCTCGGGTGCTGTCCGGTATCCAGCCCACCGCCGACTCGTTCCACCTCGGCAACCTCCTGGGCGCGTTGCAGCAGTGGATTCCGCTGCAGGACGACTTCGACGCCTTCTACTTCATTCCGGATCTGCACGCGATCACCGTCGCCCAGGATCCCAAGGAACTACGCCGTCGTACGAAGATTGCCGTCGCGCAGCTGCTGGCTCTGGGTATCGACCCCGACCGGGCCACGCTGTTCGTGCAGAGTCAGGTACCGGAGCACGCGCAGCTGGCGTGGGTGCTGAACTGCATCACCGGCTTCGGTGAAGCCGGCCGAATGACGCAGTTCAAGGACAAGTCGGCGAAGCAGGGCAGTGACAACGCCAGCGTCGGTCTGTTCACCTACCCGGTGCTGATGGCCGCGGACATCCTTCTGTATCGCCCGCAACGGGTGCCCGTCGGTGAGGATCAGCGTCAGCATCTCGAGCTGGCGCGCGACCTCGCAGGCCGCTTCAACTCTCGCTTCGGCAAGGCGTTCGTGGTGCCGGAAGCTCAAATCATCAAGGGCACGTCGAAGATCTACGACCTGCAGGATCCGACATCGAAGATGAGCAAGTCCGGGCCCAGCCCGGCCGGCCTGATCAGTCTTCTCGACGATCCCAAGGTGTCGGCGAAGAAGATCAAGTCTGCCGTCACCGACAACGAGCGCGAGATCCGCTACGACCCGGAGAACAAGCCGGGCGTCAGCAACCTCCTGACCATCCAATCGGCGTTGTCCGGAAACCCTGTCGACGAGCTCGTGGCTGGCTACGAGGGCAAGGGATACGGCGACCTGAAGTCCGACACGGCGGAGGTCCTGGCCGATTTCGTGACTCCCTTGCAGCAACATGTGAACCAGTTCCTCGCCGACGAGGCAGAACTGGACCGGATCATCGCAAACGGTGCGCTCCGGGCGCGGGAAGTGTCGTCGCAGACACTTGCCACGGTGTACGACAAGGTTGGATTCCTGACTTCGAAAGGATGAAGTATCCATGGCCGAAAGCCCGAGCTTTCTCGAGCGTCAGCGGGCGGTACGCCCGTGGCTCGATCATGTGGTGCGGGGAGCCAAGCGGTATCAGGGGCAGAAAGGTGACTACTACGCTGCGGGTGTCACGTACTTCAGCGTCCTGGCGCTGGTCCCGATCCTCATGGTGGCGTTCGCCATCGCCGGTTTCGTCCTCGCCGGTAACCCGGGCTTGCTGGCCGATATCCAGGACAGCGTAACCGAATCGGCCCCCGGCGGATTGGGGGAGACTCTGAACAAGACGATCGATTCGGCGATCGACTCACGTGCCGAGGTGGGCATCATCGGACTGCTCGGTGCCATTTACGCGGGCCTCGGGTGGATGTCAAAACTGAGAGACGGCCTCACTGCGATGTGGGACAGCAAGAGCGAACCCGCCGGATTCGTCAAAACCAAGATCGACGACGGTGTCAACCTTCTCGGGCTCGGGCTGGCGATTGTCGTGTCAGTCGGCATCTCTGCGCTGAGCAGCGGCCCGGTCATGGACTGGGTGGTGAACCTGCTGCACCTCGACGCAATCCCAGGAATCGGCATCGCGCTGCGGGTGCTGTCGGTGTTCCTGGCGGTTGCCGCGACTTGGGCAATCTTCACATGGATCATCTCCAGACTTCCCCGCGAGACCGTCGCACTCCGGAGCGCGGTCAGGGCGGGACTGCTCGGCGCGATCGCGTTCGAGATCTTCAAGCAGGTGGCGGCGATCTACCTGGCTGCGGTCACCAGCGGTCCTGCCGGTGCCGCGTTCGGGCCGATCGTCGGTCTGCTCGTCTTCGTTTTCATGACGTGCAGAATGCTGTTCTTCGCCACTGCCTGGGCCGCAACCAGCGAGGAGAGTATGGCCCTGGCATTCGTTCCGCCCCCGGATCCGGCGATCATCTCGCCTCGGATACAAGTGTACGAACGCCCGTCGGCGCGCAGGAGTGCCGCGCTCGTCGGTGTCGGCGCCGCAACGGCTCTTGGGCTGTCCGGAGTGTTCGCTCGTAGGAACTCGCGCAGCTGAGCGGAACTGCCGGAGGTCCTACCGGCGTCCTCGGTTGAGTCTTCGGGCCCAGCCGAGGAGACCGATCACCACGCCGGTACCGATCACACCGACGCCGGCACGCACCGCGAGCGAACTGTTGGGGCTGTCGGAACCGGAAGCGATCACACCTGCGCCCACCTGATCTGGTGTGCCCGGAGGGGCGGCGATCAGTGCGGATTCGTCTACAGAGGCGTCGTCGGGGCGTTCGGTCAGCGAGCCCACGGGTTCCGCATCAAGCGCGAATCCGTAATCGAGCAAGCGTGCGGCCTGTTCCCACGGGCGCAACGGTTTCGCCTCGCCGCCCATCAGGGTGACCATCAGGCGTCGGCCGTCACGCTCGGCGCCGCCGACGTACGTGTGCCGCGCGTCGTCGGTGTAGCCGGTCTTGCCTCCGAGTGCGCCCGGGTAGTTGTAGAGCAGCCTGTTGTCGTTGCCGAGTGCGAACGACGGCTTGTCCTCGTCGCCGGGGATGGCCGGATTTTTCGGATAGCCGGGGAACGAGACCACCTCGGTGGAAATCAGCTTCGCGAAGGTGGGGTTTTTCATGGCCTCGTGAAAGATCAGGGCAAGGTCGAACGGCGAGCTGCTCATCCCGGGGCCGTCGAGACCCGACGGCGTGGCAGTTCTGGTATCGAGTGCGCCCAATTCCTCGGCCAGAGCATTCATCTTCTCGACCGTTTCGTCGGAGCCACCGAGCTGCCTCGCGAGAAGGTGAGCGGCGTCGTTGCCCGACGCCATCACCAAGCCCTGCATCAGCTGCATGTTGGTGTATTGCCCGTGCGGGCCGATTCCGACCGCGCTGCCCTCCATCGCCGCATCCTCGGCAGTGGCGGTGACCGTCTTGTTCAGATCGAGCTCGTCCAACGCCACCAGCGACAGCAGAATTTTGATGGTGCTGGCCGGACGGTATCGACCATGCGGATCCTTCGCGGCCAGCACCTCGCCGGTGTCCACATCGGCCAACACCCACCCCGGTGCGGCTATGTGCGCCGGAAGCGGCGGCGCATTCTCGGGTAACACCACACCGCATTCACCCATCCGTTCACCGCCGATCGGCTGCGACGGAACGGGAACGGGACGGGGAGTCGTTTCGCCGGGTTCCGGGACCTCGGACAGGTCGACCGCCGGGGCCGGTACCGACCGGTGGGGGCACGAGTCGGTGTTCGGTGTGGTGAACGGCGCCCGCGTTGTGGCGGTCGGTGGTGGTACCGGCTCGGCGGCCGCCGACCCTATCGACAACCCCGCCAGCACCGCACCCGACGCCATCACTGCACTTGCTCGTTGCCACCTCATCGAAGAGGCAGCGTATTCGATCATTCGTACGACGTGCGAAATCCGAGCCCGCGACACGGTGACGAAGCGAGGGAAGCCCCATCGCGAGGGCCGCATCGGTTCTTCGAACGGGCCAGAATCGGCAATACGACCGTATTCCGAATCGGTCTCGGATACGGTCAAATGGGACCGCACTCGAGGGAACCCCCACGTGGAGGCACCGACCATGGCCCAGACTATCCGAGACGTCACCTATCGATTGATGCGCGACCTGAACCTGACGACCATCTTCGGAAACCCGGGTTCCACGGAAGAGACGTTCCTCAAGGAATATCCGAATGACTTCCGCTACGTTCGGGCGCTCCAGGAGGCTTCCGCCGTGGGTATCGCGGATGGCTATGCCCAGGCCACACGTCGGCCGGCTCTGGTCAACGTGCACACGGCGGCCGGAGTGGCCAACGCGATGAGCAACATCATGACCGCCGCGATGAACCAGACTCCCCTCATCGTCACCGCCGGAAATCAGACGCGGGACATGCTGCTCATGGAGCCCTGGCTGATGAACGTCCAGCCCGAAGATCTACCGAAGCCGTGGGTCAAGTGGAGCTACGAACCGGTGCGGGCACAGGACGTGCCGGCCGCGCTCATGCGTGCCTACGCGACGGCGGTGCAGCCGCCCGCGGGGCCGGTGTTCCTGTCGATCCCGCTCGACGACTGGGACCAGCCGGCAACCGGTTCGAACCCGATCGCGCGCACCGTCGCCACTCGCGTCGGGCCCGATCCCGGCCGGATTGCCGAGTTCGCGCGGGCACTGTCCGAGGCCTCGGACCCGGCGCTGATCTTCGGCGCATCGATTGCCCGCGGCGACGGCTGGAACGAGGCCGTGGCCCTGGCGGAGAAACTCGGTGTGCACGTGTACGCGGCACCCGCGTCGGAGCGCCCGCCGTTTCCGGAAGATCATCCGCTGTACGTGGGCGGTCTGCCGTTCGCCATTAGGCCCCTGTCGAAGAAGCTGGCTGGCCACGACGTGGCGATCGTCATCGGGGCTCCGGTGTTTCGCTACTACCCGTACGTCGCGGGCGAGTATCTTCCCGACGGGCTCCGGTTGCTGCACATCACCGAAGATCCGGCGCAGGCAGCACGGGCGCCCGTCGGCGACAGCCTCATCAGTGACGCAGTGCTCGCGACGCAGGCGCTGACCGAACTCATCCCCAGGCGCCCCCACCGGACGGTGGTCAAGCAATCGCATCGTATGGCGCCGCACGGTCCAGGCGAATCCGTCCGCGAGGACACACGCATGGGCGCGGACGAACTGTTCGCCACCCTCCACGACGCGATGCCGGAAACCACGGTGGTCGTCGAAGAGTCGCCGTCGAACCTCGGCGAGTTCCACTCGGCCTGGCCGATCGTGCAACCGGACTCGTTCTACACGTTCGCCTCCGGCAGTCTCGGGTGGAACCTACCCGCGGCGGTGGGCCTCGCACTGGCCGAACGCGACTCCGGCCGCAACCGCCCGGTCATCGCGATGATCGGCGACGGCTCCATGCAGTATTCGGTGCAGGGGCTGCACACGGCGGCCCAGGAGAAACTCTCCGTCATCTATGTCATTCCGCGCAACGAGGAGTACGCAATTCTCAAATCGTTTGCCGACCTCGAGGATTCCCCCGGCGTCCCCGGCCTGGATCTACCCGGACTCGACATCGTGGCACTGGCACGGGGATACGGATGCACCGCCGAGCGTGCGGAGACTGCCGAGGAGGTTCGTGCCGCCGTCGCCCGCGCTCTCGAACGCGAAGGCCCGACCGTACTGGAGGTGCCGATCGAAGCCAAAGTGCCGCCGCTGTTGTGACCCGCTCGCCGCCGGAAGGCATGCGACCCCGGCTCGCTCGACACCTGTACGGCTCGGATACATGTACTGACAAACCGACGTTTCCACTTTCTTCGACTTCCCCGTCTTCGATAGGAGTAGCGATGATCAGATGGTTGGCAATCGCAGCAGCATGGCTGATCGGAGGGTTATCGTGCCTCCTCGTCTTCCTGGTGTCGCCGTGGTGGCTTTTCCTTACGGTGCCGCTCCTGCTGCTGGCACTGATCGGCACGTGGGACCTGCTGCAGACACGGCACAGCATCCTGCGCAACTACCCCGTCCTCGGGCACGCGCGGTTCATGCTCGAATTCATCCGTCCTGAGCTCCAGCAATACTTCATCGAACGCAACACGGACGGCACCCCGTACGACCGGGACACCCGATCCACGGTCTATCAGCGGGCCAAGGACATCAAAGACGTCGAACCCTTCGGTACCGAGCGCAATGTCAACGCGGTCGGATACGAGTTCGTCCGTCACTCGATCACCGCGCAACCGGCGCCGCAGGAGACCCCGCGGGTGCGCATCGGTGGACCGGACTGCACCCAGTCCTACGACATGGCGCTCTACAACGTCTCCGCAATGAGTTTCGGCGCCATCTCGGCGAATGCGATCCTGGCGCTCAACGGCGGCGCGGCCCGCGGCGGCTTCGCCCACGACACCGGCGAAGGCGGGCTCAGTCCATATCATCTCGAGGCGGGCGGAGACCTGATCTGGGAGCTCGGCACCGCCTACTTCGGCACCCGCACCAAGGACGGGCATTTCGATCCGGACGCCTTCCGGAAGAAATCCCAACACCCACAGGTCAAATGCATCTCGATCAAGCTCTCACAAGGCGCCAAGCCCGGCCTGGGTGGCGTGCTACCCGGCCCGAAGGTGACCGAAGAGATAGCCCAGACGCGCGGCGTTCCGGTGGGAAAGACCGTCGTCTCACCCCCCTCGCACAACGCCTTCCACACGCCGATCGAGCTGTGCCAGTTCATCGGCCGGTTGCGTGAGTTGTCCGGCGGCAAGCCCGTCGGGTTCAAGCTGTGCGTCGGCTCCCGCAGCGAGTTCTTGGGCATCTGCAAGGCAATCCGCGAGACTGGCATCGCCCCCGATTTCATCATCGTCGACGGTGCCGAGGGCGGCACCGGCGCCGCACCCCTGGAATTCGAAGACCATGTGGGGATGCCGCTGACTCACGGTGTGATGACCGTGCACAACGCTTTGGTGGGCACCGGATTGCGGGACCAGATCCGCGTCGGCGCCTCCGGCAAGGTCGCCAACGGCATCGACATCGTCAAGCGGATCACCCAGGGCGCCGATTTCACTTTGGCCGCTCGCGCGATGATGTTCGCCGTCGGCTGTATTCAGGCGCAGAAGTGCCACACCAACACCTGCCCGGTGGGGGTGACCACTCAGGATCCCAAGCGGTACCGGGCATTGAACGTGCAGGACAAAACCACTCGGGTCTACAACCTGCAGCGCAACATCGTCGACAACGCCAAGCAGGTCGTCGCCTCGATGGGCCTGGACAGCTTCGACGATCTGCATCCGTCGATGCTCATGCGCACGGTGGGCTTCAACGACCAGCGCACCTACGCCGAGCTGTACGAGTGGCTCCGGCCCGGGCAGCTGCTCGACGACCCGCCGCCGTCCTGGTCCGAGGATTGGGATTGCGCTCGCGCGGACGCGTTCGTACTCACTGCAGCGGTCACTCCGGACCCGTCCAAACGGCGGCCGGTCCACACCACGGACAGCCCCCTCGCAGTCTGAGCGTCGTCACCGGCAGGCGTGGAAATGACACACCAAGGCCCTGACAACAGGCCCAAGGACAGCTCCGAACTCCAGGACGAGTTCCACAACGTGGCACTTCTCCGGGAGGAGGGCGTTCATCCACGCATGTCGCTCACTCGCGTACACGTGCGAATCGGCCGACGATTCGTTTCCGTGTGGTGGGTGCTCCCAGCTGTGCTGATCGCCGGCATCGTGGCGGTGATCGCTGCCAAACTGCTCATGGGCACCGACGCTGTGGGTGGGCCCGGCGGCTTCACCACCACCCACCCGTGCGAGCCCTCGATGACCCAGCTGCGCGATCAGGGCCGTTCCTTCGGCACCCCGGCCTGGAGCATCGCCACGCACGCGCTGAATTTCTTCATCATGGTCATGGTGGTTCGGGCGGGCTGGCAGATTCTCGCCGACCACCCGCGCCTGTATCTGAAGATGCACTGCACACCCGATCGCGAGTGGTTGCGGTTCCGCGGTCCTATGCCGAAGGATCGTGTGTGGACGGCCAAGGACGACGCGATCACGCTCAGCCCGATGGTCGGCATGCCGGGCGGACGGCACACCATCGGAGTGGCGCGCCATTGGCACTTCCTCTTCGACATCCTGTTCGTACTCAACGGCCTGGTGTTCGTCGTCCTGACCTTCTCCACCGGCCACTGGCGCAAGCTGGTGCCCACCGACTGGTCGATCTTCCCGAATGCGGCCTCCTGCCTGGTGCAGTACACGTCGCTGGGCCTGCCTCATGAGCTCGGGGGGTACTACACCTACGATGCGCTCCAGCAGCTGAGCTACTTCGCCATCGTGTTCGTTTTCGCACCACTGGCGATCCTCACCGGGATCGCGATGTCACCGGCATTGGACAACCACTTCCCCTGGTACCAGAAGATTTTCGGCAACCGGCAGACCGCGCGCTCGCTGCACTTCCTCGTGATGGTCGTCTTCGTGCTGTTCTACGCCGTCCACATGCTGATGGTCGCGTCCACCGGATTCGCGGAGAATCTCAACGCCATCACGCTCGACGTCCCACCCGCGGGCGGCGACAACCTCAACGGGGTCGCCCTGACGGGCCTGGCGATCTTCTTGGTGATCTTGTTCAACGTCTGGGCCGTTCGCTTCTCCTGGACGCACACGCGGGTGCTGCAACGCATCTCCAACGCCACGGTCGGCAAGGTGATGGACCTGCTCTTCGACAAGTACGCACCCAAGGCCGAGTACAAGGAGAAGGACATCAGCCCCTTCTTCTGGCCCAACGGCCTCGTGCCCGTGTCCGACGAATGGAAAGATCTGCACACCAACGAATTTCGCGACTACCGACTCCGCGTCACCGGCCTGGTGGAGAACCCGGCCGAGCTTTCACTCGACGACATCAAAGCTCTCGCCCATCGTGACCAGATCACCATGCACAACTGCATCCAGGGCTGGTCGGCGATCGGTAAATGGTCCGGCCTGCCGTTCGACGCGTTGATCGACCTGGTGCAACCGAAACCGGAAGCCGAGTGGGTGATCTTCCGTTCGTTCGGCGAAGGCGGTGAGGGCGGCCAATACTACGACTCGCACTCGATGACCGACCTACGGCATCCGCAAAGCCTTCTCGCCTACGAGATGAACGACGAACCGCTTCCGGTGTTGCACGGCGCCCCACTTCGGCTGCGCGTGGAAAACCAGTTGGGTTTCAAACAGGTCAAGTGGATCAAGGAGATCGAGTTCGTCCGCACCTTCCGCGACAGCGGCGCAGGCATGGGTGGGTACAACGAGGACCACGAGTTCTACGGGTACCGCGACGAGATCTGACGCGGTGCACAGCCGGCGGCTACGGGCGGCGGGCCAGAAACTCGTCCGGCGGCGTCTGCTCGGCGCGGTTCGCGCACTCCTGCAGCAGGCCTGCAATCTCCCGTGCGTCCGCCGGAGTCAGTGTCACTTCGGCGCCGGAAACCCGCAGTACCACCTTGTCCAACCGGTTGTAGACCGCGGTCTCGCCGTCGTCGGGGCGATGACGCTTCAACGACATGCTCACCCCTTCCACCGGGTTCCGCACCCCGGATACCCCACACGGGGCCTTGCATAAAGTTTAAGAGTTCTGTGCAGCCGATGACGTCGATTCGATGAGACGGGATTCGATCGGTCCTCGGTTCGTGTTCGATATGCTGTCGATGCGCACCCGGCGAGATCAGCGGGCAATTCCCCGCACGGCGGCAGTGGCCAGTGCCAGTGATTCTTCAAGGGTCATGGGGGTTCCCACGACGAGTAGTCGATAGACGAGCGGTCCGAAGACGAGGTCGCGGACGGCATTCGTATCCAGGTCGTGTGCGATCAGGCCGGCGTCGACGGCGTGACCGATCACCGTGTCGAGCGTCTCGGCGCGAGGCGCCAGATAGTGAGCCAAGAGTCTTTCGGCGAGCCGTGGATCGCGGCGGGCCTCCGCATGTACGGCCAGGATCGTCGGACCGAAAGCGGAGGCCGCCAGAGCGGATACGAACCCGGCGGCAGTACGGGCAAGGGTGTTCAGTGGATCGGTTCCTGGAATCTCCTGCAAGGGTGGTGCCGCCATGCCGAGCACCGCCGTGACGAGTTCCGCCTTGTTCGCCCACCGGCGATAGAGCGACGGCTTCGTCGTTCCGGCCCGCCGTGCCACGGATTCGAGCGTCAGAGCTGCGTAGCCCTGCTCCGCGAGGAGTTCGGTGGTCGCGGTATGGATTCGTCGGTCGATCTCGTGATCGCGAGGTCGTCCGGTCTGGGCCTTCCGTTCGAGCATGCATCCATCTTACTATCATTACGATCCGTAACGTAAAGGAGTGTCGTGAGAAGAAGACTGGCAATCTGGGGTTTGTTCGGCACGTGGGTGATCCACGACCTGGAGGAGTGGTTCGCCGTCGCACCATTCATGGACGACAGGATGAGGCGTGCGGGAATCACCCCGCCGTCGATGCGATATCTGGAAGTGCACGAGCGCAGCGCGATCGTGGTGATGGCGCTGATTGTCGGCGCTGCCACCTGGCGTGGGCATCGAACGAACGGTGAATCATTGTTCTTCCGCTCGGCAGTGGCGGGTTACGGGCTGCACGGATTCACACACCTGGCGGCGAGTGTGGCCGTGGGTGGTTACTCACCCGGCGTCGTGACCGCGCCGACCCTCGTGATTCCCTATGCCGCCGCGGCCTGGCGGGAGTTCGGTCGTGAAGAAATACCCGACGGGGGCCGCGCGGTCCGTTGGGCTCCGGTCGCGACAATGGCGGCGCTGGGCGTCTCGCACCTGGTCGGCTACCTCGTTGCTCGACGCATCACCTGAGCGGGACGTACGAACGCGGTGAACTGACGGAGCAGTTTGCGGGGCGAGGAGGCACGCATCCCCGCTGGAACGAATGCTCAGTCGCCGTCTTCTCCGTCCTGTGGAGCTCGCGCGTAGTGCCGTCGGCGCAGGTAGATGCTGGCCAGTGCAGGCGTCCGCGACCATCTGGAATCGATGCGAGGTCCCAGTGCGGTTCCCAGACGCCGCAGGTGCCGGACCTCCTTTCTTGTCGTGGGCGCCAGTAGTGGGCCGAGGACGACTCCGCCCGCCAGTGCGAGCGCGGTTCCGGCGGCGATGACGAGGGTGCCGACACCTTGCGAGGCGTTGCCCTCCACGAGGGTCACGAAACCGTTGTAGGTGGTCATGCCCGGGACCAGCGGCACGATCCCAGACATCACGATGACCAGCGGCGGCACCCGTAATCGCTGCGCACCGAGCGCGCCGGTCAGGCCGATGGCGGTGGCGGCGACGAACGAGCTGGCCACGTTGCCCCCGTGCACTTGCATCATTCCTACATAGATCAGCGTGCCCAATGCTCCCGCGGCGCCGGCGGCACCGGCCGCCCGGACGGGCGCATAACTCGCCACCGCGGCGGCCGCCGCGCCCATGGTGCCCGCGGCGAGCATCACCGGAAGACTCAGCCAGTCGGCCGCAGCTCCCGGGCTGATGGAATCCTCGATGTGGAGCAAGGCTCCGATGCGCAGGGCCGCCGCCACGCCGAGGAAGATCCCGACCATCGACAACAGAATCTCCATGATCCGGCCCACCGACGTCAGGTGGTATCCGGTGATCGCGTCCTGCACGGAGGCGACAATCGCCATCCCGGACAACAGGGCGACGATGTTCGCCGCGACGACCAGCGACGGGTCTGCGCCGTGGGGTAGTTTCTCGGTGGCATCGAGGGAAAGAGTCACGCCGGTGGCCACGAGTCCGGCCACCGCCTGCTGGAACAGTATTGGAACCCTTCGACCGTTCAGGAACCGTCCGATGCGGTCGATCAGCGACGTGGTGGCCGCCGCCCCGGCTGCCACGAACACGCCGGCGCCGAGCAGCACCGAGAAGCTCGCGGCCATCACCCCGAGCGCCACCGTCGACACCCACCGCGGGTATGGGTGCGACGCGGATTCGATTCGGTCGATCTGTGCATGCACCTGGTCCAGCGGGGGCCGGTCGTCGGCCACCTTCTGCGCGAAATCCAGCGTTGCTTGCAGTCGGGTGTAGTCGAGCGAGCGTCCCTTCACATGCCACATCGCGGTCAGCGGAGCGCCCTCCACCCCGCGCGGTACCGACAGAATGATCGTCGACGCGGTCACGTCCAGTTGGGTGTGCCGCACACCGTAGGAAGCGGTGATCGCCGATATCGTTGCCGCCACGTCGGCCGTGCCGGAATTGCACGAGAGCAGCAGTGAGCCGATGCGCAGAGCCGCGTCCAGAACCTGGTGGACGTAGTCACGGTCCTGGTCGCCGTGCCGGTCTGACGACTCGGGCACCACTGCTCCTTCCCGCCTGCCCTCCCTCCCGCCTCTCGGGGTGGATGCTCGATCCCCGGGGCGCGGGGTGTGCCTCCAGGCGCGCCACCGTTGTCACGGTACGCGCCTGTGCGGGCGCCGTTGGCCGATCGTGTTCATGTCGAACAACTCCGCACCACCGAAAGGGAACGCGCCCGGCCCCAGGATGGGGTCGGGCGCGTTCCCTTTCGGTGGTGGGTCAGCGGGCGAACAGCAGTGCGCGCTTGACCTCCTGGATGGCCTTCGTCACCTGAATGCCGCGAGGGCATGCGTCGGTGCAGTTGAAGGTGGTGCGGCAACGCCACACGCCGTCCTTGTCGTTGAGGATGTCCAGACGCTCGGACGCACCCTCGTCACGGCTGTCGAAGATGAAGCGGTGCGCGTTCACGATCGCCGCCGGACCGAAGTAGCTGCCGTCGCTCCAGTACACCGGGCACGATGTGGTGCAGCAGGCGCACAGAATGCACTTGGTCGTGTCGTCGAAACGAGCACGGTCGGCCTGGCTCTGGATCCGCTCGCGAGTGGGCTCGTTGCCCGAGCTGATGAGGAACGGTTTGACGGCACGGAACGCGTCGAAGAACGGCTCCATGTCGACGACGAGATCCTTCTCGACCGGCAGGCCCTTGATCGGTTCGATCGTGATGGTGATCGGCTTGCCGTCCTTGGGCAGCATGTCCTTCATGAGGATCTTGCAGGCAAGACGGTTGACGCCGTTGATTCGCATCGCGTCGGATCCGCACACGCCGTGGGCGCAGCTGCGACGGAAGGTGAGGGTGCCGTCGAGGTAGCCCTTCACGTACAGAAGCAGGGTGAGCATGCGGTCGGTGGGGAGCGCGGGTACCTGGAAGCTGTCCCACCGTTGGCCGTCACCCGATTCCGGATTGAACCGCGCGATCTTGAGGGTGACCATGACGGCACCCTCGGGAACCGGAGGCAGATCCGACGGCTTGTCGGTCTTGTCGACTGTGGGTGCGCTCATCAGTACTTACGCTCCATCGGCTCGTAGCGGGTCTGGATCACCGGCTTGTAGTCCAGACGGATGTCGGAGAGCAGACCATCGCCCTCCTTGTAGGCCATCGTGTGCTTCATGTACTCGGCGTCATTGCGATCCGGGAAGTCTTCGCGGGCGTGACCGCCACGCGATTCCTTGCGGTTCAGTGCACCGACGACGGTGACCTCTGCCATTTCGAGAAGGAAGCCGAGCTCGACAGCTTCGAGCAGGTCGCTGTTGTAGCGCTTGCCCTTGTCCTGCACTGTGATGTGGTTGTAGCGCTCCTTGAGAGCACGCACGTCCTTCAGTGCCTGGGTGAGGCGCTCCTCGGTGCGGAAGACCGACGCGTTGTTGTCCATCGACTGCTGCAGTTCGCGGCGAATGTCGGCGACACGCTCGTGCCCGTGGTCGGAGAGGATGAGTTCCATCCAGTCGTCGACCATCTTCTCCGGGGTTTCCGGCATGTCCACGAATGTGGTCTCGTTCGCGTACTTCGCTGCGGCGATGCCGGCGCGACGGCCGAAGACGTTGATGTCGAGGAGCGAGTTGGTGCCGAGACGGTTGGCGCCGTGCACGGACACGCAGGCACACTCGCCGGCAGCATACAGACCCTTGACGACCTCGTCGTTGTTGCGAAGCACCTCGCCGTTGATCCGGGTGGGGATACCGCCCATCACGTAGTGGCAGGTGGGGTAGACCGGCACCGGCTCCTTGACGGGGTCCACGCCGAGGTAGGTGCGCGAGAACTCCATGATGTCGGGCAGCTTCTCGTCGAGGACTTCCTCGGGAATGTGGGTCACGTCGATGTAGACGTAATCCTTGTTCGGGCCTGCGCCGCGGCCTTCGAGCACCTCGAGGACCATCGACCGCGCCACGATGTCACGTGGTGCGAGGTCCTTGATGGTGGGGGCGTAGCGCTCCATGAACCGCTCACCGTCGACGTTTCGGAGGATTCCGCCCTCACCACGCACAGCCTCCGAGATGAGGATGCCGAGGCCTGCGAGCCCCGTCGGGTGGAACTGGTGGAACTCCATGTCCTCGAGGGGCAGGCCTTTGCGGAAGATGATGCCCATGCCGTCACCGGTGAGGGTGTGCGCGTTGGACGTCGTCTTGTACATACGGCCCGAGCCGCCGGTGGCGAACACGATGGACTTCGCGTGGAAGACGTGGATCTCGCCGGTCGCGAGCTCGTAGGCGATGACGCCGGTCGCAACCGGGCCGTCCTCGGTCTCGGTGATCGCGATGTCGAGGGCGTAGAACTCGTTGTAGAACTCGACGTCGTGCTTGACGCAGTTCTGGTAGAGCGTCTGGAGGATCATGTGACCGGTGCGGTCGGCGGCGTAGCACGCGCGGCGCACGGGAGCTTTACCGTGGTCGCGGGTGTGGCCACCGAATCGTCGCTGGTCGATTCTGCCTTCGGGTGTGCGGTTGAACGGTAGACCCATCTTCTCCAGGTCGAGTACCGCGTCGATGGCCTCCTTGGCCATGATCTCGACGGCGTCCTGGTCGGCGAGGTAGTCGCCGCCCTTGACCGTGTCGAAGGTGTGCCACTCCCAGTTGTCTTCCTCCACGTTCGCCAGCGCCGCGCACATGCCGCCCTGGGCCGCACCGGTGTGGCTACGGGTGGGGTAGAGCTTGGTCAGAACAGCGGTGCGGGCTTGCGGCCCGGCCTCGATGGCAGCACGCATACCTGCGCCGCCTGCGCCGACGATGACCACGTCATAACGGTGTTCCTGCATGAAGTCTGTGCTCCCCTAGCTCGCCGTGATGTTGGGGTCGAATGTGAAGATGACGTACGTGCCGAGGCCCATTATCAGGATCATCGAAACGACCAGGATGGTGTTGAGCCAGAAACGCGTGGAGTCCTTGCGGGAGTAGTCCGCGATGATGGTGCGCAGACCGTTGCCGCCGTGCAGCTGGGCGAGCCAGAGCATCGACAGGTCCCAGATCTGCCAGAAGGGGCTGGCCCAGCGACCGGCGACGAATGCGAAGTTGATGCGGTGCACGCCGTCGTCGAGCATCAGCATGATGAAGAGGTGGCCCAGCACCAGCACGATGAGCGCAACGCCCGAGAAGCGCATGAACAACCAGGCGTAGAGCTCGAAGTTGGTCTTGGCCGGCTTGCGCGGCGCACGCGGGCTGTCCAGGCTGGCCGGACGGTCGTACGAAGTGCCGAGTGTCTTGGCTTCGGCTCCGTGGGTAGTCGCCATGTCAGTGCCCCGCAAACATGTTGTAGAAGATGCGTCCGGCTGCGGGGATCATCACCACGAACCAGATCGCAAGGAGTGACCAGAGCATGATGCGCTGGTACTGCGGCCCCTTCGACCAGAAGTCGACGAGCATCACACGTACGCCGTTGAGCGCGTGGTAGAGCACCGCCGCGACCAGTCCGAGCTCCATGAGACCCACTAGGGGGGTCTTGTACGTGTCTATGATGGCGTCGTACGTTTCGGGATTGACGCGCACCAGCGCGGTATCCAGAACGTGGACGAAGAGGAAGAAGAACGTCATTACGCCTGTGATCCGGTGCAATACCCAGGACCACATGCCGGGATCGCCCCGGTAAAGCGACCGTGTGTGCTCCTTCTCCGGAGCGGCTTCAGTCGTGCTACTCATCGAGTGCTGTGCCTCCAACGTCATTGGCGGACGCGTCGAGCCTGCATTGCCTTGCGGGGGGTACCTCTGTGGACCCGACGAGATCCTGAACCGACTTCTCTGAACTCTAAACCCATTCGAATCTGGGGAACTAATTCGGCTCCGGAATCGTATGCGCGCGTTTTGGTGAAATTAGGTTTGCCTGCCCAATGTGAATGTGGTGAACAATGGAGTGGCACTGCATCCATTCAGTGAGCGTGATTGGATGGTGAACCATGACGGCGATCGATTGGAAACTGTTGCGCGCCAACGCGCGTGATGCTTCGACGGGTGCCTACGCACCCTACTCCGGATTCGCGGTCGGGGCCGCGGCACTGGCCGATGACGGGCGCATCGTCCGTGGATGCAATGTGGAAAATGTCTCATATGGGCTAACGCTGTGCGCCGAATGCGTACTGGTGGGTAACTTGTTTTCCTCCGGCGGGGGACGTCTCGTGGCATTCACATGTTGCGATTCGGAAGGGGAGATTCTGATGCCGTGCGGCCGATGCCGACAACTGCTTCTGGAACACGGGGGCGCCGACCTCACCATCGACCACCCCGCCGGTGTGAGAACGCTCGCGCAACTGCTCCCCGATGCCTTCGGTCCCGCCGAGGCGGCAAGGATCGCTCGTGGCTGACCGGACGACGGGTCACGACGCGGTGTCGATCATCTCCGCCAAGCGCGACGGTCGAGAGCTTTCGTCGGCCGAGATCGACTGGATGATCGAAGCGTTCACCCGTTCCGTCGTGCCCGACGAGCAGATGTCTGCCCTTGCGATGGCGATCTACTTCCGCGGAATGACTCGCCGGGAAGTCGGGCACTGGACTGACGCAATGATCGCTTCTGGCCGCCGGATGGACTTCTCCGCGCTGGGCCGCCCCACGGTCGACAAACACTCGACAGGCGGTGTGGGAGACAAGATCACCCTGCCGCTGGCGCCCCTCGTCGCGGCGTGTGGGGCAGCGGTACCGCAACTGTCAGGACGAGGTCTCGGGCACACGGGTGGCACCCTGGACAAACTCGAGTCGATCCAAGGGTGGCGTGCCGACCTCGCCGCAGGCGAAATGGTCGACATACTCTCCGATCCAGCCGTCGGCGCGGTGGTGTGTGCGGCAGGGGACCAACTCGCACCGGCCGACAAGAAGCTCTACGCGCTTCGTGACGTCACCGGAACCGTGGAATCGATTCCACTCATTGCCAGCTCCATCATGAGCAAGAAGATCGCCGAAGGCACCGGCGCGCTCGTTCTCGACGTGAAGGTCGGGTCGGGGGCATTCATGAAGAACCTCGACGACGCGTACGAGCTGGCGCACACGATGGTCGACATCGGTGCCGGGGCCGGAGTCCACACCGTCGCCCTGCTGACAGCGATGGATTCTCCGCTCGGCATGACCGCGGGTAACGCCCTGGAGGTGCGGGAAGCGCTCGAGGTGCTGGCGGGCGGTGGACCCGCCGACGTCGTGGAGCTGACGCTGGCCCTCGCTCGCGAGATGCTCGACGCCGCTGGGATCGACGTCGACCCGGCAGAGCGACTCCGAGACGGCCGCGCGATGGATCGTTGGCGCGCGATGATCTCGGCACAGTGCGGTGACCCCGACGCCGCACTACCCGCGGCCCGTCACACCGAAACCCTGACCGCGAAATCGGATGGTGTGGTCGCCGCTCTCGACGCCATGTCCGTCGGCGTCGCCGCGTGGAGGCTCGGCGCCGGCCGCGCGGCCCAGGGGGAAGCGGTGCAAGCGGCTGCCGGAGTGGAACTCCACGCCAAGCCCGGTGACACGGTGCACTCAGGCACGCCGCTGGCCACGCTGCACACCGACACTCCGGAACGGTTCGGTCGCGCGATCGACGCACTTGTCGACGCCTGGACCCTCGGCTCCGAGTCGGTGACATCCACTTCTCCCGTCATCGCGCGCATCGCGCCCGACGGCGTTAACGTCGATGCATGACCGCTGTGGATCTGCCGGCGCTGCGCCGGGCACCCAAAGTGTTGCTGCACGATCATCTCGACGGGGGATTGAGGCCGTCCACGGTTCTCGACCTCGCGAACCACTGTGGGCACCAGTTGCCTGCGTCCACGGAGGAGGGCGTTGCCGTCTGGTTTCGTGAAGCGGCGGACAGCGGATCGCTCGAGCGGTACCTCGAAACGTTCGCGCACACCGTCGCCGTGATGCAGACGCCGGCCGGGCTACGGCGAGTGGCGCGAGAATGTGCGGAAGATCTGGCCGCGGACGGGGTTGTCTACGCCGAGATTCGCTTCGCCCCCGAACAGCACCTCGACGGCGGCCTCACACTCGACGAGGTCGTGGAACACGTCTTGACCGGTGCCCAGGAGGGTCGCGAAGCGGCACAGGTGGAGGGGCGGCAGATCCGGACGGGTATCCTGCTCACCGCCATGCGGCACGCAGCGCGCTCACGTGAGATCGCGGAACTGGCCGTACGGTTCCGAGACCGTGGCGTCGTCGGATTCGACATTGCCGGCGCCGAGGCAGGCAATCCGCCGAGTCGCCATCTGGACGCGTTCGAGTACATGCGAGAGCGTAACGCCCACTTCACCATTCATGCCGGCGAAGCCTTCGGTCTTCCGTCCATCCACGAAGCTCTCGCATTCTGCGGAACGGACCGACTCGGACACGGGGTGCGCATCGTTGACGACATCATGGTGAACAGCGACGGATCGGCCACTCTCGGACGGTTGGCAGACTACGTGCGCGACAAGCGAATTCCCCTCGAGCTCTGCCCGAGTTCCAACGTCCAGACCGGGGCTGTGGACGCGTTGGAGAATCATCCCTTCGACCTGCTCGCACGGCTACGGTTCCGCGTCACGGTCAACACCGACAACAGGCTGATGAGCGACACCAGCATGAGCGAGGAAATGCATCGCCTCGTCCGGACTTTCGGCTACGGATGGTCCGACCTCGAACGCTTCACCATCAATGCCATGAAATCGGCGTTCATTTCGTTCGACGAACGCCTCGCCATCATCGACGACGTGATCAAACCGGGCTACGCAGTGCTCGTCGGCTGAACTACTCGGGACGCAGTCGCGCCTCGAAGTCGCGCTCGAGAACCCGCCACGACTCCGCTTCGGAGTCGAACGGCGCCGAGGGCGCCATCCGGGTGGGGTCCGGGTTCAACACGAACGAGACATACCAACCGAGTGGAGTGGATGCTGCCAGGGCGGTGTCCACCGAGTCGTCGTCGGCGAAATCGGCCGCGTCCGTGAACAGTTCGACAGCGAGATCCAACTGGTCCGCGTCCACCTCTGTCGGACCCGCCGTCAGGTCGTCTGCGATCCCGGGGAGCACGTACACGTTCTCGTCGGTGACCTCGACGTCCAACGATCCGTCGACCGCCGCCACGCTGATCGCGTCGTAGGTGCTGATCTGCGACAAGTCGTGATCGGAATTGTCGGCCAGGTACCGGGCCAGCGCGCGTTCGGACGAGAACACCGTGATCGTGCCGTTGCGACCGAGGAAGATGGCGTCGTCATCCAGATAGCAGCGCAGCGTGAAGTAGGTGTCGGACGAGGTGATGATCTTGATCGGGTCGACACCCACCGACGTCCAGAAGGTTTCCTCCTCCTCGTCGTCCTCGTCGTCCTCGTCGCTGTCCAGGCTCAGGGGAACGAACTCTTCGTCGGTGTCCGAATCCTCGGCCGCGTCGTCGACATCGACCGTGTTCTCGTCCGCGGCAACAAGCTCGGCCTCGGCAACTGCCACGGCATCCGCGTTCACATCGGGGGAGGCGATCACATCGTCGACGGCGTCCAGGACGTCATCCCAGCTTTTGGCGATCGCGGACCCGATCCCGTTCCACAGTTCCTCGCCGTCGCGACCCGCAAATGCGACTGTGCCGGACTGGAGCGCCCCGAGTGAGGGGTTGTCGCCGAAGAATTCGAGAACTGGCTTCAGCTCGCAGATCTCGCCGATGTTGCGAACCATGTTCAGCGTCTCTTCGAGCTCGCTGATGGTGAGCGTTTCCGGATCGCCTGCGGCGAGTTCGGGGACGCCGATCAGATCGAAGCAGAAGTTCTCGTCGGGTTCGAGTTCGGCTGCGGACAGGCCGACGACCACCTTCCACGCCGGGTGATCGACCAGGTCGTTGTCCGTGTCTGTCCGGATGAAGGCAGCGAGCTCGGCGACCGTCTCGAAGCCGTACAGGTCGTCGCCGTGACCCAGGAAGGCTTCCCATTCGTCGTCACCCTCACGCCACCGTGGTGCCCACAAGGTCACGAGGTCGCCGTCGGTGAGACCGAGTTCGATCGGCACGATGTCTCCAGCCATGGCCGGAAGCCTATCTAGCTCGAGCCCAAAGATATACCCGGGTCATCCCTGGGCTGCTTCGAACGAGTCTTGTAGTTGCGTGAGAACCTGCATGCGCTGCTCGGATGCCCGGGCCGCCGCAGCCTGCGCCGTTCGGGTGACGAGACTCGCGACCGTGCGTGCATCGAGTGAGGTGATCGAATCGTTCATCCACAGGCCGACGAGTGTTCCGTTTCCGTCGACCTCGGCGGTCACCTCGTCGTTCTCGCTCGAGACTCGTGCCTTGATGTCCTGCAGGCCCGACAGTGCCCCTTCGAGGAGTTCGACCTGCGCGTACGCGCGTCCGACGATCGCATCCATTGACTGTTCACTCATACCGGTCGCATCCAACTCGTCGGGGCGGGCTCTTCTTCGTCCTGCTGCAGCTGCGCATCCGCAACTTGTGCGCGTGTCGGCAAGCCCAGCTGATCGAGAACCTTTGCGGGCATGCCGTCACTTTCGAGTTCGGCGCGGCGTCTGGCACCGGCCTCCATGGCCGATCGCTTACACAGCTCGAGGATCTCGTCTGCCAAACGCTGGCCGCCGTAGCGCAACTCGCGCGGGTCGATGCGAATATCGGTCGGCAGGCCCTGTTCGGTGGCATGCACGGTGACGGTGCCCGCACGGTTGGTGGCGGCCGCAGCGGCACCGGCTGGAGAGGGAGGGGGTGGGAACATATTTCCTGTCATTCGGGGTGGGGAGTTCATTCTGTGGGGGTCACTCTGTCGGGCGGTAGAAACCTTGGAAGCCCATGCCGGCGTTGGTGGTGCGGATGGGGCCGACTTGCACCGGATCGCCCGCTTCGACGAGTTGACCATTTCCGATCACCATCGCAACATGGCCGTCCCACACAGCGAGGTCGCCGGGCATGAGGTCACCGGCACCGACCGCGGTGCCGACGTCCTGTTCCTGGGCGAGACGGGGAATATCGACGCCGGATTGGCCATAGGCCCACTGGGTCAGACCACTGCAGTCCAGTCCCTCGTTCGGCGTGGTGCCGCCCCAGACGTAGGGGACACCCTGCTGGGACAGGGCGTTGCGCACCGCTTCGGCGGCTTCCTTGTTGGGTGCCACCGCGGTGCTGCCGTCGGGAAGCACGACCTCTACACCCTCGCCGCTGCCGGACGCATCACGATCGGAGCCGCGGTCACCCATCAGTGAGTCGGCTCGGGAGGCGCCGGAGCCCCCGCCGTTGCCCGGCATCGAACCCATCATTCCGGAGATGGATTGTGCGCCGGAGTTCGTCACCGCACCGACCGCTTTGGTGACCGCGTCGATCGCGCCGCCGGTGGAGGCCGAGGCAGCAGCAGTGGAAGCGGGAGCGGTGGAGGCGGCAGCCGATGTGGAGGCAGAGGCGGCAGCCGTGGAGGCAGATGCAGCAGTCGACGGTGTGGGCTCGGCAGGGGTGAGCGCCGTCATCTTCGCGGTTTCGGCGCTCAGTTCGGCACGCACCCGTCCCACCACAGCCAAGCCTCGTCCGAGGTGATCGAGTGCGGCGGCGATGATCATCGTCTGTCCAGCCGGAGTGGCCAAGGTGGGGCCGGCTGCGACCGCGAGTTCGATGAACGACTGCAGAATTCCGCGAAGCTCGACCATTCCCGCGCGCACGATTTCGGATGCCTCTGCCACGACAGTCGCGATGTCGTTGCCACGGTCGGATGCAGCAACCGAAGCGTTCTGCACTGCTTGTGTCTTCTCCACCGCGGCGGTACCGGCCGCGGACTGCCACAGGCCGCTCACACTACTGATACCGGCCCTGCCCGTGGTGTGTACGGCGTCGATGGCCGAGGAGGAGTAGCGAAGTGCGTCCGCCGGGCTGCCTGTCGGGAGGACGCCGTCGCCGAACGTCTCGAGGAGATTCATCATCGGACGGGTGAGCAGATCGATGGAGATCATGATCAGGCCAGTTCCGTCCCGATCGCACCCAGACCTGCAGCATTGCCTGCCTCGGTGGCGGCGTAGCCGGCGGCATTGGCGCCCGCTGCGGTGCTGATGCTGGTCAACACACCCGCGAGTTCGGTGATCTCCGCCGTGTGTGCTGCGTGTGCTGCGGCGAATGCCGCGACGAAGTCGCCGCCGACGAGTCCGAACACCGGCCCGAGAAGCATGGGGCCGGCCGCTACCGCACCTGCAGCGGCGGCACTCATTTCGGTCGCCATCGACGCGGCAGTAGCGCCGAAGGCGACAACGCCGTCGGTCGACACAGAAAGGTCGGTCATCGTAAATCCCCCTGGTCGAATTGATCGTGTCACCCTATTCGACGCCGCCGACGTCGAATAGGTTCCGAATGTGCGATCTCACCGACAATATCCCCTCGCGGGCACCGCCGACGCCCACGCCCCCCTATTCTGTCGAGCATGGACACGCACGTTGTCGACCACCCGCTCGCGGCCGCACTGCTGACAACCATGCGCGACGAGCGTAGTGACAATGCCACGTTCCGCGCCGCCCTCGGAAGACTGACGCACATCCTCGTGTACGAGGCCCTGCGTGAGGCGCCTGTCGACCGTTTCGATGTGACGACACCGGTGGGGGTGGCAGGCGGTGTCCGGTTGGCGAATCCGCCGCTTCTCGTCCCGGTTCTGCGGGCGGGTCTGGGCATGGTCGAGCAGGCCGCCGCACACGTCCCGCAGGCTCGCGTGGGCTTCGTGGGTATGGCACGCGACGAGCAGACCCATCGGCCGGTCCCGTACCTGGAGTCGTTGCCCACCGATCTCGCCGGAGTTCCGGTGTACGTGCTCGATCCGATGTTGGCGACGGGCGGCTCGATGGTGCACACCCTCGACCTGCTGGTCGCGCGCGGGGCGACGGACATCACCGCCGTGTGCGTGGTGGCGGCGCCCGAGGGAATCATTGCAGTAGAGAATGCGCATCACCGTGTCCGAATCGTCACGGCAGTGGTGGATCAGGGGCTCGACGAGAACGCCTTCATCGTGCCGGGTCTCGGGGATGCGGGAGATCGTCAGTTCGGTCCTCGATAAAGAACCGTCCTTGCCGAGGACCGGTCAGGGGGCGCGCAGCGTCAGATGATCGTCCCCACGTCGTGAGCGACGATCTGGTCCAGCGCGTGCTCCACAACGGCGGCAATCGTCATGGACGGATTACACGCCGCGGTATTGCCTGGCATGAGTGCACCGTCGAGCACGTAGAGCCCGCGTTGGCCGTGTACGCGGCCATCCGGGTCACACACCGTTCCCATGCACGCCCCGCCCAGCGGGTGCCAGGTGCTGGGTACCACCGCATTGGTGTCGGTGAGGATACTCCCGGGTCCGGCGATGCGGCGCACCGCAGGATCGATGTATCCGTTCTGGAGTCGGCGGTCGCCCTCGAACGGCCAATGCAGCTTCGCTTCTCCGGCGGCGGAGTCGTAGGCGAAGCGCCCGCGCCCGTCGCTCACTCCGTAACCCACCAGCATGGTGCTGTGCGCGTCGAGGCCCATCGGCGGGATCGACGCCTGGATCACCGTGAACGCAGTCTCCGGATGGTCCCAGTTGAGGCTGCCGTACACCACGGGCCCGCCCTGTTCGACACCCATGGCCTCGTCGGGGTCCGTCCACACGTAGATCCGGTCGCCGTTGGTGCCCCAGCCCTCGCCGAGACCGTCCGGGAGATCGGGGATCGTCCCGGTTGCGTTCGCGCGCACCAGCATCTTCGTGGTGTTGGGGCTGCCGGCCGCCATCACGAGGGTGTCCGCGGTCATCATCTTGTTCTCCACGACTCGCCCGGAGCGGTCGATCCGGTCCACGTGTACGGTCCAGCGTCCGTCGTGTGCCCGCTCGATATCGCGGACCTGGTGCAGGGTCTGCACGTTCACCAGTCCGGTCTTCTCGGCGGCGGCGATGTACGTCGTGTCCACGGAGTGCTTGCCACCGTTGTTCACGCCCAGGGCCCCGTCGCCGTTCGTGTAGGACGGTTTCATTTTTCCGGCGAGTTCGGCCAGCGCGTAGTCCCAGTCGATGGGCATCGGGATCTTCGACAGCGGCATGCCTGCGCGACGCACGTGCTCGGCGAACAGTCGTGCCGCCCGGTAGTTGGGGGATTGGATCAGCTCGTCCGGTGCGGTCTCCAGTTGCAGCATCTTCGCCACCCTCGGGTAGTGCACACGGTGCAGTAGATCCCATTCGAGTCCGGCCGGGAACTGCGTGTAGAACAGCTCCTCCGTGGGTTCGAGTGTCATCCCTTGGTAAACAAGTGATCCCCCGCCCACACCTGCTGCGCACATGATCGTCATGTTCTCTCCGGAAATGGTCTCGATGAGCCCAGCATAGGGATCGAGCGCCACCGGGCGGCCGAACAGTTGCGGGCTCGACTCGTGCCAGAGCACCCGCTTGTCGGGGCTACTGGCGTGCGGGAAGGTCTCCGCGTTCGGCCCCGTCGGCCATCGCAGACCTCGCTCCAGGAGCGTTACGGGCACGCCTGCCTGCGCCAACCGGAGTGCGGTCACGCCGCCGCCGAAACCCGAACCGACCACGATCACGCGATGCTCCTCGCGTGTCAGGGGTATGTCACGAACCCTTGCCGCCGTGGTGTCGACCGCGTGCGCGGTCGGCGCCAGTGCCAGGCCCACGCCTGAGACTGCGGCCCCGGCAAGAAAACTCCTACGCGAGATCTGTGACACCCGTTTCCTCCAGATTTCTATGGCGCTGCGATTCGGTGGTCGCAGCGTGGCTGCCGGGCCGCACCCTTGGTGATGGGCGCTCCCGAGTACCGGCAATGGAATGTGACGTGAACTACAGTTCCTGAGCGAGCCACAGATTAGACACTTTTGCCGAATAGTGTCAAGAAATGGTGGTGTCGAGGGGCTGTCGGGCTTTCTGATCTCACCTGCGGACAGCTCGGCGACCGCAAAGCGTCAAGGGCTTACTCCGGGCCGGTGAGTTCGACAACTCTGGTTTCAGTGGTAGGTCAGGGCATCGCAGGTTCGAGCCAACGGGTGAGGAACGCACGCAGTTCGGCGTCCGGGCGATGAGCGGGATCATCGAAGATGACCACCGAAATGCCCAGATGTAGTCCGATGTCGACGATGTCATCGAGAAACTCTTCGGCCGCCGCGTCGCGTTCGACCATCGGCCACAACAACTCGCGGGCAATCGGCCTCGCACGCTCCATCATCGTGGTGTCGAAGAGAGGGTTGTGTAGATCGGTCTCCAGCAGCGTCGCCAGCACCGGGTTCATGCGCAGTGCCGTGCGCCCGGCCACGATGAGTTCCACTACGTACTCGCAGGGCGTCTCGGCGGCGTCCAGGCGCTTGCGGACGTCGCCGAGCACGCGCATCAGCAACGTTGCCAGCGCCTGTGAGATGACGTCGTCGCGTGAGCCGAAATTGGAGTACACGGTCTGGCGTGAGACATTGGCGGTCGCAGCTACGGCGGCGATACTGACACCGGAAAATCCTGCCTCGCCGATCAGTTTCAGCGTGGCGTCCACAATCTTTTCCCGCGAGCGCATGTAGCCATTATGCGAAACGCGTGAGCGGGTGTATTCCGAACCCCTCCATGGTGTGTGGGTGCTGCCGGCAAGGTTCAGCCGCGACCTCGGGTGCAATCCCGAGACATCAGTACATCAGTGCTGTCGAGTCATCAGTGCAGTCGCGAACTCGCGCAACTCGGCAACCTGTTCTCGGGCCTTGTCGCGGGCCGACTCGACGTGACGTGGTTCGGATACCGGAACCACCACCTCGAGGTAGCACTTGAGCTTCGGCTCGGTGCCCGACGGACGGACCACCACACGGATGCCGTCCCCCTCGAATACGAGGGCATCGGTACGAGTCCGTCCGCGGCGCAGCAGGAGATCCTCGGTTCGGAAAATGGGGCAACCGGCCAGTTCCAAAGGGGGCTTCGCGCGCAACGCTGACATGACGGCGGCGATGTCGGCGACGTTGTCGAATCGCAGCGACACCTGATCGCCCTGATGGACCCCGAATCGAATCGCGAACTCGTCGAGGAGGTCGGTGAAGGCACGCGTGGAAGCCTTCAGCGTCGCCGCGAGATCCGCCGCCACGACGGCCGCGGATATACCGTCCTTGTCGGGCACGAACTCGGGATCGACGCAGTGTCCGAGCGCCTCCTCGTAGGCGTAGACGAGCCCGTCGCCGGCCCGGACCAGCCACTTGAATCCGGTGAGGGTCCGTGCGAACCGCGCACCGCGATCTGCGGCGATCTTCTCGAGCAGAGTCGAGGACACCACGGTTGTGGCGACCAGCGAGCCTTTCGGAGCCGAGTCGAGGATGTGGTTGCCGAGCAGGACACCTGTCTCGTCGCCGCGCAGCATGCGCCACCCGTCGGCGTCGCGAATGCCGAGGGCGCACCGGTCGGCATCGGGGTCCAGGGCAATGGCCAGGTCCGCGTCGATGTGTGCCGCCAATTCGAGGAGCGCATCCGTGGTTCCTGGTTCCTCCGGGTTGGGGAAGGGTGCCGTGGGGAAGTCCGGGTTCGGTGCGAACTGCGAGGTGACGACGTGAACATCGGAGAAACCGGCAGCGCGCAGGGCGGCGACGCACGTGTCTCCGCCGACGCCGTGCATCGCAGTGAGTGCGATGCGTATCGACCGTTCGGTGCCGGTGGGCAACATCGAGATGCGCTGGATGTAGCGGTCGACCAGTTCGTCGCCGGCGGGGGCGACGGGGGTACGCGGCACTCCGACGGCAGGACCGACATTCGCGACGGCTGCTTCGATTTCGCGATCCGCCGGTGAGATCAACTGGGCCCCACCCGACACGTACACCTTGTAGCCGTTGTCCGTCGCGGGGTTGTGCGAGGCGGTGATCTGAATGCCGGCTACGGCGCTCAGGTGACGTACCGCGAAGGCGACGACGGGCGTGGGCAGTGGCCGGGGAAGGAACACGACCTCGAAACCGGCGGCTCCGAGTACTTCCGCTGCCGCGCTTGCGAAGGCCTCGGAACCGTGTCTGGCGTCGCGTCCCACGACGACGGTGCCGCCGCCGAGGCAGCGGTTCTGCAACCACGTCGCGAGCCCGGCCGTGGTCCGCACGACGACGGCGATGTTCATCCCGCTCGGTCCCGCACGCAGTGGCCCCCGCAGCCCTGCGGTGCCGAAGGTCAGTGGAGCAGCGAATCGTTCGGCGAGTGCGTCGGGGCTTGCAGCGGCGAGTTCCGCGCGCGCTTGCGGATCGGGGTCGCCGGCAATCCACTCCCGGACCGCAGCGCGCAGGCCTGCCTCGGAGTTCACAGCCGGGCCACCAACTCCCGAAGCAGATCGCCCATTCGCTGCGCCGAGTCACGTCCGGCCGCCAAGACTTCCTCGTGGCTCAGGGGTTCGCCGGTGATTCCGGCCGCGGCGTTGGTGACGAGCGAGAGTCCGAGGACGCTGGCACCGAGCGCACGGGCGGCAATCGTTTCGTGAACCGTCGACATCCCGACCAGGTCGGCCCCGAGTGCGCGCAGCATACGAATCTCGGCAGGGGTCTCGTAGTGCGGGCCCGGAAGTCCCGCGTACACGCCCTCGTCCAGTGTGGGGTCGATGTCGCGGGCCAACGCACGCAGTTCGGGGGAGTAGGCGTCGACGAGATCGACGAAGTCGGCGCCCACGAGGGGGGAACGGGCGGTGAGGTTGAGGTGATCGCTGATCAGTACGGGTTGGCCCACCGCGAACTCGGGCCTGATCCCGCCGGCGGCGTTCGTGAGGATCATGGTTTCGGCGCCGGCCGCAATCGCAGTGCGGATCGGGTGGACGACCCGCTCCAAGGGGTGGCCCTCGTAGGCGTGCGTGCGTCCCAGTAATACCAATACGCGGTGCTCTCCCACGAGGACCGAACGCACGGAACCCGAGTGCCCGCTCGCGGACGGGGGTACAAATCCGGGCAGTTCACCCATCGGCATCTCGGCGACCGGGGCGCCGAGCCGGTCGGCCGCGGCCTGCCAGCCCGAACCGAGAACGACCGCAATCGGATGTTTCGGGCAGTCGGTGTGGGCGGCAATTACCGTGGCCGCGGCATCAGACGTTCCCATGGGGCGTTAGTCTTCCATTCATGCCTTATCTCGAGCGCGACGGTGACGTTTTCATTCTGTATCTCGGCAACGAAGGGGAGACGGACAACGAGAACCGCTTCCATCCCGACTGGATCGATGCGGTCCACGCCGAACTCGACACGGTCGAGGCGCACGAGGGTCAGGCAGCCCTCGTCACCACTGCGACCGGCAAGTTCTACAGCAACGGGCTCGACACCACGTACATCTTCGCGAACCTGGACGAACTCCCCGCGTACCTGGACCGGGTCCACACGGTGTACTCCCGTCTGCTGACCTTCCAGATGCCGACCGTGGCGGCGGTGCAAGGTCACGCGTTCGGTGCCGGCGCCATGCTGGCGTCCGCTCACGACTTCCGGGTGATGCGCGGAGATCGCGGCTTCTACTGCCTTCCCGAGGTGACGCTGAACATGCCGTTCACCGTGGGCATGTCCGCCCTGCTCAACAGTCGTCTGCCCAAGCAGACGGCGGTGGAGGCGATGCTGACGGGTAGGCGTTTCGGGGGCCACGATGCGGTGGCCGCAGGAATCGCGGACATCGCCGTCGACGGAGATCAGGTTCTGGCCTCGGCTGTGGAGCGGGCCGGTGCGTTGGCTTCGACACGTGGCGACAACCTCGTGGGTATGAAGAAGGGCATTCATGCCGACACCCTCGACGCTCTTGCCACCGTCACCGACAAGAGCAACTTCAGTTTCGGGTGAGAGAATGAGCTCGTGAACGCGGATATCGATGCGGCGATTCGGTCTGCGAAGGCAGACCTGATCGAGCTGTCGCATTCGATTCACCGTGAGCCGGAACTGGCGTTCGAAGAGTTCCGCAGTGCCGCGAAGGTTGTCGACCTGCTGAAGCAACGCGGGTTCGAGGCGCACACCGGTACGGCCGGTCTCCCGACCGCGTTCGAAGCGACGTACGGCAGCGGTGAGCTGGTGATCGCCGTCTGCGCGGAGTACGACGCATTGCCGCAGATCGGGCACGCCTGTGGGCACAACATCATCGCGGCATCGGCGGTGGGAGCGGGAATCGCGCTCGCGGCCGTCGCGGACCGTCTGGGCATCACCGTGCGGGTGGTCGGTACTCCGGCAGAGGAGACCGGCGGCGGGAAGGTGCTCATGCTCGAGCGCGGGGTGTTCGACGATGTCGCGGCGGTCGTGATGGTCCACCCGGGGCCGGTCGACATCGTCGGCGCAACATCGTTGGCGTTGTCCGACATCGCCGTCACGTTCACGGGAACAGAAGCGCACGCATCGGCGGCCCCCGAGTTCGGTAGGAACGCGGCCGACGCGGCGACCGTCGCGCAGGTGGGCATCGGCCTGTTGCGTCAGCACCTGCCGCCGGGCTCGCAGATCCACGGCATCGTGAGTGCAGGCGGGACGGTGCCGAACATCGTTCCTGCGCACTCGGAAATGCTGTATTACCTGCGCGCGCAGACCTCCGAAGAGCTGTCCGATCTCACCGAACGCGCCGAGGCTTGCTTCGCTGCGGGCGCCCTCGCCACCGGATGCACGCACAGCATTCGCACGGTCTCGCCGACCTATGCGGAGCTCACCCCCGACCCCTGGCTGGCCGCGGCCTATCGCGACGAGGTGACAGGTTTGGGCCGCACACCTGTTCCGCCCGAGTGGGAGACCGTTCGGCCGTTGGGCAGCACCGACATGGGTAACGTCACGAAAGTGGTTCCGGGTATCCATCCGGTCATCGGTCTCGATTCGGACGGATCCGTAACGCATCAGCCTGCGTTCACGGCCGCCTGTATCACCGAGTCGGCCGATCTGGCGGTGCTCGACGGCGCCCGCGCACTGGCGGGGACGGTGATCCGCGCAGCATCGGACAGGGCGCAGCGAGCGCGGCTACTGGAAGGAGTCGATCGTCGGTGAACGCCGTAGTCGACACATGGCTCGAGGCGCACGGAGACGACCTCGTCGCGTGGCGTCGTCATATTCATGCCAACCCGGAACTCGCACGTCACGAGTACGCGACCACCGAGTTCGTCGCGACACGACTTGCTGCGGCCGGGCTGTCACCGCAGGTCCTTCCCAAGGGAACGGGTCTGACGTGTGATCTCGGTCCTGCCCACGGGCCGCGTATCGCCTTGCGCGCCGATATCGATGCGTTGCCGTTGCAGGAACTCACCGGCGCCACCTACTCCTCGACCGTCGCAGGTGTGTCCCATGCCTGCGGCCACGATGCGCACACCACCATCCTGTTGGGAACCGCTCTGGCGTTGTGCGAGATTCCCGACCTTCCGGTCGGCGTGCGCCTGGTGTTTCAGCCCGCCGAGGAAGTGATGCCCGGCGGCGCACTCGACGTGGTGGCGGCGCGCCGGATCGAGGGTGTGTCGAGAATCTTTGCTCTGCACTGCGATCCGCGGCTCGAGGTCGGCCGAGTCGGCGTTCGTCTGGGTGCGATCACGTCGGCGGCAGATACGGTCGAGCTGATCCTCGAATCGCCAGGCGGGCACACCTCGAGGCCACACCTGACGACGGATCTGGTGTACGCGCTCGGCACCGTCGTGACCGGTCTGCCGGGGATGCTCAGTCGTCGCATCGACCCGCGCACCAGCACCGTGATGGTGTGGGGTGCCGTGAACGCAGGGCAGGCCCCGAATGCGATCCCACAGACCGGAATGCTGGCCGGAACCGTCCGCACCGGCGACCACGAGACGTGGGAACTGTTGGAACCGTTGGTCCGAGAGATCGTCGACGGACTCCTGGCACCGACAGGTGTCCGGTATCAACTCAACTATCGAAGGGGAGTGCCCCCGGTCGTCAACGACGAGCATTCCACCCGCATGTTCGAAGACACGATCCGGGCAGTCGGGCCGGACGCGCTGGCGGATACACCGCAGTCCGGTGGCGGAGAGGACTTCTCCTGGTATCTCGAGGAAGTGCCCGGCGCCATGGCGCGTCTGGGCGTGTGGTCCGGGGTGGGCACCCAACTCGACATCCATCAGCCCACATTCGATCTGGACGAACGCGCACTCGCGGTGGGTGTGCGGGTACTCACCGGCTTGGTGCTGGACCAGGAAAGCCGGTAGTCACCCCGTTCCGGGGCCCACGTTCCGGCTGTTTCGGGTCCGCAGTTCGCGGAGGTAGTCTGCCGGTGCGCCAGCGATCTCGGCAGCGTCGGCCATCACTCCGAGATACCGCGCCGAAGGAAGACCGCCTTCGTAGGCGTCCATGACGTACAGCCATGCGAGTTCCGGGCCGTCCGTAGTGTCCACCCGCACACGGATCTTGCGGTGGATACCGAGTTCGGACCCTTCCCACCGGTCCAGGCGTGCCTCGTCTTCTTCCGGAACGTCGTAGAGCACGACGAAGACCTTGGATCCCGCGTCCTCGACGACAGTGGCCAAAGCGCCTTCCCACCCGATGTCCTCGCCGCTGAACGTGAGTCGCCAACCGTGCAGCCAGCCGGTCCCGGCCATCGGTGAATGGGGGCAGCGCTGCAACATCTGCTCCGGGTGCATGTTGGACCCGTAAGCCGCGTAGATCGACACGGCGAAAGCCTACATCCGTCGCACTTGTCGGCTGTTCGAGCGTTGGTCGACAGTTGTGGGCCGATACACAGATATACGCGGCAGTAGGGGCGAATCATGCCGAGTAATCTGGTCTTCGCAACATCTACCAGTGTTGTAGCGAACTACCGGTGCATGACACCGCGTACTGCAATAGCGTGAGCATCGACCGGAGACCCCGGTCGGCCCGTCGACTTGGAGGACAGATGACCCGAATCGTGATCATTGGTGGCGGACCCGCCGGTTATGAGGCGGCCCTGGTGGCCGCACAGTACGGAGCGACCGTCTCACTGATCGATTCGGACGGCATCGGTGGTGCGTGCGTCCTGTTCGACTGCGTGCCGTCCAAGACGTTCATCGCGTCCACGGGAGTCCGCACCGACATGCGGCGCGCCAATGATCTGGGAATCAACCTGGATCCGTCTCAGGCGGCCATCGAACTTCCGCAGATCCACTCGCGTGTGAAGAGCCTCGCCCAGGCGCAGTCCTCCGACATTCGGGCACGCCTGCAGAGTGTCGGCGTGGAACTGCTTTCCGGAACAGCCGAACTCACCGACCCTGAGGTCGGTATGGCTACACACCAGGTGTGCGCCACCCTCGGCAACGGTGAGAAGCGCACGTTGACAGCCGATGTGGTGCTGATCGCGACCGGCGCCAGCCCTCGTATCATCCCGGGAGCGGAGCCCGACGGGGAGCGGATTCTCACCTGGCGTGACCTTTACGACCTGGACGAACTGCCCGAACACCTCGTGGTGATCGGGTCCGGCGTCACCGGCGCCGAGTTCGTCTCCGCGTATACGGAGATGGGTGTGAAGGTCACCCTCGTCTCGAGTCGTGACCGGGTATTGCCCGGCGAGGATGCCGATGCTGCACTCGTGCTCGAGGACGCGTTTGCCGAACGCGGTGTGGCGCTCGTCAAGCATGCTCGCGCCGAGTCCGTCGAGCGGACGGCCGACGGAATCGTCGCCAAGCTGACGGACGGCCGCACCGTCGAGGGAAGCCATGCGCTGATGACGGTCGGATCCGTACCCAACACCGACGACCTCGGTTTGGGCAAGGTCGGTCTCGAGCTCGACAAGGGTGGTTACCTGCGCGTGGACCGGGTGTCGCGGACGTCGGCCCCGGGCGTGTACGCCGCCGGTGACTGCACGGGTCTGCTGCCGCTCGCGTCGGTTGCTGCGATGCAGGGTCGTATCGCGATGTACCACGCGCTCGGCGAAGGTGTCAGCCCGATCAAGTTGAAAACGGTTGCCTCCGCAGTCTTCACCAGACCCGAGATCGCTACGGTCGGCGTGAGCCAGTCGGCGATCGACGAAGGGGAAGTCCCGGCACGTACGGTGATGCTTCCGCTCAACACCAATCCGCGCGCGAAGATGTCGGGTCTGCGTCGCGGGTTCGTGAAGATCTTCTGCCGCCCCGCCACGGGTGTCGTGATCGGTGGTGTGGTGGTGGCACCCACCGCGTCGGAACTGATACTGCCGATTGCCATTGCTGTGCAGAACAATCTGTCCGTCAACGATCTGGCCCAGTCCTTCTCGGTGTACCCGTCGTTGACGGGGTCGATCACCGAGGCCGCGCGCCAGCTCATTCGGCACGACGATCTGGATTGAGTGGCCATGTCCAGATCTCGTTATCTGGGATGGATGGTTCACATAATGGTCTGAGTCGTGCCATAGTCGAGTGACGGGCGATATCAACGCCCAGCCAGGCGCTCTATCCGCCCCGCAGACCCAGGACGGCCAGGGTGTTCTTCGCCTCTGTCTGTCGTCCTGGGAGCTTCCATGAATTCTGTTCGTCTGTCGCGCCGCATGGACGGGATGCGCAGTTCCGCGATTCGCGATCTGCTCACCGTTGCCTTGTGGTGAGCAAACGTGAGCATGCTCGTCCATCAGGCAGTCGCCTCTTGCGGGGCGACGGTCCCGGTCCGATCAACCCGGGTCGGGTTGTGCCGGGTTGACGCTTCACAGCCTCCTG